>CAYQCQ010000109.1:0-4280 GCA_964416035.1 uncultured Candidatus Bathyarchaeia archaeon
TGACAGAGCAAACTGCATTAGTTGACGCTGCTTTCCAGCCTGTAGATCTTGGCTGAGAAGTTCACGCTGCCTATCAGTTAAGCCCACGCGGATAGCGACTTCGTTCTCTCTTGCCCCTAGGGAGCTGACTGCGTTTCGAGATTGTTCTAAGCGGCTTTCAAGGGTCAGGAAGGTTGTTCGCAAACCCTCAAGTCTGCTGACTTCTGGCTTGTACTTAGCCAACACGTCTTCGTACGTTTCCACTTGTCTCTTCAGATCAGCCGTTGCCTCCATGTCCTGCTGTATCCGTGACCGTTGTTCTGCGATAGAATGAGTCAGCCCCCTCGTAGAGTTGAAGGCGGAGAGCCAATCATAACCCTCGAGAAGGCTTTCCGCGGCCTTGAGTTCGGCTTCCTTCTGCTGAAGGCACTGTCTTAACTCTGCGATCTCGGTCTGCAACACATTCCTTTGGGCTAGCTTCTCTTCATAGGCCTGAGCGTTTCTGCGGACCGACTCAAGCTCAAGCTGCCTCTTCTCAAGATCCTTTTCGACCGCTGTAAGATCGAGCTTGGCTTTAGCAACGGCGTCGTCGAAGAC
Source organism: uncultured Candidatus Bathyarchaeia archaeon (assembly GCA_964416035.1). Lineage (GTDB taxonomy): Archaea > Thermoproteota > Bathyarchaeia > 40CM-2-53-6 > JALHTG01 > JALHTG01. The sequence goes on from CAYQCQ010000109.1 coordinate 577, forward strand.
CTCGATCCCCATCACCTTGTTAACCAGCCGCTCTCTTTGAGCCTTGGCAAGTTCCTTAAGCGCGTCAAGGTCTTTCTGCCTGACATAGACAAGTTTCGTAAACGAGTCTCTATCCATGCCAGTGATCTGTTCGATTTTGGCTTCTATCTCTGTCAAGCTGTTGATTGTGTTCGCACCGTCTTCTTTGCCCTCAACGATCGGCGTCAGTCTCGCCCTGTGTCCACCATAAACGTCAAAGGCTCGACGCAATAGAAACCTTTCATGACCTGAGGTGAACTCAACCTCAAGCCTAGCCTCCTCCTTCCCCCATGTGACAATGTTCTCTCTGCTTTCTTCAGCCGCCCTACCTCTCCTCAAGCCGTAGAGCGAGTACTCTATTGCTTCGAGTAGAGTCGTCTTCCCGCTTTCGTTTGGCCCAAGTATTCCTATCCTTCCCTCTTCAGGAAATTCAAGGCTTATCGGGTCTCCTATACTCTTGAACGCTGACGCCTTGAGACGATGTATGATCACGCCCTCGCTTCCTCCAAGTACTTCCTGCCCAACTCTCTGACCTGCTCCAGCCTACGCCTCTTTCCTCCGTCTGTGCCCGCGCTAGAAATCAACTCGTCAAGCCTTTTGACGAAGGCCTCGACTGGGTTCTCAACTCTTTCAACGAAGACCCTACCGAACCCTTCAACCTCCAACTCTGTCCGATCGAATCCTAGGTGGAAGAACGCCTCCCTAGTTGCTTGAATTATCTCGTTGATCTTGAGTTCGTTGTACTGCTCCTGCGTTATCTGTCCTCGAAGAAAGAGTCTAGCGATCTTGGCAGGATCGCTCTTGCTCACAATGTAATCGATCACATAATCTTTGAGGGTTGGAGAATGGTCTTCGTTCTTTGAGAGATGTAGAATGTACTTCTCCATCGGTCTTGTCTCTAACCTAATGAATTCAGTAGAAGCCTCTGATCCGTCAAGCTCCGCCCAGACAAAGCCCTTTTCATCATTCATTTCCCCCCATGAGAGCTTCTCCACGGAACCGGGGTTGACGACCTTGCACCCTTCATGATCTCTCTCATAGTAGTTGTGAAAATGCCCCAACGCCAGATAGTTCAGGCCTACCTTAATGTCCTCAGGACGGAAGGGATTCTGAGACGCCATCTCCGGAACGGAAGAAAACACGTTCAGACCTTGCAGCGAGCCATGAATCATGAGGAGATTGTAATCTCCCTCAATTGGTATCTTGCGTCCACGAAGCGGGTTCTGACTCTCAACTTGGGAAAAGTATGATTTGCCAACCACGCAGACGCTCTTCCCATCGATTTGAAGGACACGTCTCTCAAACTCGTCGGACCTAGAGAACACAGTCGCGAGGCCGGCGGAGCTGAGAACGTCTATTGCAAGATGTTGACTGCCAAGCTTTGGTACGTCGTGATTGCCGCCTATGATGAAGACGGATATGCCTGCCTCCTTCAGCTGCCTGATCTTCTCGGTGACAAGGATCCTGGCTGCGTTGCCCGGAGACACACGATCAAAGATGTCCCCTGTCATCAGGAATAGGTCAGGCTTATTTTTGAGGCCATAGTCAACAGCGGCTGAGAAGTTTTTGGCAAGGTCCTCCTTTCTCTCTTGGGCTCTCGCTAAGTTGGCTATGTTGAAGCTCTTGTCGAGATGTGTATCGCTGCAGTGGAGAATCTGAACAGACATTGTGCGGCGCCAAGACTCCTAACTCAAAGTGATGAGAAGATACTGGCCGAGATTAATAGAGGTTGACCAGTTGTATTCTCAGTCGCCTCAGTCAATACTGAAAAGGTTTCTAGGGAGCAGTTCTTAGTTGACGGTTACCCTTCCGCTAACGACTAGATAGAACAGATCACTCGTTGCTATCGAGATCTTCCTAGACGAAACGAATGATTGAAACCATATTCGTGATCTTAAGCTCTAGCGAATCCCATTCTTCTCTCAATTCTACCATAGACCGATTGAGCCCGTAAAGACAAGAACGGCAAAGTCAGAGTTATTCTACTGGACCTGTGGAACCCTACCGGATTTTGAGAGAGAATCTGGGAGGCTAGTGGCACAACAACCGGTTCCTTGACTACTACGAGCCTCGACTGTGAATGTTCCAATTTGACATCATCCCCACGCGCCAGCCAGATATGCCAAGAGGACCGCGACAACCACTGGCATATCATGAACTGCGCAGAATCTTTAGAACTAAGCAGGACCGAGGGGAATATGATACGAAGATGCCCCGTAAAGCCATCAACGAATTCATCAGGAGCGAACTATACTCTGACGAAAGGAAAGATTGTTGCCATTCACCACAGTAGTGGTGCGGCCGCCGGGACGCACACCCAATCAGGTTCAAAACCACACTTGGAGTGCGCCAATTATCAGATTGGCGGGCCCGCGGGGACCTGAACCGCCAGCGGCGTTTCTTTCGGTTTTGGGAATCTTCTACGTGCGGTATAGCCTGTCGGAAAATTGCCAAGGCATGTGAATGATTAGGATCTAATCTCGCAGATCGTTAGGGCCTAAAATCTAATGCTTCCAATGGAAATGTCGGACCGGCGATTCTCATACTCATGAACTCCATTACCCTTTTTGGCTTAGAAAAGGTCCAAATAGTTAGTAGCCTACTATCCTCTGGCGATAAATCACTCTTTATGAGGAGTAGGTGCAATGGGGGGACGCTAAGGTGGCCGCAAAGGAAATTGACGACCCGAACATAAGGAGGGGGTTTGAATTCATAGATAGACTACGGTCAGAGAACAACCGCTACAAATTCTGGGAAACCTTAGATCCAAACATTGACCACATAATTTATACTCAAAGCCAATATCTGGCGTATGTCCTCTATGTTACACTTGGGATGCAGGAAGAGGCGAAACGAGTTCAGGAGAACAATGACTTCCTAGCTCCAGCCGAAGATAGGCCTGGTGTGGCCAACGATAGATTCTGCGTTCTGATAGGTGACCTAGAAAGCTTTGCATACAAGAGAATCTCTGCAGAGGCTAAGGACGGGCATGCGGATTCTATCGCCTTGATGGGGATGTACTCGCACTTTAGGGAGAGACGAGGCAGTCGACTCGCACGATGGACTGGAATGCGAAAGGTTGGAGAGAGTTCGAAAAGCCTCTTCGACACACTCACAGAGATGTATGATCGAGAAGAAGGACTTATCGTCGAGAAGAGTCCGGAACGGGAACTGTATAAACTCAGCCTATTTGGAATCTTCGCCAAGATTGTCGGAAGCAGACAGTGGGGTGACGTTGTCGACCGTCGGCTAAGGGAAACTCAATCAGATAACGGTGGTTGGAAGACTACTTGGATCGGCCGAACCACTCCCCGACCAGTAGGGACAGTCGAAAACCTAGAAACAACAGCATTGAGCGTAATCGCCCTTTACGCCAAGCCTCCAAAAGACATTTCTTCTTCCTCTCTGTCTTGAAGTAGGGTCACACTCCGAAGTTGTGACCTTGTCCTGGAAATCACTGTATGTCGCCTTCGGGGCCGGTCGTAAGGCAAACCGGCTATGGCGGCTTCTACAACTTCATGAAAGAGGCACTGGAAAGGCTGAGCGAGGCGCTTATGATGGTGCAGGTAGGGTTAGCATGGGTTGTTCCGACAGACGTTCTGAGGACATACATTGGAGATGGCTAGCGCGCGCATTGCGAATCTTGCGTTTTCAACAAACCACATCAAGAATCGAGCAAACCTCCA
>CAYQCQ010000110.1:0-4180 GCA_964416035.1 uncultured Candidatus Bathyarchaeia archaeon
CATCTTGACGCACAGATAGATCCCAGATTCGGGAGATGCCAATACTTCATCTTCGTGGATAGCGATACTCTGCAATTCACCGCAAAGCCTAACACAAGTACTGGAGCAATGCATGGGGCAGGCATAGAGGCGGCGCAGACTGTCGCAAACGAGGGCGCGAAAGCTGTCATTACAGGCTCGGTCGGACCTAATGCCTTTCAGGTATTGTCCCAGGCGGGAATAGAAGTCATTACAGGAGCCTCTGGAACGGTGAGAGAAGCTATTCAGAGATTCAAGACAGGCCAGCTGGGACGCCCCACGACAGGTGCAACAGTCCCGGGACACGCAGGATTAGGTATGGGTCCAGCAGCCGGCCCAGGGATGGGCTTCGGTCGTGGAATGGGCATGAGCGGAGGAGGCCGAGGTATGGGAATGGGACGTGGCAGAGGAATGGGCATGACAGCTCCGTACCCCCAGCCACCATATTTTCCACCAATCGCACCAATGCCTGCCATGCCTAGGGAACAGGAGATTCAGATGCTGGAAAGCCAAAGAAACTATCTGCAAGGGGAATTGGAGCGGATCAAGAAGCGGATAGCAGAACTCAAACAGTAGTTTGCATGATGCCGCGCAATTATGAATACGTGTAGAGAATAGAGATCAGTTGGATGATTGAAGATGCCGGATGCTGACAAGAGTGGCGTCAGGGTATGTGTTCCTACAATGAGTCAAAACGGACTAGACGATTATGTCAGCCCACATTTCGGCCGCGCTCCAACCTTCACAGTTGTTGACACTGGCACGAATGCGGTGAAGGTGCTCCAGAATATAAGTGAGCATATGGGCGGGTCTGGGAAACCTCCGGAGCTTATGGCAGCAGCGGGGGTGCAGGTGATGCTCTGCTCCGGCCTAGGGCCAAGAGCGATTCAGATGTTCGAGGAGTATGGGATAGAAGTGTACGTGGGCGCCACAGGAACGGTGAGAGACGCGGTTGAGACTTGGAAAAGAGGCTTGCTCCGCGTAGCCACGGATAGAGATGCTTGCGAGATGCACAGACATCACCCATAGGTCAGTTCAGCCGATCACAAGCTCCCTTCCTTCAACCAGCATAGCTACAAGTTTTCTTCTGGCGCTGTCCAAGCAACGCCAGATGGTACCTCTGGAGATCCTCATTTTCTGAGAGGCCTCTTCCTGCGTTAAGCCCAAGTAGTCAACGAGGCGCAGAGCCTCCAACTCGTCAAAACTCATGAAGATAGCTCCTTTTCGCGTACCTATGTCACTGGGCACAGCGGGAACAAACCTGTTCACTATTCCTCTTATGCCTATCATCCTCGGTTTCATTGGTCGGCCAGGTCCAGGACCACGCTCTTTCTGCCAACGCCAGCCGTGCCTACCCACGCCGCACCACCAAGCATAGAATAGTTCTGAACCTTTCAGTTCTTGTTGTCAGGAGTCTCACATCTACTCCTCGTTTGTAGAGTTAACCAAATCGTTTATTCTCTCCTTCATAATATGTCCGTGACAATAGACAAGAGCTTTTCGTATTCCTTCAGTATCGAGAACGGTCTTCTTGATGTCAATTGCCAGTTTCATTGCTATCGGACAGATGGGACTTGAGGGTTTGAAATCCACTCTGATGACTCCGGGTTCGATCTCCTGAATCTCTTGTACCAGCCTCATCTCGGACAAGTCTAGACCGGTCTCAGGGTCGACTAATCCGCCAACCTTCTCCCGGAGCAAATCCACCAATTTCGTCATCTCGTGCTCAATCCCTGCGTTGGTTCAGGCATCCAGAAACGAATCTAGCCAAATCCTTCAGGGCCACTGCGGCAGGCGAGGTGGGGTACTTCTTCACAAGTGGGGTTCCGGCGATATAGGATTCAAATAGCCTCTTGTCAACCGGCACCTCGGCTATGACCTGCGTTCCATATTTTTCCGCGACCCTTGCCACTCCCTCTGCGTCTCGGCCCGCCAGAGTTGCCTTATTCATCACAACTTTGAAAGGGATCCCTATTGTCGACGATAGTTTCAGAATGAGCTCCAAATCGTAGATCCCCAACGGTGTGGGTTCTGTGACTGCCAAAGCGAGATCAGCTGATCGCAGCCCCTGAACCACGTTGCAGTGTGTACCCGGCGCCGTGTCAACTACCATAACTCCGTAATCTGCCTTCTTCGCTTCCGCGAACGCCGTCTCCTTCACCGCTATGACCACTTCTGCAGAACGCGCCTCACCCACCTTCAATTCTCCCCCGACAAAGGTCAAGTCGCCCTGCGAAACACGGTTCACTTGACCGAGGATCTTTCTTCCAGACGCTATTGCTTGGACCGGGCAGACTGTAAGGCATGCTTCACATCCGGAGCATAGCTCCTCAAAGAACATTGGATGTTTGCCCTTGATCCACACCAATGCGTGGGCGCGACACACTTCGGCGCATTTTCCACACTTCGTACATTTCTCCTCAACTATCTTCGGAACAAAAGCCTCCACTAGACGAAGCAACTTCGGACTTACACCTAGTATTATGGATGTGGTAGGGGAATCGACATCCGTATCGACAAGCAACACTCGAAGATTCCGCTTAGTCAATGCTGCAGCCAAGTTGACCGCGACAGTTGTCTTTCCGGTTCCGCCTTTCCCTCCAGTCACAGCTATGACCGGCAGATTAACCGGTTTCTGATTGAATACCTCAAGGAGTTGTCTCATCAAATCCAGCTTCAACCCTCCGGAGGAACTGTGTCAAGAATCCGATCGGCAAGGGATGCAACTGCCTTCGAAGCTCCACAGTTTGGACTGTACTCCACAACGGGGATTCGCTTTGACAGCGAAATCAATACCTCGTCGTCGGTTGGTATTCTCTGGGCGACATCTATCATCCATTTCGCACCAATCCAATCCTCCATCTCCTGCGCGTAGTCCGGGTTCAGGTCGAATCGGTTTATCACGACACATGCGGGGATTTTGAAGTGGTTCAAGACACCTATGACACGGTCTAGGCTATTTCGTGCGGCCGGCGTTGGCTCAGTGACAACTAATGCATAGTCGGCGCCGGCCACTGAGGCGATCACTGGGCATCCTGTGCCAGGAGGCCCGTCCACGACCATGAAACTGGACCTTGAATGCTCAGCAACGGTTTTACCCTTGCTCTTGACTGCTGTCACGATGTGGCCTGAACTGCTCTCTCCCATATCCAACTGTCCAGAAACAAGCTCGAAGCCATACGGCGTCCTGGCGACCCCGATCCTACCATTTACTCTTCGTACAATCGAGATCGCAGTGGTTGGACATACAACGGCGCAGGCGCCACATCCTTCGCAGAGGAAAGGAATCAGTACAGGGGCCTCTTCAATGCTTATCAGAGCGCCGGGCTTGCATGCCGCCACGCATCTTCCGCATCTTATGCATTTCTCTTGATCTATTGATGCTTTCTCAGAGGCTTTGATCTCCGCAAAGTCCTTCATATCTGTTCCAAGCACGATGGCTAGATTGGGCGCGTCCACGTCCGTGTCGATCGCAGTCACCTTGGCTCCGTTCTTCTCGAACAGCACAGCCAGCGATGCGGTTATGGAGGACTTACCAACTCCACCCTTGCCGCTAACAACGACGATCTCTTTCATTTCGAACATCTTCGCCGATGCGCATACGGGCCTATCTATGCTCTGCTAGATAACTTTCCTTGGTGCTCCGGTAATTTCTATGCTGCACTTGTCCGCTGATCTACTTGGCGACCTTTCTTGCGCGTTGCCTGCGTGTCCGGAGATAGTGTCTTACGGCGTCATCGACCTTTGTGCCAGGCGTAGCTGTAACTGATTGTATCCCAGCCTCTTTGAGGATGTCGGATACTGTGGGGCCGAAGTTGCCCGCTATGACCACATTGACCCCCAACCTGCTGAGCCTGGTGCATATCAATGGTCCTGCACCATGCTGTCTTCCTGCAGCCATGTTCTTGATAGACTTGGCCGTCTTGACCCTGGCTCTTTCAATATCGACCAGAGCAAAGTAAGGTGAACGACCGAATACTTCTGAAACGACGTCATCAAGGCCGCCTAGTCCTCTGCTGGCCACTGCAACCCTAGTCCTCAACAAACCCTCCCTCTCTTTGGCTCCTAATTATGTGTCTATGCACAATATAAGTTCTCTGTCTCCTATAAATATGTGTTAATGAACAGAATCAGGTCGAGTGAAGATCAATGCGGGACGAGG
>CAYQCQ010000111.1:0-4156 GCA_964416035.1 uncultured Candidatus Bathyarchaeia archaeon
AATGGAAATCCCCTTCCTTCTCTAATGCCTTAATCCAGTCAACATATGCTTTGGGATAGCGGTCACCTTCTTCACGAGCTAACTTTGCGATGGCTGAGATTCCGCCAGACAACATAACTGCTTCACGGAGGAGATAACGAGCCGAACGCTCGTTTGTTCTTTTCAATAAATCAATCCACCTGGATAAGAACTGAGTGAACTCAGGGAGCGGGTCCCGCTCGGCATTGACAATGCTCTGCAAGTTCAAATTATCGCCAAGGTAATATCTAAATCTTTGCATTGCTCCAAGCAGTTCGGCGGGACGTTCATCAGGCGACGAGGATAAATAAACCGACCGAAGGTAACAGGCTCGAGCCTCTGCAAGATCAGTGTCCAACATATCTTGCGGGTCAGGGCTACCGGGCAGGTGCCCTGACTCCTCGCCCATTTCTAAGATACCGAATAGCCCTGCATATGCATCCTTAGCCAATTTGTAATGCCCCGCTGTCATGGCTTCATGGGCCCTGGTGAAGAATTCGTCCGCTTCATCTGCCCAGCTTTCATCTCCCCAGTCACGCTCCTCTTGTATCTTGTCATCCCATCCCCACCCCTCACAATAATCGCCACTTTCAACTCGTTTTGCTAACTCGCCAATCTCCTCTAATAATTCTTCGTCCGGTTCTGGTATCGCTTGAGCAGGTGGTACAGGGACAAGCCCGGCTAAGAATTCGCTTCGCTTTGAGGGATGGGTATTTTTGGCCCATTGCATGACCGTCTCACGCAAGGTATCAGGCGAATATGCTTTAAGGCGCATTTCTACCTGGTCCATGAAATCTTTGAAACTGATGTTGGTCATACTCTTGCTCTTTCTCACATGTACCCCCGGTTCAAGCAGTATGCCCCGAAGTGTGCTTCGGGCAGGTAACTCGCTAGGTTCTTGCTCTTTGTACTCCAGTTCATTTGTTCGATGGGATTTCCTTCATTTGAATACGATACACCGTCTCGCCAAAACTTTCGAACTGGCGGAAACGAAATGCGTAGCTCTGGTTGCCGATGGTGATACGCTTCGTCTTTTCTAATTCAGCCAATTCCTTGAAAATGGGTTTGGCCTCGTCTGAGTCAAGGCTACCGATGCCGATTCCTGAGGGCCCCTTTAAGGCGGTCAACCACTCTTTACCGTCTCGATACTCTATCTCCAGTTCATCACCGCCGATGCTTATGACCTTTTGAAGATATTCGGCCAGCATTCGCTCTTCCTCTTTTTCCCACTTACATCTTTTATCGCCCGCCCTGAATCAGTGACCATAGGGTATGTCTACACAAGGTCCAAACATATTTGCTGCCCAGATCATCCTTTCCAATTATATCACAGTAACCAAGGGGAATAACCGAAAGCTGACACTTTGGTGACTCGTTACGCACGGCAACGTTCAACATTCCCGAGTAATGTTTGACAATAGTTCTGGATAAGTCGCAGTCGCTATACACGCATCGACTTCAACTTCAGGTTCGCTATCTCGATATCAAATGAGTCTGGATCAAAGTGGCCGCCAAGCCATGTCATCATGTCCTGATATTCCTCATGGCCGGGGTCAGCGATAATTTCTAGTAAATCCGAATATCCGTAGGGGCCGCCGCAGTCCTCTGGCGGGCACGCACGCTCGCCGGTTAAGCAAACGGGATATCTCATATCCGCTTGATACTGCAGAATATCCTCGACCAATAGCATATGTTCCCAGCTGTCACCGAAGTCGTACTCGTACTGGAACGTATTCCCCTTCCTGGTCACAACTTGGCCAAGCTTCGTCCGCCTCGAGTTCTTGAAATTGAGCCCATTAAACTCGTTATCCGGGTCAGGCTCGCCGTACTCCTCCCTTCCAATCTTAAACCTGTAAAGATGATAGTTTGACCAACCCATTACATCTTGGAGAATGAGGTGTAAACGGTGTAAAGTAACGCTCGAGGGGACGAGAAAACGACGCCAAATCAAAGGTTCTATCTCCAGCAAGGCCACCTTGATCTGGTAAACTTGCCTACTGTTATGACCTTTTTGTGGTCGAGGTTTTTTACCAGGGCTAGGCTGGCTTGTTGAAACCTCTTGAGCCTTACGGCTGTTTTGCAACTGCTTATCAGTTTGCCTGTCAATAGCGCTTCTCACACGCAGGACTCGAGGGTATATTTCATCATTGGTGTAAAACAACATGATGCCAAGATTGTAGACTATGATCTGTGTCACCCGATTATCGTGGGTTATCTCCAGTGACGTTACCTCCACCGGGTCCCCGGCTTCTGGAACACCATAGACACCTCCCGCTGTAAGTAGGTCATTATCGTGGATGGCATTGACAACTTCCTTTGACATCTCATCATGACCAATGACGGTTGTCTTCAATCCCTGCAAATCTGTGTAGTCATCAACCAGCCCTCACCGAAGGATTACTTTGTGAATTACCGGACGGCTACTCATTTCAAACCCCTATTAGCTGTATTGCCATGTCGAAATTCATTTTATGGAACACCTTGCGCATCCTGCTTAAATCGTCATCCTCAACGTCGGATACGTCCAGGATAAACTGTCTTTTCGTGGTCTTAAGTTTTACCACATCACCAGAGCGCTCTACCGCAAGTAGTAATTCTGTCTCGTCTTCGTGTTCCTCCCAAGAAACACTAACGCCCCGCTCATCAGGATCAAGGATAAGCTCATACTTAGGCGTGCGTAGCAGAGTCAAGCTAAGGATGTCTCCAGGAAAATCTCCAGCGGAAATGGCAAACGATACGATGAGGTCATCACCTCGCTCGGTTGTTATAAAGTTAACCCTGTACATTCCGGAATCATCCCTTTTCGCACCTCGGCATCTGGTAAAGGGCTGATTCAAGGGTACATCGGCAGGTTATTGCCTGTCAAGGTAAATAGTATGGTCTAAAATCGTTGCACACTTGTCAGGATTGGGTACTACGATAGCCAGGCTTTATTCGGAACGCCATGTTGTTGAACCGGTACTTAAGGGAGCTATAAATCAAGCATCGTCTGTTTGTGGATGCCTGTCTTTCGTGTCCTTGTGTCTCTCGTTTTCTTCAATCTTGCTTTGACCAGTTCCTCCCCTGTTCTGCTCCGCACCTGAAAAAGATAGGAAAGTAGCTTTTCGAGAAAGTAATCTGATGAACGTGACTTATCGCCGTAGACAATGGCTTCCTTGCCAATCATAAGCGTAGCATAAGCCAGCTTCGCTTGCTCCGAACCTTTTCTCTCCCGAACAAAATCTGGGTTAAGCTCATTTACCCGCACCGTCCCGCTCACGAATTCACTGTGTCGAGATGGCCCGTCTTCAAATCGCTCTTCTTTGTAGCTTATTCGGAAACCACCCAAGCGCCCCGGCTCCCCCGGTTTCTTCGAACGTTCGGCAGTATTCTTGCCTCTCTCGCGGGTAACTCCAGGATGCACAATAGGACCTCGCGGTTTTCTTAATCCTGGAAGAAGCTCCAGGTCCTTGAACTGTTCCTGTTCCAAAATATCACGAGCAATTTCGATGGCTTTTTTCTGGACTTCAGTTAGCCTTTTCTCTTCTTCTGCCCTGCGCAATTCCTCTATCTCGGCTTCTACAGAAGGCCGAATCTTATCAAGCTCAACGAGGAACTGTACCCACTCCTGGTTCTCTTCGAAACTCGTTCTGGACGGTAGTGGTTTAAGAAAATCGGCATCGATGTAGCCTTTGAGGAAGCCACTTGCATAGATGCTTTCTTCAAGCCCATATGCCGGATAGGTGCTCAAATCCTCGATAATAGAAACCCCCGTATGACGGATTGAAACATGACTCTTGCCAGAAGGGTCAAACCAAAACTGGCAACAGAATTTCTTCTGCCAGTCAGTGGATAGGTGCACTTCTGTAAAGGCTTGTCCAATCGGCGGAAGACTAATCTCTAATGGCTGCACCTGATATGCTTTATCAAGACAATTTACGGTTACCTTCAAATTCCCTTCTCTAAGATAGGAATCAAACTTTTCAGCAAAGAATCGCTGAAGCAATTGTGGAGCTAAAGACCCTCGTGGCTTGGTTGGATCCTGATGCAAGCGAGTGATTACAATAGTCATCCCCGGATTAGGGCGCGATTCCATTTTCCTGGCCGTCTCTATTTCATACTCATCAGAGTTGCTTGTAAGCACGACCTTGATAGTAGG
>CAYQCQ010000112.1:0-4138 GCA_964416035.1 uncultured Candidatus Bathyarchaeia archaeon
GCGAGGCACCATACATTCGAAGCTGATGTCACATGAGATTTTGTTCGCGGTCGCTTAGGTTATTCTATGTCGCTCTGACCCTATCTCAGTTACTTTAGGGTGCGCATTAATCGCCACAAGCCTTTCCTCGAAGCGTTGGTCTCGGCCTCACGAGATTCCACGAAGTTGTCTGACGAATCGAAGAGAAAGCTGAAATCGAAGTCAACCCGTCCACATCGAGTCTTCGTCACTCCAACCTGCCCCTACTGTCCAGCCGCAACGGGACTTGCTCACCAATTTGCGATAGAAAGTAGCCTTATCTGGTCAGATATGGTGGGTGTGACAGAGTTTCCCCACGTCGCTCAAAAATATACTGTGATGGGTGTACCGAAAGTTATTATCAACGACAAGATTGAGTTCGTAGGCGCGCTGCCGGAGGAACATTTTCTTGAGCACATCCTATTGGCGATACAGTCAATCGACGCCGAACGATAGCCGCAGGCAGCATTTTGTGCAGACAGATTTGGAAAAGCTGATTTGGAACGAATCCATACCCTTAGTGAAGGTGCCCTAAGGGGTGATGGTGATGGTGAGTGAACTTAAGCCTTCGCAGCTTCGCTGTCCCTGCGAAGCCTCTATCGTAACCTGCGAGACCACCGAAAGCGCAGTTCCTCTGGATACGATTGTAGGTCAGGAAAGAGCGGTAAAGGCGCTAAAGTTCGGTTTAGAAATAAGAGAGAGAGGCTTCAATATCTATGTTGCAGGCTGGCCCGGAACAGGCCGAACGACGGCGGTGAAGAGCTTTCTGGAGGAGTTTGCCAAAAGTAAGCCCTTGCCCTCTGACTGGTGCTACGTAAACAACTTCCGGAACGCGTATCACCCGAAGGCTTTGCGATTGCCCGCAGGACTGGGAAACGCCTTCAAGAAGGACATGAAGTCACTCGTGGAAGACGCTCAAAGAGCGATTCAGAGGACCTTTGAGAGTAAAGACTACCAAGAAAAAAGAGAGGCGAGGGCCAAGGGATACGAGAAGAGGCGACAGGACCTTCTGACAGAATTGGCGGAGAAGGCCAGGAGAGACGGGTTCCTCCTTCAGATCACACAGATTGGCCCGGTCTTTGTTCCTATCATCCAAGGCAAACCTCTAACAGACGAAGAATTTCTGAGCTTGAGCGAGAGAATTCGCGAGGAGATCCTTAACAAGAGAGAAACATTGGAAGCGCGGTTCAAGGATGCTGTCCGAGACATCCGCGAACTAGAGAAGAAACTGAGCGAGGAATTGGCCCAAGCGGACAAGGAGATCGCTCTGTACGCTATCGGTCACATGATCGCTGACTTGGTTGAGAAATACAAAGGCCTTCCTGAGGTCACAGCGTACCTAAAGGATGTGCAGAATGACATGATTGAACACTATAAACAGTTCATTGCCAAACCAAGCGTACAGACTGCTCTGCCACTTGCTGCTCCATGGATGAGAGAAATTCCTCTCAGAAAATATGAGGTGAATGTCATAGCTGATTGCTCAGCCCTCAAAGGCGCCCCCGTGGTGATGGAACTGAATCCAACCTACACGAATCTCTTCGGAAGGATCGAGAAGGAGGCGGTCTTCGGCGCTCTGACGACTGACTTCACTCTTATTATTGCCGGGTCGCTTCACAAGGCCAATGGTGGCTTCTTGGTCATACCGATCGAGGAGCTATTCAAAAGCCCGTTCTCTTGGGATGGGTTGAAGAGAGCGATGAAGAATGGCCAGATTGTGATCGAGGACCCGGCGGAACGTTACGGCTACCTGACGACCAAGACGCTTTCCCCGGAAGCTATTCCTTTGGATATGAAAGTAATCTTGATCGGCGATCCGGCCGTCTTTCGGCTCCTGTATGCATACGACCCTGACTTCAGTGAACTCTTCAAGGTCAAGGCTGACTTCGACATTGACATGAAGAGAACCGAGGAGAACATCAAGAGCTACATATCTTTCATCTGCACAATTTGCAGCCGCGAAAAACTCAGTCATCTGGACAAGTCAGGAGTCGCGAAGGTGATCGAATATGGTTCGAGGCTAGCTGATCATCAGGAAAAACTTTCGACCCGGTTCGCCATCATAGCCGATCTGATTCGAGAAGCCAGCTTCTATGCTTCTCAAGACAAGTCGAAACTCATAAGAGCCGAGCACGTAAAGAAAGCGATGGACGAGAAAATATACAGGTCAAGTCTCATTCAGGAGAAGATAAGGGAGTATATCGAGCGGAACGTTCTTCTTATCGACACCTCTGGAGAAGCCGTTGGCCAAGTGAACGGGCTCTCCGTGATGACGATCGGAGACTATGAATTCGGCAGGCCTTCTCGGGTTACGGCAAGTGTCGGCATTGGACGGGAGGGACTCGTCGACATTGAAAGAGAAGTGAAGTTGGGCGGCCCGATACACAGCAAGGGGGTTATGATCCTGGGGGGGTATCTGGCCCAGAAGTATTCGCAAGACAAACCTCTGACTCTATCCGCTCGGCTTGTTTTTGAGCAGAGTTATGAGGGAGTCGAAGGTGACAGTGCGTCAAGCACGGAGCTCTATGCAATTCTTTCAAGGCTAGCAAACGTTCCCATAAAACAAGGATTAGCAGTTACAGGCTCAGTCAACCAGGGAGGCAAGGTACAAGCCATTGGAGGAGTCAACGAGAAGATCGAAGGGTTCTTTGAGACATGTAAAGCAAAAGGACTGACAGGTGATCAAGGCGTACTGATTCCGGAAAGCAACGTTCAGAACCTCATGCTCAAAGAAGAGGTAGTTGAAGCCGCGGCCGAAGGCAAGTTTCACATATATCCCATAAAGACGATCGATGAAGGAATCGAGGTCCTGACCGGTGCAAAAGCCGGCAGAAGGCTATCGGACGGAACGTTTGATGCCGGATCGATCAACGATAAAGTTGACAAGCAACTTCGAACTATGGCGGAGAAACTGAAGGAGTTCTCCATACCAGAAACGGAGGAGAAAAAGAAACCTGAAGAGACTGGATCCTACTAGCCTTCTTTCATTATGATTGACTCATATTCGTTCTCTATCTTGTTCTTGTGGCCTAGCTCCTCATCAGCCAACTTCCTGAATACGTTACCAGCAGCAGTGTCTGACAGCCTAGTACTGAGCTCAAGATAATATTCATGCGTCTCCTTTTCACGCTTCCCTGCGAAAATCAGTATTTCCTCATAGGTTGCGTCCTCAGAAAGCCTAACATCCTCTACTCGGTCCAAGATCTGAAGATCTATCACATCTCTCGATTTTGTACCAAGTTGCTTCCACGATCTCGTTCTTTTGACTTCCTCCAGCTTTGCCTTATGCTGAAGCTCATCATCAGCCAAATTTGCAAGAAGGGCTTTACTGCCTAGTGAAACGACTTTCTTGAGGGCTGAGACATACAGAGAATGCGACTGCTCCTCCATCAAGATGGCTCTATCGATGGCGCTCTCCCAAGTCCAGCTTTTCTGTCCAGTCATTGAATCACCTTTTTGGCCTATCTTGATCGAGGAGCAGTTAAGGGTTGCTGGCAAACGTATAGAGGATCGGCTGATCCCTGTTCTCGTCCTTCGATACGTGCGAAAACTTGAAGAGATTCAAGACCATAATCACAGATAGATTGGTGTGAGGAGCAACATTGCCCAAAATCAAGATAGATCAGGGTAACTGCAACACATGTGGAGTCTGTGTCAACGTATGTCCCGTGGGCGTATTGATGCTTCGCGGTGGAGCCGTGAGCATCGAAGATGAGGATGCATGTCTTGGAGGAAGAGCCTCTCAGTCATGTTCCGGCTGTTCCGCGACGGATATATCTTGCACTGGCTGTGTTGCGTGTGTGAGGAACTGCCCGAGTGGAGCCATCATAATACAGTAGACTACTTGGATCCTTTCTTCTTCAAGTAGTCCTCGATCGCGCTGTGAAGAGCGTCAGCCGCCAAGTTTGAGCAGTGCATCTTGATCGGGGGGAGTCCTCCCAAATGCTCAGCCACATCGCTCCTCGTGATCTTCATCGCCTCTTCCAGCGTCTTGCCCTTAGCCAACTCAGTAACCATGCTACTAGTCGCCACTGCGGCGCCACAGCCGAAAGTCTTGAACTTTACGTCAGCAATCCTATTGTCTTGGACCTTTATGTATACGGTCATCATGTCGCCGCAG
>CAYQCQ010000113.1:0-4119 GCA_964416035.1 uncultured Candidatus Bathyarchaeia archaeon
TAAATATGTGTTAATGAACAGAATCAGGTCGAGTGAAGATCAATGCGGGACGAGGGGAATGATGAGCGGAGAAAGATGATTCGTGAGCAGGAAGAGCGGTTGAGGAAAAGGATGGCCGATGTGGAGCATAAGATTGCGGTGATCAGCGGCAAGGGAGGAGTCGGCAAATCCTTGACGACCGTTAACTTGGCTGTGGCCCTCGCCTGGCACGGCCATCCTCATTCAGTAGGCATACTTGATGCAGACATCCATGGTCCATGCGTTCCGAAAATGCTCGGTATGAGAGGACAACAGATCATACCGGGAATACATGGACTAAGCCCAGCAATTGGGCCCCTAGGGATCAGGGTCATGTCCATGGATTTTCTCATGGACAGCGATGAGTCGCCGGTCGTTTGGAGAGGCCCTCTCAAGATGCATGCGATACGCCAGTTTCTCTCAGACATCAATTGGGGTGAACTAGACTACCTGCTAGTCGACCTGCCTCCTGGGACAGGAGATGAGGCGCTGAGTGTCCTCCAACTCCTACCAGAGATGGATGGAGTGATAATAGTGACGATACCTTCAGAGGTTTCGCAGATCGTCGTCAAGAAGGCTGTCACCTTTTCGCGTATGTTGAAGGTTCCGGTAATCGGCGTGGTCGAGAATATGAGTGGATTCGTCTGCCCAAAATGCGGCGAAAAGACCGAGATCTTCAGCGTTGGCGGCGGCCAGAAAATTGCTGACGACCTTAAAGTTCCGTTTCTGGGAAGCATTCCACTTGACCCGAGGATCTGTGAAGATTCAGACAAGGGCATGCCATTTATCGTCCACCACTCAGATTCATCAGCAGCGCAGGCCTTCATGGAGATAGTCCACAAGATTGAGGAATGGCTGGCGTCACCGAAGCACATCACATCTAGTGTTCATCGATCAGAATCCAAGGGTGGATAGACGATCCTAGCGGCATAAATCAAGCCAATCGGTGAATGGATGATGCGCTATGTCAGATAAGAAGGCCGGTTCCACACTGGGTGAGCTCAACAATCAAGGATGTGAGTTGAAACTCACAGTGCGGCTGAGACGTTTACGGGAGCAGCTAAGTCCCTTGACCAAACCCTCTGAGGTGGATCCAAGAGCTTGACCAAGTCGAGGCTTAAGCTGGCTATCGGACTGGGCGCGACATGTTCAGGTTGCGACATAGCGATCCTCGATCTAGGGGAGAAACTCATCGATGTCTTCAACTTATTTGACATCGTCTTTTGGCCGACAGCGCAAGATCAGAAGCTGGACCAGTTGAAGGATATGCCTGATGGCAGCATCGATGTGGCGCTCTATCACGGATCCATAGCGAACTCCGAGAACCGTGAGATCGCCGAGCTTCTCCGGAAGAAATCGAAGACAATGATTGCCTTTGGAACCTGCGCGCACATCGGCGGAATACCAGGACTAGCAAACACCACGACGGCAAGCGATCTGCTTGAGACGGTGTACAAGACAACTATCAGCACCTCAAACCCCGATGGAACAATTCCCTCCCTAGAGACCAAGGTTAGAGGGCATGTGCTGGTGCTCCCCCAGAAGTTCGATACGGTGAGTTGCCTCAGCGACGTTGTTGATGTAGACTACTACCTGCCCGGATGTCCGCCGGAGACCGAACTTGTTGAAGAAGCACTGAAAGCTATAGTCTCGGATAAGCTACCGCCAAGAGGCGCGGTGCTGGCGCCCGACAGAATCCTATGCGACGAATGCCCACGCAAGAGGGAGGACAAGAAGATCTCAACGATCCACCGGCACTTCGAGGTCACACCTGATCCGGAGAAGTGTCTTCTGGAGCAAGGAATCCTATGCATGGGCATCGCGACCAGAGCCGGATGCGGAGCCAAGTGCATCGCTGCCAACATTCCATGCCGCGGCTGTATGGGCCCCACTTCCAAGGTCTTCGATCAGGGAGCAAAAGCGGTAGCTTCGCTTGCCTCAATCATCGGCCTTGAAGGCGAGGAACAGATGAGTGATGCGGACGTGAAGAGACTGATGGATCAGATCAGAGATCCGTTGGGGATCTTCTACATGTTCAGTCTGCCGTCCTCGACCCTCAAGAGAACTATCACCAAAATGAAAAGGAGCTAGCATAGTGAAGCCGAGTCATCAAGATCGAACCTCTGCTAAGAGATTGCACAGCACCTGCTGCCTATTGCCGCGAAAGCTGGTCTCTACGAGCATCAACCCAGAAACCGGCAGGCCCGAGTGATGAGATATAATGAGGCCCAGCGAAAGAGTTTGGCGTAACCCAGCGCGTATGCACGATCTTGTCGAAGATTATGAACGTGGGGAGTTGGTATGCAGGAAGTGCGGGCTGGTGATTCATGATCAACTCTTGGATAAGGGACCTGAGTGGCGAGCATATACAAATGAGGAGAAACGGAGGAAGAGCCGGGTCGGAGCCCCGATCTCCTACGCAGTCTATGACAAAGGTCTCTACACAAGGATAACCCATGTAGCCTGTGACAGCCATGGGCGGCAGATAGCTGCTGAACGGAGGGTGGAGATGCGTGGCCTCCAGAGATGGCATAACCGGATACGTTTCGGCTCCTCTCTTGATCGCAACCTATCTCAGGCTATGGCTGAGCTAGATAGGCTGGCCGAGCACCTCCATCTCCCATCGTCGATCAAAGAGGGCGGGGCAGTGATATACCGGAAAGCCCTAGAGAAGGGGCTGGTTCGTGGCCAAACCATAGCAGCTGTTGCAGCGGCATCTTTCTATGCTGTGTGTAGGCGATCGAGTGTTCCTAGGACGCTGAAGGAGGTTGCTTCAGTGAGCGGTATCAGGAAGAAAGATGTTGCGAGATGCTACCGTCTCATACTACGTGCCCTCGAGCTTCGTATGCCGCTTGCTGATCCTATCCGCTACATTCCTAAGATTGCTTCCGCTGCGGAGATACCCTCACACATCCAGAGTAAAGCGATACTGACTGTCAATGAGGCGAAGCTCAGGAAAGCCCACGTTGCTATGGACCCTATGGGATTTGCTGCAGCCGCTCTGTATCTAGCATGTGTCCAAGAAGGCCACAATGTAACACAGAAGTGTTTGGCATGCGCCGCGGATGTCAGCGAGGTGACAATAAGAAACCGGTACAGGAACCTGGAAGACAGCCTTCATCCAATAACCAGCGCATCGGAATAGTGTTTTTGAGTTGACCTGTTTTGGCTAGAATCTATGATTGTCCTGAATGCGGGTTCAGATTTGATATTACGTATGGTCGGTCTTTCGCATGTTCCGGCTGCAACCAAGCTCCCCTCGGATCCTGTGGAATGGTGGAATGTCCAAAGTGTGGAAAAGAATTCCCAGAACAAGGATTCCAACAGTAATATGGCCGCATTCTCTCTAAGCTTCTCGGATTGAATGCCAGTTGATCCGGGGTTCATCACTGCGTGGCTTCTAGGATAACTAGAAACTCACTACGCACAGTTGCAATCCTTGCGTGATTTGTTCTCTGTCAGTGAACCAATGCTTGGGTCTCACAACCATTCGCTTGCATGCACCTTTGAATTGTGATGTCCCTCCCTCCTCCGAGATTACTTGCAGCGATTTCTGCGCATCCGTCATTTACTCCACCGATGATGGTTACTCCAAGTTTGAGTGGAGGGTCTGGAGCCATACTCGCGGTTCGACCCGCCATGCCTACTTCTCTTGCATTTCGGGATAATTGAGGGGACGGTCTATTGTTCTATTTGTCATAGCAGTTCCTGTAATGAAGAGTATGTCCGCTTGTGGAATGATTTCCTCGTAAGTGGTGTCAGGCAGCATTTCATCGACTGTTGGGTTTCTCTCAAATATGTCAAGATTCTTGGTACTGCTGATTCTGCCTACATGAAAGCCAAAGATACTCTGGACTCTGGTGGGTGGTGAGCGAAGCTAGAGCAAGAAGGTTGGATAGAGAGAGGAATAGGCTGAAGCTGCGAAGATGGTCTGTGAGGCGAATCGTTGAGGGTTGGGTGCGTCATCACAGTGATGTCGAGGAAATCTCCGTCTGAGTTCAAAGGGAAAGTTCCACATCTGATCCTGGGTTACGCCTTCTGGTATAAAGAGCATCTGGCTGATTTTCAGGCTGCGTGAGAAACCGATGTTGCGGCTGTTTT
>CAYQCQ010000114.1:0-1759 GCA_964416035.1 uncultured Candidatus Bathyarchaeia archaeon
AGTATCTTTCCCAAGGAAGAATCGATGAATGCGCCGCTTATGTGGCCTGGATGCTCCATGCCACGAAGGGATATGCAATTAAGATAGTCAACCCAGGAGGCATTGAGGCTTGGGCCTGGGGAAAGAACGTTTCAAGCCTAGACGATCAAGTGCCCAACTTCAACATAACTCCTCGCGAGATCCTGAAAGGACTCTGCAAGGTCAACAAGTCACTGAACCTTCCTCACGCCATCCACGTGCATCCCAACAACTTGGGAAAGCCTGGAAACTTCGAGACCACGATAGAAACAATGGACTGTTTGAGAGGCATGGAATACGAGAAGCCGATTCTACACGTGACTCACGTGCAGTTTGAGGGTTACGGTGGAAAAGACTGGTTCTCAATCACCTCGAAGGCACCGCAAATAGCTGACTACGTTAACGCTCATGACCATGTGACAGTTGACATCGGTCAGATAGTCTTCACCGACACAACCACAATGACTGCAGACGGTCCCTTCCAGTATCAACTCCACCTCCTAAGCAGGAACAAGTGGATGAATTTGGATGTTGAGATTGAGTCTGGAGCTGGAATAGTTCCCTTTGAATACAGGCGTTCAAACTCAGTAAACGCGGTTCAGTGGGCCATCGGCCTAGAGCTGGCCCTGCTAATCAACAATCCATGGAAGGTCTACTTGACCACGGACCACCCCAACGGAGGACCATTCACCTCATATCCCAAGATCATATCGTGGCTAATGAGCAAGAAGGCGAGAGAGAGAATAATCTCAAGAATCCCAAGGAGCGCCCGAAGAAGAACCTGTCTGGAATCAGTCGACAGAGAACTGACCTTCTCAGATATAGCAGTCATGACCAGAGCCGGCACAGCGAGATCGCTGGGACTAAAGGATAAGGGCCACCTTGGAGTGGGCGCCGATGCTGACATAGCCGTGTACCCAGTAGATCCAAGGCTCATCGATCCGTCGAACGATTACAAGGAACTGGCGGAGGCGTTCGGGAATGCTTCATATGTCCTGAAAGAAGGGCAAATCGTAGTCAGCGAGGGACACATAGTGAAGTCGGTTCAAGGAAAGACCTTTTGGGTCAACGTGAAAGTGCCAGTTGACCTTCATTCATCGATGCTTCGCGAGTTGGAGAAAAAGTTCACGGAATACTACACTGTAAGGATGGAGAATTACACGATCCGAGAGGATTATCTCAGCCGGTCGGCCCCTGTCCAAACCGCAATGTAGACGGTTGATGAAATATCCTATGTAGGACTTAGGGAAATTGTTTCCTCGCTTAAGGCGCGTCGGGGCTATATCACCGTTGTGAGGCCTAACACTTGAGACAACTCGTTCTGGAGTTGAAGCGGCCACTTTCGGTACCTATTGAGGCAGATGTGATAACGCCTAACGTTCTCGTGGTGAAGTCGCTTGAGGAGATAGAGAGGTTGAAGGTATGGGAGGGAAACAGACAGATCGATATATGCGAGATATTCGCTGTTACGGGCGAAACTGGTGGTACGGTGTCGGAATTCTGTGTTATGGTTTCTGGAGATTTGAGAAAGGTCCGACGCCTCGGGTACCAGATGAAATCCGGCCTACTCACGATCGAAGGCAACGCTGGGATGTACGTAGGCGAAGAGATGTCTGGAGGGTCTATTTCTGTCAAAGGGAACGCTGGATCTTGGCTGGGCTTGAAGATGCGGGGCGGCACAATTGAGGTTTATGGAGATGCGGCGGATCAAGTCGGCGCAGCTTATAGAGGAAGCCGCAAC
>CAYQCQ010000114.1:1769-2285 GCA_964416035.1 uncultured Candidatus Bathyarchaeia archaeon
GAATGAAAGGCGGCCAAGTAATTGTCCACGGAAACGCAGGTACCGAAGCGGGATGTTGGATGAATGACGGAATTATTCAGATAAAGAGAAAGGCTGGAATGTTCCCCGGAATGCACATGTGCGGTGGGGTCGTACTTGTAGAGGGAAACTGCGATGGGAGGGCCGGGGCTGGCATGACTGGCGGTAGAGTAATCGTTCGCGGAAGAATGGAGGATGTACTTCCAAGCTTCACAGTTGAAGAAATCAGAGACAGGGTCAGAGTAGGTGAAAGAAGAATTGAAGGGCCGTTTTATGCTTTCCGAGGTGACATGGCATGTGAAGGAGCAGGCCGCATCTTCGTCAGCGTGAGGAGAAATACGCACCTGAAATGGTGCGAGAAATACTTGGAGACATGGTAGGGTTTCTGCGAGCCTTATCACTTTTCTTTGCGGCTGGCCATAGTATAGCTGGCTGTTGTTTTTTCTGCCTTTCGGTTGGATCCGCACTTCCAATTGGGAGTTTATCTTCTTGTAGGTG
>CAYQCQ010000114.1:2295-4071 GCA_964416035.1 uncultured Candidatus Bathyarchaeia archaeon
TCGTTGGACCGGTCTCGTGGCAAGGTGTCACGACGTGACGTCATTGAGTGCTGTATTCAACTCGCATTGACTCACGTCATCTGGTAGAGCAAACATGCGCCTTAAGGTTCCAGAAGAGACCCATAAAACCAAGAGACCATCCTAGGGCGAGATGCGGCAGATCGCAGTTTGGTCTCTGGATGAGTCTGTGTATGATCTAGCTTTTCTTCAGTTCTCTGGCTCTTGTCTCGATGTATTCCACGACCTTCCCTTCGCTGTATTCTTTTGCTTCCTGCTGCTTCTTTAGATGTTCTTCAACTGTGGCAAGGAGGTTCTCCATGTTGACCGGTTTGACTATGTAGCCGTCGGCGCCTTTGTTGACGGCTTCAATTGCGTTCTGGAGTGATGGATAGCCTGTAAGGATTATGTGAACCATCTTTGGAGTAGTTTCCTTCATTGCTGTTAGGAGTTTTGTGCCTTCCATGTCTGGCAGCCGTATGTCGACGAGGGCCAAGTTGAAGAAGTTGGTCTTGGATTTCTCTACGGCCTCTTTGCCGTCTCTTGCGGTGTCAACGGTGTATCCTTTGTCTGCTAACGCGACGGCCAGGACTTTTCTTACGCTTTCGTCGTCGTCGATGACCAGAATTCTCGCCTTTTCGCTCATGTTCTATTCACCTCCTTCAATTCAGGTTTGATTGGGAGCTTGACTTTGAAGGTTGAGCCCTTGCCCACAATGCTTTCCACGAAAATGGAGCCGCCATGTGCCTCAACTATGCGTCTGACGATCGCTAAGCCGAACCCCATTCCCTTCGCCTTGGTAGTAGACAGAGGTGTCCAAAGGTTCTCCAGAGTTTCCTTTGTCATTCCTGTTCCGGTGTCAGAGAAATCGATCTCCACGTCGCCATTTGACTGTCTGCTTGATATGGTGAGTGTGCCACCTTCAGGCATGGCATCAACCGCATTGGTAATCAAATTCACGGCGACTCTGCGCAGTTTTTCTGCATCTGCTATTAGTTGTGTGTCGTTCCCGCTCAGGTCAGTAACCTGAATGTTTTCCGGAATTTGCATGAAACGTAGTGCGTCGCTTATGATTGATTTCGGGTTCGTTGTGGTGAGGTTCAGATGTAGTTCCGCTGAGTAGTCTAGGAGATCGCTTATGATCTTGTCTGAATATTCCACGTTTCTCTCAATGAGGTCTAGAAACTCTTTCGCCTTGCCATCCTTTTTCATGTTTGATATCGTCTTGAGAATGTATACGGCGCCTGTGATCCCTGTTAACGGGTTACGGAGATCGTGGCCAACCATGGCCGTGGTTTCACCGATGGCGGCTAGTCGTTCAGCCTCTCGCAGCTTCTTCTCCATCTGGCTTAGCTCGGTGATGTCTATGATGGCTCCTTGAAGCTTTGCGATTCTGCTCTCTTCATCCTTTAGCGCGTAGCAGTTTATGATGCAGTTGATGGTGGCTCCGTCTTTTCGCCTGAAGAGTACGTCGAAGTTTCTGACGGGGCCTTTGGCTGCAAGCTCGATGAGCCTTCTCCGGTCATCCGGGTTAACGTAGAGGCGCTTGATGTTCACCTTTCTTAGCTCGTCGAGGCTGTCGAAGCCAAACATGGAGACCCCTGCAGGGTTCATATCGAGTATCTCCCCATTGATGCTTGTCGTGTAGACGGCGTCCAGAGAAGCGTTGTAGATGCGTCTAAACTTCTCCTCCGACTCCCTCAGGTCATACTCCGCTTTTCTACGTTCGCTGATGTCTCTGGCAATCCCTTGGATGCCGGTCAAGGTGCCTTTTTCGAC
>CAYQCQ010000115.1:0-1473 GCA_964416035.1 uncultured Candidatus Bathyarchaeia archaeon
GACAGCAACATGCTTGATAGACTCATTTTTCCGCAGTTCAGATGCTTAAGCCTCACGGGCTACGCGGATCTCTGCCTGTCGCTGTGTCGATCAACAGCCTCTATGCGAGTACACAGAGAGCCCTAACAGTCTGTTCTAGAGCCAGGAATGTGACTATCAAGAAATCCGCTCTAACGCGCTCTTCCTTGAACGGGTCGATAAGCTCAGTCAATGCAGCGATTGCGGGGCACAGTAAAAGGAGTGTTGAAGGTAGCGTGGAAGAGGTGAGAAGGATCCCGAATGCGAGAAACAGGGCCAGTTGGATCATCGTCTTGAGTGAGCCATGTCCAGCAGTTGTCGAAGTCTCTGCTTTCTCGTGAAGACCGCTGTATCTTAGAGCTAACGTCACTCCGAAGGCGGCAAGAATCTCGAAAGGAATCATGTACAGGAAGCGCCACCATTCATTGTAGTAGACCGTGAGGACGCCGAGGCAAGAGGCTATCAACCAAGATCTGACGAGGCGCCCCCGATCAGTTTTCAAGGCTCTAAGTTCAACGGAACCAATCAACGCTAGTAGGAATAGTAGGGGGATCGCGTAGTGCTCTCGGCTGAAGTAGCTCTGGACACGCTCTCGGTTCATGAGAAAATCGATGAAGTTGACTGGTGTGGCTTGGGTCAGGAACAGGCCCATCATATGCTTCACGAGTTGTAGGCTTGTAAGCAATCCTCCTCCAACCACATATGCTGCAAGAAGAGCTGGAACGATCGGAGCCACGCAGCCAAATATTATGGCGGCAAATAGTCGGATGTCACGTCTGAAGTGAGGCCGGTTCTCCAGCAGACTCAGCAACATGTAGGCAAGGACGACGAAGATCATGAAGATCCAAGTGAAGTAGTGAACTGCTAAAGTGAGGCTAGACAGGACTATCGTAAAGAGGAGCCATGAAGGTGAACGCTTCTCGACACTTTTCAATACTCCGTACAGAAAAAGCATCATCAACGGGATTCCAAGCCAGTTGGCTACGATGAAGTACTCCGCTCCAACAGTGACATGAGGTGAAACGGCGGCGAACATGGCTGCAAGGGCAGCAACCGACTCAGATCTAGTGACGAATCTTGTAAAATAGTACGTTGCGGCGACTAGGATGATGGACAGGGCTAAGGGAAGGAGCCGCAATAGAATTACAGCCCCCAAGCCCAGAGCCTTCTCTATTGCGTACAGGCCTAGAAAGAGGAAAGGCCGCTCAGTCGAGAGCGCCTCATAGACACCGGCCACATCCATCCGCTGCAGAATCAGAGAGTAGTATTTCGCATCGTCGCCAAGGGGATATCCGCGAAACCATCGGCAGCCTGAAACAAAGATCGCAATGAGGAGGGAGGCGAGCGCTAGAAGTCTCCAACCCAGATAGGAACCACTTCCTTCTTTCACTTGGAGTGTCTCGTTGTTCCTGACGGTTTTCAGCCGCTTAACGTTGGGAGCTATCTTGGTGGCGA
>CAYQCQ010000115.1:1573-4030 GCA_964416035.1 uncultured Candidatus Bathyarchaeia archaeon
TCGTTGTTCCTGACGGTTTTCAGCCGCTTAACGTTGGGAGCTATCTTGGTGGCGATCGGCGACCACAGCCACTCAGTCGTCAGCAATACGAATAGAACGGTCGTAACTGGAAGGAGCATCTGCCAGAGCCTCTCGAAGTTTCCGTAAACGTCGACTTGAGGATACTCTCTCGGCGACGCCGGAAAAGGCGACATAGCCGCAATTGACCAGACCTGTAAAGGAATTACGACAGCCCCAAGGAACGTGAGAAGAAGTCTCACGGCTGTTGTGGAAGAGATCGAGAACATCCTTCTCGAGTCCCTCAGGCACATAATCGTTGAGGCGACTAGGGCACATGTCATCGATGCTCCTCCTATCCAGCTTACAGAGATCAGCCATCTCTGGCCTGGGAGCAAGGATGAGAGAACCTCGACGACTGACCCCGCCAAGACTAGGATGCCTAGGTAAGTCGTCCGTGGCGCTTCAGATTTGGCTGTTGCTAAGATTATCCATGCAAAGGCGTTGCCGGAGACGACCCAGGCGGACCAGTCTAAGTAGGGTGACATGAGGACAACTGAGGTCAGTCCGAGGATGCGTGCAATGAAACACGCGGAGAAGAATATGTTTAGCCCTGAGAAGCAGAAGAGAACCAGTGGCGAGAACGTTTTCCAAGAGGGCTTGTTGGATGCTGCTCGGTTCAATGGAGCTGAGGACGCCTCCGAGCTTGCTTAGGCTCGTATATGACATCGTGTGTACAGATAGAGGTTTCTAAAGCGTTATGACGGAGGTTGACAGGAGCCGTTTCTAAGCGTCATGGGTTTTGTTGACTGGCCCGTCGTGAGGTCAGGAACAGAAGCCTTAATGCAGAATCATGTCGCCCATAGGAGAGGGGGCCTCCATGAAGTTCGGTGTCGTTATCGAGAAGGACGAAGACGGATACTATGTAGGCTCCGTGATGATTTGCTAGGGAGGATCAAGGAGGCAATAGAGCTGGGAGACTGAAGGCAAGGGCGAGCTAAAGATTGAACTCGTGGGTATGCAATTCGTAGAGGTTTCAGTCAAGTGAGTCTGAAACCTCTCCCAGCAACCCCAATCCTGATACCTTCCTTCCTAAGGACTTCAGTAAACCTCAGACTCTTAGCGACAAGTACGTCGAACTGCTCCTTCGTGTACACCTTAGGCTCCAGCCTTGGAAGTCCTACCTCATCCATGACAAGCCTGTAAGCGCCCTCTCTTGGATGGCCCTCGTACACCACGATGATGTCTATGTCGCTTCCCGCAGTGTAGCGATCTTGGGCATATGAGCCATACAGAATCATCTCAGAAACAGGCAGTTTCGCTTTGAGTCTGATACGAGCCTGCCTAAGCCTCTCTACGATTTGCCTCCTAGTTAAGGCTGGGTAGGTCACTCTCACCCTACTCGTAGCGTCAGATCCTCCTCGACAAAGGATCTCCGTTCTTTCCAATGATAACCCCTCTCCCTTCAAGCCGGAGCTATTGACGACAAGACATTCTTTCGCACGACGGCGGTGATGGCTTTTCCGGGTGCACGCCTCCTCTCGATCCTATTGTAGACTTTTCCGATCGCCGAATCGTGCTATCCAACGATATGAACTGATTGAGTTAGAGTCTGACTAGGTAGTGGCTCGTATCCTTGATGGCCCGGCCTGTATGATCGACCATAAGAGGACACGTCGGTGAGTGTGTGCCTCATTTCTCCCGTACCTTTATATGGGAATTCCCACAGGTCGTTGTGGGTGAGAATCTCATGCCGACCGCCGTTCTGGACGACCGCGGCAGAATCGTCCTACCAAGGGGTGTCCTAGAAGAGTTGGGCGCCTCCAAAGGCGACGCCGTAGCTTTCGAAAAACGCGGAAAGGACTTTGTCATGGTGAAGGTTTCACACAAGGGAGAGCGGCTTGAAGAAATTATGGATTGGAACCCGAAGCGGACGGGCAAGATAGAAAGAGTTAGCCCCAAGACAATGAAGGAGATTTGGAAGACTTGATCGGAGTTGACACCAACATTGTTGTATACGCACTGGGTCCCACTTTTCCAGAACATGACGAAGCGAAGAGGGCAATACTGTCCCTAGACATGTGGGCCGTTAACGCAGCGGTTGTCCATGAGACATATCACACTTTAGTCTTTCATAGGAAGATCTCACCGATCGATTCAAGGCGAAAAGTTGTTGAGTTCCTAGCGGATAGAAGGACGAACTTTGTCAACCTGACGAGAACAGTATCCATGTTCGCGTTGGACTTGGCGGCTAAGATGAATCTCGGCGGACGAGATTCTCTGATAGTCAGCTGCTATCTCCATAATAGAATCCCTGAAATGTATTCCCACGACAAGGATCTCGTCAAACTGGGGAAGGTTGGCCTAAAGGGAAAGACCCTGCGCATTACAGATCCTATCAAATAGAATACTGCGTACTGGATGACGCCCCTCATGAACATCTTAGTGCGATTGCTGCTT
>CAYQCQ010000116.1:0-4028 GCA_964416035.1 uncultured Candidatus Bathyarchaeia archaeon
CAGATGCCGCGTTTCGCCAAAGTCTCAACAAGGGCCCTCTCAACCATCGCCTTGTATCTTACGAAGGCTTCCGCAGAAAGGTAACGATTGAGCTCCTTGACAGAATATCTACTATCGGTTGGAGAGCATACACTGAATTTTGAAATCAGATCTTCTGAGATTTCGCTTCACCCCCTAGCTCTTTGAGAACTTGATCCAAACTCTTCAAATGCAGGTCCTCTATTTGCCTATTTCCGCTTAACACTTCATAGGCCCCAACACATCTTTTTGAAACTTCATCTATTACTAGTTTGGGTAGCCGTGGAGGGATCCCCTCTCCGGTGAATCCGTAGTACTCTCTGAGAAAGGCCCTCAGGAACTCCTTATCCAGTGCATGTGCCTCCTGTTGCTCGCCCACTTTGAAATGTTTGTCACTCCAAAAGCGAGCTGAGTCATGGGTGGGTGGTTCGTCGATCTGCATCAGAAAACCATGGCACCTTCCGTATTCAACCTTGAAATCTGGAACTACTATTTCTCTCTTCTTGGCCTCATCACGGTAGAATTCGTAAAGTCGGAAGGATGTCTCCTGAAGGATACGCCACTCATCTTCGGTGAGTAGGCCTCGATCGATCGCTTCCTTCCTAGTTATGTCAAGATCATGACCGATCTCTGACTTTGTTGTAGGAGTAAGAACCGCCTCAGGGAGTTCCTCTGCCATTCTCAACCCGTTGGGCAGCAAAACACCTCCGAAACTCCTCTCCCTTTTCGTGTACGCTCTCCACATTGAACCATAGATGTGGCCTCTGACAACCCATTCTATGTCCACCCGCTCGGCCTTAGACACTCTCATCGAGCAGCTGTCAACACGACGGAGAAAGTGGTTGGGTATGATATCCTTCGTCTTGGTAAACCAGAACTCACATAGTCCGGTAAGAGCTTCGCCTTTCCGAGGGATCATGTCCGGAAGCACAACATCGTACGCGCTGACTCTATCAGACGCAACAATTAACAGTTCTTCACCTAGGTCATAGATGTCTCGAACCTTACCCTTCCGAAAGAGTCTGAGTGAACGACTCAAAACTCAACCGCTCTGAGCATCTCTGAACTTCAAGTCAGCCTTCTCGTTCTTCAACTGCATCTCCCTCTGATACTCCTTGACTCGATTCACCAATTTTACATCAGATTCTCCGAGAATCTTTACGGCAGCAAGAGCTGCATTCTCCAGATCACATATCACTAGTGGCACAACCCCTCTAGGCATTCTCAGAGACGAGAATATGTCGATGCGCCAAAAATCTTCTGATTGTGGAGGACAAGCGATGACAGGATGTTTGGTCTTGAAATCCACAAATCCTGACAGGGCATTTGACAGACCTGCGACCGTGATGTACACTATCCTTTCGTCTAGCATCTCGTAGTCTTCGAGCATCCGGATGAGCCTCTCCGAATCTTTATGGGCTGAAGCAACTCTGAAGTCACAGCTTACACCAAATCTGTCGAGAAATGATTTGATCGGGGCAGCAAAAGCATAATCATGCTCCGATCCAAGAATGACAACAACCCTGTTGCCTGACATGGCCAGAAATAGAGGGAAGTCTCTCTTATCTTTGACTGAGACACTTTGATACAGCTGATCGCCAAGACTGACATTAGGCGAGTGAGGGTGAAGACATGAGAGAGACTGCCGCGCCCGAGACTCTATGCCTACGCTTGGACAAAAGGCACGGGGAATCAGCGCTAAGGCTACTTAGAGAACTTCAACTAGTGGATACTAGCTTCAGAATCGGCCAGGACGGCGATCAACTACTTATTCCTTTGATGAGAAACCCATCAGAGCCAGAACGCTCTGCGCTCGAAGGGGAGCTTGGCAATCTTCAAATAAGTACGGGAACTCTGACTAGAGTACCTCACAAGCCTCGAACGATCATCGAAGTCTTGAAGGATCGACTGGCTCCTCACCAGTTGGCAAGTCTACCTAGATCCATCGACATCATTGGCGAGATTGCAATCGTTGAATTGCCTGAAGAGCTTCGCGGATTCGAAGCACTGATCGGCAACGCTATCCTAGAGACCAGCAGGAACGTTCGCACAGTGCTGGCAAAGGCCGGTCCGGTATCCACTGAGAAGCGCCTGAGACGTTTTCGTGTTATCGCTGGTTCTGAGGCTACTGAAACGACCCACAAAGAATACGGGTGCCAATTTCGCGTCGATGTGGCGAGGGTCTACTTCACTCCAAGGCTTTCCTTTGAGCATGAGAGAGTTGCCAGCCAGGTCGGAGAAGACGAGACGGTGGTTGATATGTTCACGGGTGTGGGCCCTTTCGCGATTCATATAGCAAAAAGAAGGACAAACATCCATGTCTATGCTATCGACATAAGCGAAGATGCAATAAAATACCTTCGAGAAAACATACTGCTTAACCGCGTTGACGACAAGGTGGTCGTAATGAGGGGAGATGCCCGAACAGTCATCGAAGAGCGCTTAACTGGAAAATCGGATCGGGTCATCATGAACCTTCCTGCCCGAGCAGCCGAGTATGTGGATGCTGCTTGCTTGGCCATCAAACCGACAGGTGGTGTCATTCACTACTATACGTTCGGTGAAGATCCAAATCCACTTGAGAAGGCCAAAGAGGAGCTTTTAGAAATGCTCCTGAGGGAACGGAGGAGACTTGACAAAGTTCTCTACTCAAGAATAGTGAAGGGGATTGCACCACATGAATGGCTTTGTGCCCTTGACGTTCTGGTTAGATAGAACGCTTTCTCAACTCTACTAAATTGATACACAGCTCTCACATCAGGAGGTTGAAGTTTCACCAGCCGCTCGTCCACTCTCCCTTCATCGCCTTGTCTACGAGCCAAGGTGCCACACATCCCTCCATGTTTTCTTAGCTTCTTGGAGACACCTCCGTACTAGATTTCAGCCATCAACTGCACAGTTATCCTGCAGTTTGGATCTCTAATGAGGTGAGCAAACCTCCGAGAGAGGTCACGAGCAGTGACATCTGAGGAAATCATCAATGTTCGTCCGCAGGTATATGTGCTCTTTCGAGCGACCAAATCGGTGAGATGGTCAAATCGTAACCTATGGCTACCTTTGCCGTGGGCTTGCTGCTTCATGCCTCCTGCAGAGAGTATGACTGTGATCTTTGCCGAGTCGTTTCTTGCGATTCTTCTAAACTCTCTAGAGAGATCGGCGGCTCCTTTCGATGAGCCTACCGCCACTATGCAGTCACCTCGGGCCGTGAGATGTTTCTCTTTTGTGATCTCAAAAGATGTTGCGTGCGTCGCTGTTATCATGGCGTGGCCATGTGCCTCAAACGTCTCCGAAACCCGGGTCATGAACTATCGTCATACAGAACGACGTTTCATTTGAAATGCTTAAGGGTCTCCTGTGACTATCCCACAGCAGACTCTCAAAGCGGAACATCCTTGTCGACGACAAATGAGGCACGTGAAAGAGCCGTTGCAATGCTGCAATCCGAGGGGATCCTCAAGACCAAGGAAGTTTTGCGTGCCCTTCTAACCGTTCCTAGGGAGGAGTTTCTTCTACCAGAAGTCAAGAAGTATGCATACGTTGATACTCCGTTGCCAATAGGATATGGGCAGACTACAAGCGCTATTCACATGACTGCAATGTTCTGCGAGTACAGCGGTATGAGGGCGGGGCAGAAGATATTGGAGGTTGGTGGAGGATGCGGCTACATGAGTTGTGTCTACGCGGAGATTGTTGCTCCTAGTGACATGCCACAGAACCTGTGGGGGCATGTCTGGTCTGTTGAGATCGTGAAGGAACTTGCAGATCTT
Organism: uncultured Candidatus Bathyarchaeia archaeon; assembly: GCA_964416035.1. Classification (GTDB taxonomy): domain Archaea; phylum Thermoproteota; class Bathyarchaeia; order 40CM-2-53-6; family JALHTG01; genus JALHTG01. The sequence goes on from CAYQCQ010000116.1 coordinate 3,786, forward strand.
GCAAAGCGGAACGTTGAACGAGCAGGCTATGGTGATCGAGTAACCATGACTCATGGCGACGCATCAGAAGGGCTTCCTGAGCACGCACCATACGACGTGATAATTGTCACGAGTGCTGCCCCAGATGTGCCGAAGCCGATGGTTGATCAACTCGCTCCTGAAGGTGTCCTACTGATACCAGTCGGGGGTCCACATCTATACCAAGAACTTATTCGAGTGAGAAGATCAAAGAACGGAAGAGTA
>CAYQCQ010000117.1:0-4023 GCA_964416035.1 uncultured Candidatus Bathyarchaeia archaeon
CTCTGTTCATATTTCTCTGAGACGGAGTTAGAGCATTCTATCGGAAGCGTAAACTAAGGAAAGCGGGCGCTAAGAAGTCGGTAGAAGTAGGATCACTTAATTTCTAAAGTGCATACGATTCGTCTTCAGAAATCTTTCTACCCATGCGTTATCGCAGGTCAATATCCCTGTCGTTCCACGGGCTAGATCAGTTCTTTGGGCGCTTTGTTTGGTTCATAGGCTATCTTTGGCTGGATTCCTGCTTCACTCAACCGCCTAGTCACGTGTGGGTAGAGGAAGACATACTCCTCTTCAACATTTTCCATCAAGCCACGGTCAATCTCTCTCAGGTGATTCAGAAGCTCTCCGAAGCTCTCCTTGGAGCTGAAAGAGAGCATTACGGCAGCATGGGAAGGCACTCCAGCATCGACTAAGTTCCCCAATGCTTTGAGTTGTAGTGCAAAGGCTTCAGGAATTGCTCCTGTTAGCCTAGAAAATTCCTCTTGGTTCGTTCCTTTTATTGAGACTCTCACTTCGACAGACCTGAATTTCGAAAGTTTCCTCGCATAGTCTGGGTTCTGCCCGATCAGTATTCCGTTAGTTTCGAGAATGAACTTGTATCGTGCTCGGTCTATTAGCTCGAGTAGCTTCAGCAAATGATCTTCTGCTATTGTGGGCTCGTTGCCGCTGACCCTCAACTGTCCGTAACCATATTTTCTTGCGCATGCTACGAGGCTACTGAATATTTGCTCAGGCGAATACAGCTCGCCTATGCGTTCAGGGTTGTCTCGAGGTGCTCCGCTCCAACAAAAGACACATCGCAGGTTGCATCCGCAGCAGTCAGCGCTGGCTATCCCGCCGTACCATCTTCCCGGTCTGCTTCTTCGATAGTATTTCCTGAGCATGCCTTTTGCCACAATCTTCTTCGTCTCCTCGGCTAGCTGCAACGGATCATAGGTCATTAGACGTCGACCACTCACACGCTACTTGACACTTGAAGTAGCTTAACCTTATTTCATGCGATCTTGAGTACTTGCTGGGTTAGCCATCCGAGGTGATCGTCAGTCATGAGTTCTACTCCATATCATTTCATAAGACATAGTTGGTTCAGACGCGTGGATCTCAAGAGCCTCGCAAAAGATTTGAGCTCACTATTTGAAGTGGTTCCGCTGGACAGAGAACAGCCTCGTCCAACCTCAGTCATCGGCAGAGACATTCAAGAGAAGTTTCTCGTCAAATCAGATACGTTGCGCGTGTACCTGTCACAGGTTAGGGCCATCATATTTCAGAAGGAGAGAAAACCCTTCACAGAGAACGATCTCAAACTGAGAGATAGGATATTTGCCACATATCAGCACAGTAGGTCAACGCCTTTTCCTTGGGGCTTCATTCAGGAACCACGCTTCGAAGTTGAGAGCCAGCAGCCCAATCAGAGCTGAAAGACTCAGACCCTGATTTTCAGTGCTCAAGAAGCTCGGCGTCGGTTTTCTGCGGCACTATGATGGCCATTTCCGTTCTCTATTTGGCCTACCTCGGTATTTCGCACTATTGATTGAACAAGAACGCTTAAGTCTTGAAACCGAGCGCGTAAGAGTGCAAGGTAGAAGAGTTGACGAGTAAGTTTGAACATAGTGATCTTCGGGCCACCGGGCTCAGGGAAAGGAACATACGCGTCTCGACTATTTGAGCTGCTCAAGATGCCTCACATCTCAAGCGGAGACCTTGTCCGAAATGAGATCAAGGATAGGACCGAAACGGGAAAGAAAATCGAAGACTACACAAAACGTGGTGAACTCGTACCAGACGACATAATCATCGAGCTCCTGAAAAGGAGAATCTCACAGCCTGATTGCGCAGACGGATTTATTCTAGACGGATTTCCACGAACCGTTCCTCAGGCCAAGGCTCTCGAGAAGGCAGTTCCCCTAAAGGTCGTCGTAAACTTGGACGTTCCAGACCAGATCATAGTCGAGAGGCTTTCGTCAAGACTTACATGCAAGAACTGCGGCGAGATATACAACAAGCGTTTCTTGAAGCCCAAGGTTGAAGGGATCTGCGACAAGTGCGGCGGACAACTGTACACAAGGGAGGATGACAAACCTGAAGTCATCAAGAAACGTTTGAAAACTTACCGGAGGCAAACTCAGCCTCTCCTAGATTACTACAAGGAGAGAAACTTGGTCGAAAACGTTCGCAATACTGAAGCAGGAGTGCCTCCAGAGATTATCGTGAGGCAAATAATGAAGATAATCGACGCAAAGAGATAGCACTCTGCCAGCACACTCTGGGCGGGCGAAGTGAAGAGACACTTTTCGGTCTGACAACAGTCTACAGAACAAAGACACAAGATTCTTCAAAAAGACAAACAGATGCACAGTGCACACTGAACAACCTACATCGCAAAGCCTTTATGATCATGATTTGTTCCCTCGGGCCGAACTAGGCTGGATAGGCATGGTCCAAGACAAAATAAAGGAGTTTGACCAACGCGCGAAGTTGCCGAGGACCTATTGAGTGTCAGAAAGGTGGGAAAATGTCTGAAGAAGAAATCTCAAGATTCGCAAAAGGGCTAGCGAAACGAGACAAAAGCTTCGAAGATCAATGGTTGCGGAAGCTCTCCATATCCTTAGACAAGACAGTTGGAAGGGAGATTGCGAAGAAAGTGTTGCAGGGAAGCGAAAGACTTGGAGCTTCCGTCAATCAACAAGAAATAATCGATTGGACATGGAAGGCAGTTGATCGACTAGATGCTCTTGTTGACGAGAACGGTCGCACAAGAATAATGACAAGTTGTGCTTGTCATTTTCCTGAGAAACGTTTGTTGCCACTTAGGGCTAAGTACGAAGAAACCAAAGATTTGGATACAGTACACAAAATGTTGCGGGAGTTGTTCATATCTGATCTGAGGAACATGTTGAAGCTAGACGAGGGACTCATCAAGAACGTACTGAGCTGGGGTTGGGGAGTAGCAGGAGTCAGAGAAGGCAATACAATCATCGCCACAAAAATGCCTTTTCAACTCAAGGAACATCTAGAAGCGACGGATCCCGAGGAGAAGAGATATCATTACTGCCACTGCCCAAGAATTCGAGGAGCCATAAGATCCTCTAAGCCAAAAATCTCCAAAACCTACTGCTATTGTGGAGCTGGCTTCTACAAGGACATCTGGGAAAAGATACTACAACAACCAGTAGAGGTCGAAGTGCTGGAAACAGTGCTTGACGGGGCAGATGTCTGCAGAATCGCGATTCATCTGCCTCCAAGGGTCCTATGCGCAGAAAAGTCGCAGAACGTGTCTTCAGGTCTGCTTAGACCGGTGCTTTTCCCTACGGTAGTTGATTGCCGCTAGAGAAAGATCATGAGTGCAGCTTCGCAGCCAAACTCGCAACTCGTTTCCCAAGTTCCTTGCAGGATTCAATCTCCTGCTTGCCTGGGGCGCCTACAGATGCGGCACCGTAGTGTTTGTTGTCGTATCTGCCTTGCACAATCATACCATGGATTAGCATGGACTCGAGCACTGAAAGCAGTGCTGTCTCTGCACCGCACGCCGTGTCTCCAGAGCTGGTGAAGGCTCCCCCAACTTTGCCTTTGAGTTTTCCGTGGATCTTGTTGGTTTCGTCGATGAGATTCTTCAATCTTCCAGACATCTGTCCATAATACGTTGGCGAGCCCATTATGATCGCGTCAGCGTCCAGCAGATCTTCAAGCTTCGCTTCAGCAACTTTCTTGAGGACAACCTCAGTCTTGTCAACCTGTTTAGCGCCGTCGGCAACAGCTGAAGCCATCTTTTCAGTGTTCCCAGTTCTTGAATCGTAGATCACAAGGACCTTTGTCATCTCAACCCACACCTATCCCATTCTCAGAAGAGTTCGATCCAGATTCCGTTTGGATCCTCTACGTAGGCCCATCGGCCGCCATCCGCCTTCATTTCTAGCATGGTACGATACCCCGAGGATCGGGCCTCCTCCAAGGCCTTATCGAGGTCATCGACCTTGAAAGCTAGATGATCAAGTCCCTCTCCCACAATGTATTCAGCGTAGTAGG
>CAYQCQ010000118.1:0-4016 GCA_964416035.1 uncultured Candidatus Bathyarchaeia archaeon
TCGGAGGCCAGACCGCACTTAACTGCGGAGTCAAGCTGGCTAAGGCAGGAATTCTGGGACGACATGATGTCCGGGTTCTTGGGACGCCGATAAGAGCGATCGAAGAGACTGAAGACAGGGAACTCTTTAGGCAGGCGATGATTCGGGCAAATGTACCTATACCGAGAAGTGCCTCCGCCAACTCGGTCAGAGAGGCGACTCGAATAGCGGAGGAGATCGGGTATCCGGTGATTATACGAGTCGCTTACACTCTTGGTGGAAAAGGTTCTGGAGTGGCCGGAAATCCAAGTGAGCTGAAGGAAATTGTGGAGAGGGCTTTGGCGCATAGCATGATAGAGCAGGTTCTCGTGGAGGAGTATCTCGGCCACTGGAAGGAAATAGAGTATGAGGTCATGCGTGACTCAGCCAATAATTGTCTCACTGTCTGCAACATGGAGAACGTTGATCCAATGGGGGTTCATACGGGAGACTCAATTGTTGTTGCGCCATCTCAAACCTTGAATAACAGGGAGTATCAGCTGCTTCGCTCTGCATCGATCAAGGCGATTCAGAGTCTAGGGATCGTGGGCGAATGCAACATTCAATGGGCTCTTAAGCCTACAAGCGAGGATTTCAGGGCGATAGAAGTCAATGCTCGCATGTCGAGAAGTTCAGCTCTTGCTAGTAAGGCTACAGGGTACCCTCTGGCGTACGTTGCAGCTAAGCTCGCCATAGGCTACCTACTACCCGAGTTACAGAACCAAGTTACACGAGTCACAACCTCCTGCTTTGAACCCGCCCTTGATTACATTGTCGTCAAGATGCCGAGATGGGACTTCCAGAAGTTCAGGAACATTGACCGGCACCTCGGCCCTCAGATGAAGTCGGTCGGTGAGGTCATGGCGATTGGGAGATGCTTCGAGGAGGCGCTCCAGAAAGCGGTGCGAATGTTGGAGATCAATAAGCTCGGTATTGTTTGCAACGGCGGCGGAGACAGGAAGCCAAGGACTCTAGATGAATTGAAAGAGAGCCTTGCCAACCCAACCGATGAAAGACTTTTCGACATAGTTGAAGCTTTGACGAAAGGTGTGACCATTGACGAAGTGTACGAACTCACGGGGGTTGATCGATGGTTCCTTTATTGCATCGAGAACATAGTGGACCTTGAACGTAAGCTCAGGTTGTCAACACTTGACTGTGAAGAAACGGATCGGCTGATGGGATACGCCAAGAAATTGGGTTTCTCAGACGAGCAGATCTCCGTCTGTCTGAGAACCGACGAATTGACCATACAAAAACTACGAAAGAGACTTGGGATTAGACCAGTCGTAAAGCAGATCGATACTCTGGCTGCGGAATGGCCGGCGAAGACGAACTACCTGTACTTGACGTATGGTGGAACTGAGAATGACGTAGATATTAGGCCCAGCAAAAAGGCGATTGTACTAGGTTCAGGGGTGTTCCGAATAGGGTCAAGCGTGGAGTTCGACTGGTGTGCTGTCAACACGATCTGGGCGTTGAAGAAGAACGGAGTCGATGAAGCCATAATGATCAACTACAACCCTGAAACCGTGTCGACTGATTACGACACTTCGGATAAGCTGTACTTTGAGGAGCTGAGCACCGAGAGGATCCTTGACATATGCGAAATCGAGAAGCCCATGGGAGTCGTTGTAGGGGTCGGGGGTCAAACACCGAATAATCTCGCCACAAGCCTAGCGAATGCAGGTATCACATTGCTGGGGGCAAGCGCCGAAAGCATAGATCGAGCGGAAGATAGATCGAAGTTCAGTGCTCTTCTCGATCAGCTTCATATTTCTCAACCAAGGTGGAGCAGGCTTACAAGCATCAAGGATGCGAAGCTCTTCGCCAGGAAGATCGGCTACCCCGTCCTTGTGAGACCCAGCTATGTTCTCTCAGGCTCAGCGATGAGAGTCGCTCATGACGAGGATGAGATAGAAGGCTACCTGCGTCTTGCCGCCAATTTCTCGGCTGAACACTCAGTCGTAGTTTCGGAGTTCATGGAGGGAGCGAGGGAGGTTGAGGTTGACGGCGTATCAGACGGTGAGGACGTACTCATCGGGTCGGTAATAGAGCACGTAGAGAATGCGGGTGTTCACAGTGGAGACGCTACGATGTCTATTCCTCCGCAGACCCTGTCGGACGACACTTTGAAAACCATTGAGCAGTACACTCGTTCGATAATGCGAGCGCTCTCGGCTGGAAGCCCATTCAACATTCAATATTTGGTTAAAGACGGAGCTGTCTACGTCATAGAATGCAATCTTCGGGCATCCAGATCCCTGCCTTATACAAGTAAGACAGTCGGCATCAATCTGATCGACGTCGCGACATCCATCATGATGGGGAAGAAGCTGAAAGACCTAGGTATCACGAGTCCGGGGCATCTTCCTCATGTTAGTGTGAAGGTTCCCCAGTTCAGCTTCATGCGACTTGGAGGAGCCGACCCTGTCTTGGGCGTGGAGATGCTGAGTACGGGCGAAGTTGCATGCATGGGGAACAGCCTTTCAAGTGCCCTATTGAGAGCTCTCGAAGCATCTGAGTTCACGATCCCGGCGAGGCCTGGCACTGTACTAATCACCGTCGGTAGCGAAGAGGCCAAGGCGAACATCATTCGAGCTGCAACAATGCTTGACGAGCTAGGTTTCAGCATATTTGCCACGGAGCATACGGCCGAGGCCCTGAGAAACGCTGGGCTCCATCGAGTCACGGTTCTACACAAGATAAAGGATCGGGAGGAGCCGAATGTCCTAACCTACTTGCTCGAGAGAAGGATCGACCTAGTTGTGAACATCCCTTCAATAAAGGGGACGTGGGAAGAGGACGGAGGTTCAAGGAAAGACGAATATCTCATTAGACGCCTTGCAGTTGAGTTTAACATTCCAATAGTTACAACGCTTGAACTTTCCGAGGCTATTGTCGAGGCTCTAGCGAAGAAACCGAGCGAGATGGAAGAGCCATTATCGCTGAACGAATACGAGGACTCGGTTCATCAACTAGTTTTGTCTCAGCAAGTCGTCGAGAAGTAGATGGACTTCTCCTGAAAGCTTATCGAGCAGAAAGCATCCATTTACCGAGATCTCGGCTACGGACTCGGTGGCTATAGTTGAACCTCTCTCGCCTCGGAGGATATGGTGAACTAAGAAGAGAGGTTTTTCTCGTAGTTCTGGTCAATTCGATCTTCGGCTTCGCCATTGGATTCGGCGCTCCATCGGTTGCGCCATTGATTGTCCTTGTTAACGTCACGATGACCTTTGTCGGAAACATCCGCACTGCGACACAGGCGGTGGGAACCCTGATGCGTCCAATGCTGGGTCCCTCAATCGACCACTATGGCGCGAAGCCGTTCTATCTCCTAGGAGGAATCCTTACCATTGTTGGCTATCTATCATATGCGTTGACTGAGTCATGGGGTCTGTTAGCGGCTGGTCTCCTGCTGTCCAACTTAGACTTCTATGTGAGAAGTCTGGCGTCTACTGCGGCGATTGGCAACTATTGCGAGCGTGAGACTAGGGGAAAGGCGTTCAGCCTTGACATGGGGCTTGTGCAGCTGGCTTCTGCGGTTGCGCCGCTCATAGGAGGCTATGTAGCCGGAGAGCTTCGGCTGTCATTCAGATGGGTTTTCGGAGTTGCAGTTGGGCTAATGCTGTGCGGCCTCGCCTTAATGGCGGCAAAGTACTCATCGCCTAAGATTTCTAGGACCGTTTGGGGGACTTCTTTCAGAAGCTATCTTAGACAGGTGTTCTCAATAGACCCGCGTCTCCGCGCCATCGCTTTCGTTTCAATTCTTGATTCAACATTCTGGAGCCTCTCATTCCCCTTCTACAACCTTTTCATCTACAAGCAACTGGGCGCCACCACGGAGCAACTTGGAATAGCTGTGGCTATCATGAGCGCATCACCAGCTATCTCAGCCTTGGCGCTAGGCCCGATGCTAGACAAGTGGAGAACAACATGGTTCCTTGCAGTCAGCGAGTTCATGGCGCTAGGAGCCATAACTCCAATCCTTCTGGCTA
>CAYQCQ010000119.1:0-3970 GCA_964416035.1 uncultured Candidatus Bathyarchaeia archaeon
GGGATCTACCGCTGGGTAGTCTTCCTACCCTCCAAAACGCATCGGAACGTACCGGTTCTCAACCGGTACTACGGCGTCTTCAGAAACGGAAAGATCAAGGACCGCGGCATCGCCACGAGGAGGCGCGATACGCCACCAATCATCGACCAGTGCATACGGGAAATGCTCCGCGTCCTAGCTGAAGCCAAGAACGCTGAAGAATTCTATGCGAGGCTACCATCCGCCTACAAGGTCGTCGAGAGATACATACACCTCTTGAGGTCTGGAGCCGTACCCCTCAAGGAACTGGCTATTCGAAAACACCTCTCCCAGAACCCAGACGAGTATAGGCATAGGGTGCTCCAAGCAGTCGCAGCCCACCAACTAGCAAAGGAAGGCGTTAAACCAAACGCAGGCGAAACCGTCAGCTACATCATCACAAATAGCCAGAGCAAGCTTCCAAGCAAACGCGTCCTAGCCTTTGAACTCTGCGAAAACCATCACAGCTATGACGCCGAAGCCTACATCGACCTACTTCTCTCAGCCGTCGAAACAATGCTCATGCCCCTCTAATCCGACAAAACGAACCCTCAGATCCCTCTGACAGTCGCGACCAGACCACAATCCCCGCGAGAGGTTAGGTAAGGACTCATGGTCATCCCACCTTCAAGCAAGAGATTGACGATCAGGAATCGGAGACCATGCTCAAAGTGCGGAACCTCAACTTGGCACATCTGCTACGGCATAAGATACGAAAAACCAGAACCGAGCAGCGACTTCTACGAGAAGCATCTGTTCTGGAGCTGTGAGAGATGTGGCGAGCCATCGGAGGAAACGAAGCAAATTCCAGAACCTACTGAACAGACGATGTTACTAACTAGGCTCCTGCGTCTGGTCGAAGAAAACAACCTCGACGGTTCAACACTCGAAGTGAAGGGAAGACAAGTGGTTTTCACTGCCTCTTTTCCAACCTACGACTTGGAGAGGATGAGAAGAATTGCTTTGAGACTTGAGGAAGGCTACATCACTGCTGCGGAACTCAATGAGCTTCAGAATGCGGGGCTTAGAGACAGAGAGAAGAGATCAGTCCTTCTCAAGATCCCATTTTCTGGCGAAAGGAGCCTCCAGCACTAGCAATGTCCCGGCGATTCGGAAGAGAGTCTACTGCGCTCTCCACGAAGTTTTTCCAAGGTTGCGTTGGGAGATACCAGATTTTTGTTTACGCTGCCTTCTTGATTGTCTCAGCATTGTGGTCGACGTAAGTTCTAATGCCACTCAGCGACATTGTGCCTGCACAAACTATTAGGTTGTTGAACCACTTTATGTCGAACCTATGCCCAAGCTCCATCCGAATTTCATCTCTAAGTCTTTCTAAGGCAACCTTACCGAATAGGTAAGTTGACTTGTAGCCCGGTGTAAGAAGTGTACCGTTAACTTCGTTCGTCGCCCTTACGCCTATCGTCTTCTCATAGAAGTCAACTGCCTGATCGTACGTCATCTCACCTGTGTTCAATCCCACGTCTACAATAATCCTTACAGCGCGTCTGATAACACTCATGCATAGCTGCATCATCTCGACAGGGGTGAACTTGTCTTTCAGGAATTCTTCTGCGAGCATCGCCCAGCCCTCGGAGACGGGGACTCTAATCTGGGTCCTTATCTTGAAGGGCATCGGTGCGTGTTGTCCAATGTTTATTGCATGAACATGATGACCGGCATAGCATTCATGTGCCAAAAGAGCTCGGGAAGGCGGCGGCATGGGCCCTGTGACACCTGCTGTTCTCGGAGTAACGTGAAGCTTCGATGTAACTCGTCCTCCGTACATGTCGTCCGAGCTACACGAGGCTCCAGTTGCAAACATCCTACGCCACTCAGGAGTGGCAAGAGTCTCAACCGACTCCCCCGCAGGGAGATCAACCAGATCTGAGGCCTTCAATGTCTGCCTTACTTCCTCGAGCAACTTTCTATGATCATCAACAATTTCCTGCTCTGTAGACGGGGTGTATGTCTTGATTTTCTCCCAAGCGCGCTTCCAGTCGGTTGCTTTCGGATCGATCTGTCTTGCATATTCCAGAAGCCTCTTCGACCATAGCTCTAGCTGCCCCTCGCCTATCTTTCTCAGATCTTCGACTGAGACATCCAACGACCAAAGTCCTTGCAGCATCCTCTCGAACTGGTGCCTCTTAGGTGCAATCTGATCCGGTGCGCTCTTAACCCTAGACTCAAGATACTTCAAGTATTGAGACAGAGCCGTTGATGCACCTGCGCAAGCCTCAACGAGCTCTTCATTCTGCCTTGCACCTTTGAAAGAACCCGGTACGCCCTTTATGAACTCCGTGACAGCTTTTCCCAAGTCAATCGCTAATCTGATGTGAAGCTTCGACAACCGTTGAGTCTGCATCATACAAGCCTCAAAGAGAGGCTGCGAATGCTTGAGTCTCGCGATCAGCAGCCTCACCCTTTCCGACTCTTCCATGAACGGATAATCGAGAAGATCTTGAACCGCTCCCGCAAGGGTCTCAATCGGATAGATAGGATCGGCGGATTCCCACTCTACCTCGATCCTAGTAGAGCGGATCATCCTGCGCGTCTCATCAACCTTCAGTCTATCGTACCATGAGAGCTCTCCTCCTTCAAGTCTCCGAATGGATGACTCTACAAAGTCGAAATCTCTGAACAGTTTTCGAATGTTCGCCGGAGTCGGAATAAAGATATGGTCATTGTACCTGTGAAGCCCGATCGGGCTTCTCAAGTACGCCATCACATCAACAAATCGCTCAACCGCGTCGTCCAATTCTGACAAGGTGGTTCACTAACTTGGGATACGCGCTGAGCTTTAGAGGCTTTTGGTCATGCCGAAAACTTCTAGGATAAGGCCAATTCACATGCTCCAAGCTGGATGATGCTAGAGCTTTGACCCCAAGAACTCTGAGACGAGACGGTCTTGCCTTTGCGCGACTTGACCCACGAGTTCGTCCTCGCCGATTCCAAACATCTGTAGAATTCTGAGTGCCGCAGGGACAACTTGACTCGTTACGTAGTACTCCGTATCGATATCGTTTATCGTCGCCTTGACCTATGGCTTAGCCTTTTGGTACAACTTTCCTGGGACGCTTGTGATCACGTAACCTATCCTGTCACCGAGTGTTAGGCGCCAACCGTCATCCATAAATTGTCTCGCAGCCTCGACATGCGGCGCCCTCACCTCATACTCTTCAAGCGGTTTCGTCAATTTTTTCCATATCACAAGGTCAGAGTAAGCAACCTTGCGTCCACGGATCGAGTCGATCACAGTCCTGACATATTTCGCAGCTTTCTCTGCACTTTCCCCACGCAGAATCATTCCAACGACCATCTCCTGAACGCTCTTCGCGATCTCCGACCAGTCCCCCCTAACCGCCTCAAGACCAGTTATCTCTATTGCGCCATCATCTCTGAGGCCCGCGTATCTCTTCTTCGCCTCTGTGAAGAGAACACGCTTGTAGACCTTGTCCACTCTGATCTCCATCTTCAACATCTCACTGACTGTTGCTCTCAGCTTGGCAACCTTTTCCACATCATTTTTGACAAAGATGGAGTCTGTGTCACCGTAGATCAGTTCGAGTTGAAGCTTCTTCGCGGCATCCAATGCCATTTCTATGGCTCTCCTTCCAAGAGCTGCTGTTGACTCAGCCACTTCCTTGACATACCATCTCGCGCCTACCCACCCAGCATAGCCATACATTGCGTTCGCTATCGTCTTCACCGCTTTCTCTCTCGCTGCAAGCGCCCTAAACTCCATCGAGCCAAGTCTGACCGCATTCATCTCATTCTTGATCTTGTTTCGAGCAGCCAGAAGGTTTTCCAAAGCCACGGCATACATTCCCTGCGGCGCCTTTCGGAAAGCGTACTCTAACCCGGGGATGCGAAAGGCCTCACCTTCGACCTTCCCGGTTTTTATCAAAGTGTCAGGCGAAATGTTGTAGAGCAACATTAGGTTAGGATACATTGA
>CAYQCQ010000120.1:0-3940 GCA_964416035.1 uncultured Candidatus Bathyarchaeia archaeon
CTTTGCGCAAAGCCTCGAGCAGAAGCTTTCTATTGCCACGGAAATATTTCCCATCAAACTCAATCAGCTCATCGAGATCTCTCGGTTGTCGGACTGAACTCCTTGGAGAGACCTTCTCCACCCTGCCTTCAACATGCTCGAAGTCACAGTCACACTTGAATCCCGTCCGCTCATAGAAGCCTACTGACTCGCTGTATGAGTAGAGTCCTATGGTGCTCACGCCCAGCCTGTGGGGGTATCTTACTGCGTGATCGAGAAGAGCGGCTCCAATGCCTCTCCCTCTCAGACTGTTTCGGACGACGAGGCTGCCTATCCAAGCCAGGCTTCCGTAGGTACTTACTACAACCCATCCCGCGCTAGCTCCCTCATATTCAGCTATGAGGCAACCCTCGGGAAAGAGTTGAAACAGGCGCTCTAGGTCGACAAGATCATAGTCCCAATGCTCCTGATTTGCGAGATCTAAGGCGAAACCGAGATCCGATTTCGTCATTGGACGTATGTTCACGTTCAAACTATGTCCGCTCCATCTCTTCTACTCGGCCTACAGCCTTCACAGGCACCAGTGAGGGGCGAAAGGTTCAGATGTCTACTTGGTCTAGCCATCAGATCACATTGACGGATGATGCTTTGAATGCAAGGAAGACCAATGATCCCTGCTCCAGTTTCATCTCCTCAAATGATCTTGTTGTCACCGTGACAAGGAATTCTCTCTCGGCATTGACTCTCATCCGAACCTTTTGACCGTCCTGAAGAATTTCAACCACTCTCCCTTTGAGCACGTTCCTTGCGCTAGATTGCACAGGCTCCTTCGAAACGATAATGTCTTCTGGCCTGATGAGAACTGTGACTTTCCCTCTCTTGCTTGTGGTGGCCTCGATCTTCCAAGAAGCTCCTACGTCTATCGTTGCTAGACCATCTGCGCCTACCTCCGACACGCCGGTGAAAACATTTCCAATCAGGGCGAAGTTTGAAAGAAACCCTGAAGGACTGCTGAATAGTTCGCTGATCCTTCCTCTCTCAATCAGCCTTCCCTCGTGAAGTATTGCTCCTTCGGAGGCCAGAGACTGAACCTGCTGAATATTGTGCGTCGCCATGATGGCTGTTGTTCTTTGTTCATGATTCGTTCTGAATAAGACATTCTCGATTATGGCCGCATTTCTAGGATCCAAGTTGGTGGTAGGTTCATCCAACAAGAGAAGCGTAGGCTCGTAGACAAGCGCTTGCGCCAAGGAGACTCTTTGAGCCTCTCCTCCAGACAGCTCCGAAGCACGTCTATTCTCGAGACCTGCAAGCTCCACAGCATTAAGCGCTTCCTTGACCTGTCTCTCCATTTCGGATTGAGGTCTTCTTCTGATCTTGAGAGGGTAGGCAATGTTCTCGTAAACAGTTGCGTTGAATAGGAGGGCTTCTTGAAAAACCATGCCGATCTCACGGCGAAATCTCATTCGCTCGTCTTCGGAGACAGATGCCGCGTCCTTCCCCACGAAGACGATCTTCCCGGATGAGGGAGGTTCTATCAGACCTATCAGGCGCAGCAGCGTACTCTTCCCGCTGCCGCTCGGCCCGATGATTGCGAAGAAATCCCCGCTATCTACGGCGAGAGATACGTCTTCAAGTGCCTTGGTTGGTCCGTACTCCTTGCTGAGATGCGAAGCCTCGATGAGGTGGGTCATCTCCTGAGACCGCTCCACTGCAAGCGTGTCAGAGCCACATTGATCATGAAAGAGAGGGTAAGAAGGATTATGCCGAGCGCCAAAGCCATTCCGAACTGGCCAAGCTCAGTCTCTAAGACAATGGCTGTGGTAAGTGTCCGAGTAAACCAGCGTATGTTGCCACCAACGATCATGACCGCTCCAACTTCAGAGATGGCCGCGCCGAACGATAGAACTATCGCGGTGAGCACACCTGTCCGCGCCTCTCTCAACATCGTAAGCGTCAACTGGGAGCTATCTGCGCCCAGGGAGAGGGCTCTGAGCCTCAGCCTTCTGTCGACTGAGCTGACTGCGGAAGCCGTCACACTGGCAACTATTGGAAACGCAATTATCAGTTGGGCGATCACCATGGCTTGAGGAGTATACAGAAGCTGTAAAGGACCAAGAGGCCCGGAAGACGATAGCATCAGATAGACAAGCAAACCAACAACGACAGGGGGCAATCCGGTCAAAGTGTTCAGGAGGCTCAGCAAGACTCGCTTGCCCATGAAACTCCTCAAGGCGATGAACGCGCCGAACGGGATCCCGGTCACAGCTCCAACAAGCACTGCAACCCCTGAGACTACCAGCGAGAGCAGTACTATGCCGTAGACCTCAGGATCAATGGATATGAGAAGTCGAAACGCCGTCACCAAGCCATCGACAATCGGGTCCATTTCAGACCTGAGACTCCGATACCAAGCTGGCGGTTGTGTAGCAATAGGGCCTCCGAGTGCAAAGGATTATGGTGACAAAGACGCTGGCCCGTTTCGACTGCGAAGTCTGCGCATCATACCATGACAGCTCTTTGGCTTGGTCGGGAAATCCGAGTTGGGCCGATCTCTGAAAGTCCCTCGCCATCGGCCAAAACAGATGGTCGCTTCTTATCATGAAATCTTTGATAAGGTTCTGCCCTTCCTCTGACACTAGGAATTTCACGAATACCACAGCTGCCTTGAAGTTTCTGTGAGGATACTTTTCAGGATTTACGAGGATCGCTGCATACGGGTTCGAAAGTATGCCATCTCCCTCAACAAGAACCTTGAGATTGCTCAGTTGATCCTTGAATGACGCCCATGTCGCTCTGTCGGTTAAGACATATGCATACTTCTCGTTTGCCATCCTGAGCGTTGCGCCCATGCCTGATCCCGCCTCAACGTACCAAGGCTCAAGAGAGCTTGAAGGCATGAGACCTAGGCTTTCCCAGATCTCCAATTCCTTAAGATGGGTACCTGATCTGTCCGCCCGAGAAACAAAGACAGAACGCCTCGATCTTCCTGTGTCCCGTATCTTCGAGAAGGCCAATTTGGCGTCTCCTAGGCCCGACACCCCTGCTGGGTCCTCCTTGGACCCAACTATCACAAAGTCATTGTACATTATGCCTACTCGATGAACACCATAACCACCCGCAACGAATTCTTCTTCAAGAACCCTTGAGTGAACAAGAACCATATCCACATCTCCTCTCTTCGCGATCTCAATGGATTCCCCGGTCCCCTTTGCAAGAACCCGAACCTCCACGTTCGAGGCATCAGAAAAAACCGGAACCAGATAGCCCAGCAGCCCGGAGTCGTAAAGGCTTGTGGTCGTTGCTAAGGTCAAGATCTGCCTCGCTCGATACGATTGGTACAGAAACGCTATTGCTCCTCCGGCAACAACCACGGAAGTGATAAAGATCAGCAGTATCACACGCCTCGTGCTCATTCAGAGTCTTCCTCCAAGCGATAAGCGGGCAGCAACTCCAGATATAGCCGGGCAATCCATCCTCGCATGACATTTACTCTGATCACTACGGATGCATTGACTGCACCAATAAACTGAGCGTCGTGAGCAAGGTATCCGTGCCTAAGGCCAAGGATAGGTCGGAAACGACACCAGCAAAAACGCCAATAAAGGATAGAGTCACAGGTCATACGCTCGATGCAGAAATCGGAGTGCGCGAGAGCATTGCCGCTACGCTACCATGAAATTGCTGAACGAGACCTGCATATACTTAACCCATTCAGCCTGAGAAAACTGATCAAGGTGGGCCATGTTGCTCAACTTCGAAGAGATATGCATGTTCTAGACCTAGCGTGTGGGAAAGGAGAGATGCTATGTCAATGGGCGAAACATTTCGGAGTGATTGGAGTCGGAGTCGACCATTCAGACGTCCTTCTTGCTACTGCCCGATCGAGAGCCAAAGAAGTCAACGTCGAGGATCGGATCCGGTTTGTCAAAGGAGATGCGGGAGAATATCTGGTACAGCC
>CAYQCQ010000121.1:0-3926 GCA_964416035.1 uncultured Candidatus Bathyarchaeia archaeon
AGAATCAACAGTGAAGGAGTGGATTCCATCATCGCCTTCGCCTCTGCCACTGAGACGTTCTTGTAAGTTGCTCGCTCTCTTACTGCGACGAACTGGAGGTAGAGGTATGTTGCCCCGCATGCGCTGGCTACCGACAAGACAACGAGGGCAGGAATCGCTCTCCTGACTCTGACTCTCATTCAAATCCGCCGCCCAGACGCACTGTTCACGCACCCGATATCGCTGTATCCTTCATCCTCCAGCTGGAATTCCTTGAGATATTCTTATTCCTCCGGACGGCTCAGCAAAAAATGTCGATAAGAAGTTGACGTTACATGTAGGCAGAGGAAGATTCTGACGACCCTGCTACTTTAGGCACGTGAAACATGGGTGTACCGGAAGCGGAACATTATTATATCGCCAGCCGACATAATAGCGGGCTAGGAGCGAATCTCCATGCAGACCTCATTCCGTCCACGCCCCAGCTACTCTACGACTGTCCTGAACGAGGAAAAGCCACCGTCCGATGGTTCACACAGCTCTCAAACACAGAATCTTGAGAGTACGCTCTATGAGGCCATGGAGCACGGGCTTTCCCTTATGGGAGAAAACTTCGCCCAAGTAACATTCTACAACCTTGACAGGAGATACTCATTAAGTAGACCAGAAATCCTCAAAGAACCTGAACGCTTCGTAGAAGCCCTACGCGACATCTTTGGCGAAGGAGCACACATCATAGAGAACTTTATCAAACGAGCCATATGCACAGAGATGGGACTCAACCCAACGCTATTTAAGAGAACCAGCCTATCGAACTGCGTTAGAAAGATCATGAATTTAGCTGCAGACAAACCGACAACAAGCCGCTAGAACGCTCTTCCGGTTCAGATGGTCGTCGGACGCTTCACCTGGACAACCCCAGGTTTCACGACTGTCTCAATCCTTTCGGAAAACTCTCCACCCCTCGCGCATCCACACCAGAACACGACTTGGCCGTCTCTCCTCTGAACCATGACCATATCTCCATGCGTAGGGCATCGAAGCTTCGTGAGGGCCCACAAAGACTCTAAATGGTCTCTGTCCGGCCGTAACCCAGCATCATACGCCGTCATGTGCGATACAGTTGAGACGACGTGCCAATGCGTAATCAGGCTTTGTTCGTCTCCCTTTGACAGACGAGCAGAAGCACTCATCTCATTTCTTCATTATTTCATACTCTTTGGCAATCCACAAGAACCTTGGAACCCGGATAGACTAATTTGCCACCGAGAGCTAAGCGAATCGATATCAGCGAACCTGCATTCTCCCTTCCCTGCGAAAGCATTACAGTTGCCTCCCTCTTCTCTTCTTGCAGAGCTTTCAGAATGTTTCAAGGCTGTCGTCCTCGGACGTTTTAGGCCTCGAGGTGTTCTCGCTGGTCCCGTCGGGAGGTCAAGAGGTTCTCAAGTAACTCACATCTTTAACTCTGCTAGAGGGCCGGTATAGTGCCAGCCGAGAATCAAAAGCTGAACATAGAATCTCGTCGACAGTCCTGTTATCTTTGCAGATTCAAAGATCCTGCGATATTCCTCTCGCCAGCATCCTAGCGAGATCGTTCTTCTTTTCGGTCGCCAGCTCCGCATATCTCTCAAGCGCCTCAAAGTCCCTGAGAAACTGCAAGCCTTTCTCGCTGGTCGTGTACATCTTTCTCTCTCCTTCCTTCACCCTGAGCAACCCCGCCCTCACAAGAACCGTCAAATAGTCCTCAAGAAGCTTGAAGCTCAAGTTGGCCCGGTACATTATCCTTGTCTTTCCAACTCCGTCTCTCGCAACCTCAAGTATGGCTTGAGTAATCTGAAACCTGTTTCTATTCTTTCTGGCAGTCGACCTCAAGCTATCCGGGCGCGTCTCCACGCGTAGGATGCTCACCATTTCAACCTCAGCACAACAAGTTTCTTATCAAAAGACGTTCTTAAGGCACGCTACCTGCGTCTTTCCATCTTCGAGGATATCGCAGAACAAGTCTGCATCGGCTCCAAACTAACGGTTCTTACAATCGTCAAGGCTTCAGTTAGCCTAGGAGCGTCCTTAAGCCATCTGAACTTCTTTTCAGCAAAAACCCGAGACTCCACCAGCCCGTATTTGGCAAGAAACCTGACAACCAAGCGAACAAGCTTAGGAGAGAGATTCAAGACTTGAGCTATCTCCTCCTCACCGTGCCACCTGCCATCTTGGAGAGCCTCAGAAATTTCCTCAAGCACCAACATCACACCTTCTGGCGAAGATCGAACCCGACCGCCTCATCGAGCAAACAATGCCTTAAACAAGTGTCTGTTGCAACTAGCAAACAAGCTCGTACTGGTCGAAGTCGATCCAGCCAGATCTGAGAGGCTATTGAATCACCACAGACAGATTCGAAGCAGTCTGCATATACCGAAACAACTTGAGACATGCAAATAGTTGAACCAGCAGTCAGAAGTGACAACTTCAAAAAATTCCCAATGGTCAGTACTAAGACGACTGATTCTCAACAGTACAGTCATGAGAAGTTCGATACAGTTCTCGATTGGCTCAGACACCACTTCGCTCGAAGACTGAAGCGACGCTCCTCCAAACGAATGCACTAGTTCGGGCGCGCCTCACTGATGACCAATACAAGGGAATCAACTCCGATTCGCGTAGTACAAAGAAGGCAAGACTCAGCAGGAGGTCCATGAGATGGCTGTACATGAAATTCGAGCCAACAGTACAAAAGAGCAGACTTGGTTGGACAGGGCTTTCAAACAGATCACAGACAAAACTTCCGAAATTTACAGAAGTCTAGTCGCCAGCTTTCCTCAGCGGTTTATAGGAGACGCAGACGTTCGACTCTTCGCATTTAAGCAAAGTCAAGGCTGTCCAAAATTGGGTGCAACAAGACTCGGGCTATCCTTGCAATTTGAGGAGAAAAGAAGGCGTTCGAAGAGTAGGATGAGTTCACCGGCCCTTTCTGAAGACCTGAAGAGGACATTAGCTAGATCTATTGAGACGGCGCTTGACTCGCTTGGCGGGAAAGTTGGACAGGTAATTCTGTACCACATCGAAAAGCAATACTCCTTGAAAGTGGAAGACATTATTGATAGGCCTGAGAGTTTTATGGGAGCGCTTCAAGGCATCTTTGGAGACGGTGCCTTCACACTTGAACAGATAGTTGTGGAAACTGTCCTACGAAACATACCAGTCGCAAGAGAAAACTTGCAGACAAGAAGATTCTGCCGACTGATGGCAGAGTTGAGGCAAAGGATAGAACCCTGCGTAGTATCGGAGTAGCTGCGCCCGAAAATCGAACCGCCCCCAATCAAGCGATTCCTTTGTTGAATTGACCTAATAGACTGAGCCATAGTGAACAGAGACAGATATCTCGCTATTTCTAAGCGGACGGTTTGGAGATTTCAACATCCGCCGAAACGTTGCCCATACTGGCTTAAGTCATCAGTCAACGGATAGATTGTAGGGATAAGCATGCTTTCCAAGGAAAAAACGAAGCAACTCCTAGAACTGGATAACAGGAATCCGGCGATACAAAGAGAACCTGCCATATTCGACTCGTTAGATGCTGGCGAGGACACTGTAATGAAGATGATTGAAGATGGTCTAGACGCGCTTGGCGAGAATGTTGCAAGAGTCATTCTACATCACCTTGAGGTGAGCTATTCCTTGAAGAGAAATCAGATACCCAGGAAGCTTGACATTTTCAAGAAAGCGCTCCGAGACATGTTCGGAGAAGGATCTCTCACGATTGAGAAGATCATCGTTGAGACCATAAGCCGAAAGACTGGCATTTCGATCGACGAAGCAAG
This sequence comes from uncultured Candidatus Bathyarchaeia archaeon, assembly GCA_964416035.1. Lineage (GTDB taxonomy): Archaea > Thermoproteota > Bathyarchaeia > 40CM-2-53-6 > JALHTG01 > JALHTG01. The sequence goes on from CAYQCQ010000121.1 coordinate 3,798, forward strand.
GACTGGAACCCTCTCTGGGGTAGTAGAATACATGAGACGGCGCTGGCAATACATGGCATATGAGTCTTAGCTAACATTTTTCTCTTTTTGCGCTGTCCTCTTCCGAGTGTGTCTGTCGCAGACGGACAA
>CAYQCQ010000122.1:0-3862 GCA_964416035.1 uncultured Candidatus Bathyarchaeia archaeon
GGGCCCAGGAGGAGAATGCGTATGCACCCAATGCGGCTACAGAACTCCTCATGCAACCGGACAGCCATGCTATTCGATGAGGTGCCCTCGGTGTGGATCTCCTATGACGAGAGCTTAGATACTTCACGGTCCTTCAACGAATCGGTGATCTAGGCGGAGTGCACTGAATGGTAATTCTAAGCGTTCTCGCAGCCACATTTGTGATCAGTTTGTTGGCCTTCACCGGAGCGTTGACTCTGGCGCAGAAAGGAGAACTCAAAGAGACGACGCTGCTTGGGCTTGTTGGATTCTCAGCAGGCGCGCTCATAGGTGGAGCATTTCTCCACCTCATACCTGAGACAGTTGCCAGAAGCAGCAACTTCGGAATTTTCTTAGCATTGACGAGTAGCTTCGTTCTATTCTTCCTCTTTGAGCGATTCGTGTGGAGACATTGCCACAAGGCAAAGTGTGAGGTTCATCCATTCGTATACATGAATCTCCTTGGTGATGGATTACATAATTTCATCGATGGGTTGGTAATCTCTGCCAGCTTTCTTGTGGGAACGGACCTGGGGGTCGTGACATCGATCGCGGTTGCTTTGCATGAGATCCCTCAGGAGATAGGTGACTTCGGCGTTCTGGTTTATGGTGGAATGCGGCCTAGCAGGGCGCTCGCGATGAACTTCCTGGTTGCTTTGACAGCGATTCTTGGAGGATTAGCAGGTTTGACTCTCTCAACCCTCGTTGGCGAGAGCATGATTTTCCTACTGCCATTCACCGCTGGAGGATTCATCTACATAGCAGCTGCCGACCTCATACCTCAACTTCACGAAAAAACAAGCATCCAACACACATTGATATCATTCGGCTCATTGCTTCTAGGAATAGTGCTCATGCTGCTAGTGAAGATCGGATTCGCTCATTAGCCGGCAGTACCAGATGGGATTAGTCGTCGGAGTATAATGGTTCATGAAACCAAAGCTAATGCCAAAGGCAGAACTAGCCGGGTTCTTTGAGTGCCTCCTGAAAGATTACGTAATCTATGGTCCGAAGAGAAAGCGCCACGAACATCTGTTTGAAAGAATCACAAGTGCCGAGGATCTAGATCTTTCATACACTACGACGATCCTTCCGCCAAAGCATCTAATCATACCAACACAGGACACGTTACTATACTTCAAACCTAATGGTCAAGCAGAACCAGTTCAACGCGAGTATCCCAAACAACTCATCTTCGGTATGCATTCTTGCGATGTGCATGGCATGATGTTTCTGGACCATGTCTTCCAGGACGAGTATCCGCTGCCTAGATACGTAGAGCAGAGAAAGAACACGACCATCGTAGCCCTAACCTGCACGACTGTTGGTGAGACTTGCTTCTGCGACTCAATGGGCACCGGCCCATGCCCAACCAGCGGGTTTGATCTTCTCCTGACTGATCTGGGCGACAAGTACCTAGTAGAGGCCGGCACAAGAAAAGGCGAGAAACTTGCCGGTCACATCCTAGGACGCAACGCCGACGCGGATACTGTGAAGATGAAAGATGAAGTTGTCTCCCAGGCCAAGAAAGGGTTCAAGAAAAGAATCAACATGGAAGGTCTACCGGAGCTGCTTCGATCAAAGCTGGATCATCCTATCTGGAAGCGGTTGGAGGGCATTGATCTTGCATGTGGCAACTGTGTGATGTCTTGTCCAACATGCTTCTGCCTGGACATCTACGACCAATGGGTCGGCAAGGTGGGCAATACGATGAGGTGCGTTGAATGGGATGCGTGTTTCCTGCTTGAGTTTGCGCAAGTGGCTCTGGGAGGGAACTTCCGGAAGACCCGCGCCGATAGGATTCGACAGTTCTTTGGCCACAATCTAAGCTGGGGTGGCACCTCACAGTTTGCGAATTCGCCGGTTAGATACAAATGTGTAGGTTGCGGTAGGTGCATCAGAGCGTGCCCTGTTCACATAGACATCACAGAAGTGGCGAAAGAAATCGGGAAGGAGTAACGTGACCCAACTGTGTGTGCCAAACATAGCAGCCGTGATCGATATCGGCGCCCTACGGAAAGCGAGATTCACAGCCTTTTTCCAACACGCAGCAAAACGCGAAGAGAATTTAGTTCTAGGCGCCAGCAGCTACTTGCTGTCCGTTCCAATAACCGGCGAACCCACATCCTCGGCAAACTCATTATCGAGCTAGAGGGGGTTTCATAGCGCGGCGAGAATCGTTGAAGGCCTCACCGAGATCCTAGATAGATATGGTTTGGGAAGCCTGCGCAAGTCCATCAATCATAGGTTGCAGGAGACGTAGTTCGATGGTCAACAGGCTAAGTGTCGCCGTAGTCAAAATGACGGGGTGCTCTGGCTGCCAGATGGAGATGCTGCGACTAGAGGAGGATTTCTCTGCACTACTCGAACTCATCGATTTCAAGTACTTCGTCATGGCCAGATCGGATAACTCCAACGTTCCATACGACTTGGCATTTGTCGAAGGTTCCGTATCAACCTCAAGAGAGTTGAAGGAACTCAGAGAGCTTAGAAGCCGAAGCAAAACATTGGTTGCACTAGGCGATTGCGCTTGCAGCGGTGGGATTCCATCGATCCTGAATTGGATTCCTCATGACATCTCAGCCAAGGTGTATGAGGATTTCCAATCTATTCATTCGAAGAAGGAATCATTCCAGAGTATTCATGCCTTAGACGAATATGTGCCGATAAACATCCATCTAAGAGGTTGTCCACCTCACAAGAATCAGATCCTAGAGGTCATAAGGAGTGCCCTCATTGGCGCAGAACCGAGGCTGAGACGACACCCGGTCTGTGTCGAATGTAAGCTCAAGGGAAACGTGTGCATCCTGACCTCGGAGAGAAGACCTTGCATGGGCCCCGTAACAATGGCGGGCTGCGGCGCTATCTGCCCATCAGTAAACCGAGAGTGCGAAGGCTGCTACGGACCGATGTCTGATGCAAACGCCGCATCCTTAGCAAAGGAGTTTCTTGACATAGGGTTGTCGAAGGATGACGTACTGCGCAGATTCAGGAAATACGCTGGAACTACGACTGCTTTCGTGGAGGAGGCTAATCCGCAATAGGCCAAGAGCGACAAACACATGTACGCTCTTGATGAGACCATAGCATTTTGATGAGGTGTTCGAATTCGCAACCATGATTTCCATGTCAACTTCCAACAAGAGAAGAGAGATAATATTGCTTTTGTTATGGTTTCTCTAGACACTCTTGGCCATAAGCCTTGCATAGTAAGAGGAAGAGAGATAAAGTGCCACAAGGGGATTGTGACCGGTCACCCTGTCTTTCACAGCTATCACGGTCATTGGAACCCGACAATAGCGGATGAACAGCGTATCATGCCCAATGCAAAGACCTAACATGATCGCCAGATCCACGTTCTCCGAATTCAGTATCTCAGCCTGAGCAATGGGACTGCACATCGATTCCCAACTATCAGGTCCCCTGATCTTCTCCTGTGGCTTTATTCCAATTCTTTCTTTAGGGGTGGCGCCAACTTTGCAGCGGACTGAGACAACCTCGAATCCTTTGCTCTCCAGTATGTCAGTTAATGTTCTAGCCTCGTTGGCGAGTCCGCTGCAGAAGGCGATGCCCAACTTTCTGTAGCCGCATTTCTTGGCGAACTCGATCAGTTCCAAGATTCTAGGATTCTTGGTTCTTCGTCCATCAGGTAGATTCTCGTAGCATTCAAACTCCTGCACTGATGCCTGCCGGGCAAACTCCTTCACCTCTGGCTTGTCATATTCAGAGGTTGCCTTCGCTATGACTTGTGGCATGAGCTTCATCGGACAGAAATTCGGTGCGTTTTCGATTGATGGCACTTCATCTGCTTTGTTCTCAGGATTGCAGACCGGCTTAACACATC
>CAYQCQ010000123.1:0-3851 GCA_964416035.1 uncultured Candidatus Bathyarchaeia archaeon
GCTGACTCCTGAGAAGCTTGCAGAGTGATATCGAATGGCGAAGAGCTCAAGGGGCCTGTTTGCTGCGAGGAAGCTGAGGAGGGCAAGAAAGAAGTTTCGATGGAAGTATGCTCCCTTCAAGAGAAGAATGCTGGGGTTGGATTACAAGGCTGATCCTCTTCAAGGCTCGCCTCAAGCCCGGGGAATAGTTCTGGAGAAGGTGGGAGTCGAATGTCGCCAACCAAACAGTGCTGTCCGCAAGTGTGTGCGAGTTCAGCTTATAAGAACTGGTAAGGTGGTCACAGCTTTTCTTCCAAGAGATGGCGCTATGAACTTTGTGGACGAGCATGATGAAGTTCATATTGAAGGTATCGGAGGCGCGCAGGGTAAGGCGTATGGAGACCTTCCGGGAACGAGATACCGTGTCTACAAGGTGAACGGCGTTTCTCTCCCAGCTCTTCTGAGCGGGAAGAAGGAGAAGCCTCGAAGATAGTAACAAGACATATAGCCCCTTTCTACAACGGCCAGGGGTCATGAGACGATATAGGTTTCACCTTGACTCATGATGATCTTGCTGGGGTCGCTTGGAGTTCCAAAGCGAAGGTCTTCGATTCGATGCATTGCCGTCAGATCGCTTCTCATGGGCCTTAGTCGTGAACTAGTGTACACTCCTACGAGCGGCTGATTGAGAGCTAGGTTGTGATCTTTCTTGTATTTCCAGATGGTTGAGTTGAATTCTACCAGGCTAGTGGTCACTTCATCCAGCCTATCGATCATCCGTCCACTCGGCCGTGGGAAGGACTCTGTGTGGATACTTCTGTGCGCATACATGCCTCTCCACAAGTAGTCTGTTACAAATGGGCAAATCGGCGCCAGGAGCGTAAGAATCGATCGTAGACAATGATGGAGAGTAAACCACGCAGCTCTTTGTGCGTCTTTCGAGAATGAATGGTCAGTATTATACGCCCTGGCCTTTGCCATCTCAACGTAATGAGGGGCGAAAAGGTTCCAGACGAATTCTCTGATCTCATTTGAGGGAACGAAGAAGTTGAAGTCTTCATAGCCTTCAAGGCATCTCTTCAAGAGTCTATTCAGTTCGGACAGGATCCATCTGTCGGCAGCCGTGAGTCGCGCTTTTTCAGGTTGGGGAAATGGTGAGATAAAGCGTGATAGGTTCCATAGTTTTGTTAGGAACTTGGACGTTCCGGCAATTCTCTGCTCTGAGCATCTGAAATCTGATCCAAGACTCGCCTCCGCTGCGTTCCAGAACCTGAACGTGTCGGCTCCATACTTCGCTAGAAGAGGTATTGGATCAACCACGTTTCCTTTGCTCTTGCTCATCCTCTCCCCTGCCTCGTCGACTCCATATCCCATAATCCAAGCATGTCTGAAAGCAGGTTTTCTTGTCAGTTGATGGCATCTCAGGAGTGTGTAATACAGCCAAGTGCGTACGATGTCCTTGGCTTGCGGCCTGACGGTTACCGGAAAGGTTCTGCGATGGAGTTCCTCTGATCGCAGGTATCCTGAGATGAATAGAGGCGATATGCTTGAGTCGAACCACGTGTCAAATGTTCGTTCTTCACCGGTGAATCCTGTGCCGCCACGGCAGTGCTGGCAGCTTTGGAATGGCGGAGGGTTCTTCCAAGGCGTGTAGTAGGGCCCGGGTTCCGGAACGTTTGGTTTGCCGCAGTTCTTACAATACCAGATCGGGATCTCTGTGCCGTAGATTCTCCTTCTGGAGATTGGCCAGTCAATGGTGACCGAGTTGATCCAGTTGTAGAGGATTTGTCTATGGGCTTCAGGGTGAAAGATCATTTGTTCGACGATCTTTCGAACTGAAGGGATGAATTCGATTTGCTTGAGATAGAACTCTCTCATGGGAACGATCTCAACGGGAGTATCGCAGCGATCACATATCGGAGTTCTGTGCATCGTGTTCTCCTTCTTCTCAATGAGCCCTTGCTCTTCAAGGTCCCTTGCGACCTGTTTCCGAGCCTCCTCGATTGATAGGCCAGAGTATTTTCCGGCGGCCTCTGTCATTCTTCCCTTCGTGTCTATTGCGACGATTTCTTCCAGTTTCAATTCCCTGAAAAGACGTACGTCCGATGAGTCGCCGTAGCTGCAAATCATCACGACGCCGGTTCCGAATTCCTGTCTAGCAGCAGCGTTAGGAATTATCGGGATCTCTCTTCCGTAGAGTGGAACTGTACAGTGCAGGCCGTGTAGGTGGCGATAGCGGTTATCATCGGGATGAACGAGGACCGCTTGGCATGAGCATAGGAACTCCGGGCGGGTGGTTGCTATCGTGGCTGTTTCCTGTCTCTCCCTCAGCTTGAAACGAATATAGAACAGGGTGGTTGGAAGTTCGACATATGTTACGTCAGCGTCTGCGATTGTCGTTCCACAATCTACACAGTAGTTGTTTGGCCTAGTGTCCTCGTAGATCAATCCTCGCTTCCAGAGCTGAATGAAAGTTGCTTGGGTCAGCCTGCGATATTCCTCTGAATCCGTCCGATAGTAGTGGTCGAAGTCACCGCTTAACCCCATGGTTTTCATTGTGTCAATCATTTCGGCTTCGAGGTCGTCAAGTGAGTGCTTGCACAGTTCAATGAATCTTTCACGGGGAGTCTCATGAATGTCGATCTTGTGTAGTCGTTCCGTGTAGAGTTCAACTGGAAGTCCGTTCCTATCTACGCCTATCGGGAAGTAGACTTCGCTTCCCTGCATTCTCGCAGTTCTCGCGATCATATCAATCTGCGAGTAGTGTGCTGCAGCTCCCACAGACCATGGTCTTCCGCTGGGATAGGGAGGAGGAGTGTCAATACTGAATATCTTCTTTCGCGTCTTGAGATGGAATTTGTAGAGGCCTTCTCTCATCCATTCTTTCGCGGTCTCTGCTTCCGTGCTTCTGTTCCATCGTTTTTCTTTGAGTCTTGTTTCAGTCATCTGCCTCACCAGTTCGGCGGGTGCTTTGGTTCTCCCTAGCACTCCTCTCTATCGAATATCTGTTGCGACATTCGTTAAGTTGACCGATAATTTCGTCGTCAAGAAGAGTCTGTCCACACGATGATTGCTGGAAAGCAGAGCCTGCTGCCCTCAAAGGCGTCAAGAAATAGGTTGGCCGGCCTATTCTACTTGGCGGAGATACACTCCCCAGCACCTTTCGACCGTCAAGGATGGACTCCAAGTATAAAGCGTTTGCTACGGACCGCGAGGCATCAGCCCAATGGGCGATCAACTTTCAGATCCCTGCCCATACATATGCGCATATTGTCTTCAGCAGCAATGGTGTGAATCCGGGTTTCATCCTCTATTCTTCGTGCCTCAACAGCTGGATCGGCTGCTATCATTCTCATTCCAAAGTGCGTGAGGACACACATTTCAGGCCTGATTTTCTGAATGATTTGGATGGCATCGTCGGTCGACAGGTGGCCGCGCCACATGCTGCCGTGAGGCCTCAGCACGCACAAGATGAGAAGCCTAACCCCTGAGTATTGTTCAGGAATGTCGGGTTTGAATTCCGTATCTGAGGTGTATCCAATTTCTCCTGTTCCAAACGAGAATCGAAATCCGACAGAGTCGGGATCACTGTGATAGGCACGTGTTGCAGATATCCTAACGCCCTTAATCTGTATCTCGGTTCCTGGCTGCATTTCCACAAGTTGACTGATCAGTTTTCGATGATACTTCGTGAGGCAAGAATCATAGTTTTCGGTTCCTTTTACGACACTCTTGGGACCAATGAAGATCCCCCTCTTCTTTGTGCCTCCTTGGCTCATTGCTTCAACGAAGACTTGTGCATCGGAATAGTGATCCGGATGACAGTGGGAGACTGCCACGACTTCAACCTTCGATGGGTCGAGTCTCAGCAA
>CAYQCQ010000124.1:0-3698 GCA_964416035.1 uncultured Candidatus Bathyarchaeia archaeon
GCTCCGATTCAAATAGGATCTTGCCTCTTTCAAGAACCTCGGCCACAAAAAGATTACCCCTTTTCCTCATCTCCTCAAACTCCTCAGGAGTATAGCCAACCGGTTCGATCGGGATCTGGAACCTATTCAGATCCATTAGGGCTTTTATCCGGTCGAGGAATTTCTCTTTGAAGTCTGCGACGACAAGTATGTCCACATCCGATCCCTCATTGATGTCGCCTGAGGCAAACGAACCAAATAGAACAACAAGGCTCGGGCGAAGCTTCTCTACGATTTCTCTCACATACTCGTCTATCTTCTCACGTACTTCTCCACTTCTTTCAATATCGACTCTGCGTAGCCTAAGCATCTCTGGGCGATCTCCTCCGTGTAGTATTTGTATGCCGGCCCTTCCGGATAGAAATTGGGATATCTCGATCCTATATAGTGTCTGTCAAGCTCCTTGCCTAGATCAATGAACCTCTTGAACCCATTGTTCAACTCTGAAGATTTCTCTAGCAATTCAACAACTGAATGCGTTATTATCGCTCTGAAGCCAGCTGAGTACAGGAAACCTTTGAGGACCTTCTCAGCTGACTGCTGGGAGAAGAACGTTGAAGCATAGTGATTTCCATCTTTCTGGCAGTCCGCTGCGGTCTTCAGGTCCGCCTTCGCTTGGTCAATCCATCGCAGCGCCTCCTCAACGTTCCTCAAGAGCAATCTCCTCGATGTCCAGCAATCCTCGATAGCACGTTCACTCATCACAGTATTAAGGCTTGCAAGCACAGAGCCTTGTCTTTCGAAAGAAACCATGCATGACTGAACCAGAAAGAGTATGGAAGCCGAGGTGCTCCTAGAGGAACTTCAAGACATCGACAATCTTGGCTATGTTTACTCCAAACTGTAGGAATTTGACCATTCCGATTTCCTTTCTCACCTTTTCAATATGCCGTGTCTGGTCGTCAACGTAGAGGATCTCCTCGGGCTTTACAGTCGTTCCCTCAGCCGCCAAATCAGTCAACAGCTTCTTCATCATCTCGTGTTTGTTTGGGTGGAATTCCACTTTGGGATGTGTGAAATAGTCTGCGATACCAAATTTTCTCAGCGCCTCGAAGACCAGTTCGGGCTTGTTCCAACTTGCCATGGAAACTATGACTCCCCTGGCGGTCAGCTCATTCAGTAGTTCCTTGACACCGGGGAAAAGCCGTATCTCAACTCCATTCCTGTCGATCAGAGTATTCTCATCGATCTTATTGAAAGGGAGGCTCAGCGATGATATGTCACGATGCTCCCATAACGTACCATCTGCGTCAAACACGACTAGACGAATCAACGAAACAACCTCTCATGTCAAAGGCGCTTACAAAGTTCTTGCGGCAATATATATTGCCCAACGCAGAAGCTACATGTTCGTCTAGTATCCTTCCTTGAAGAAAGTGGAGGTCCAAGCTTGATGAAGCGGGTCCATGTCTACGTGTCGGGCATTGTTCAAGGCGTCTTCTTCAGGTATCATACACAAGAGACAGCCGTAGAGCTGGGCGTGAACGGTTGGGTCAGGAACCTACCTGACGGAAGAGTTGAGGCCGTTTTTGAGGGCGAGGATCGCGCCGTAGACCTTATGGTCGATTTCTGCAGGAGGGGCCCTCCGAGTGCTCATGTTACCAAGGTTGAACTTCATGAAGAGAGCTGGACTGGGGAATTCAAAGGGTTCAGTATGAAGCGATAGCGTAAAAAGCGGACCACTGCATAGTCTAGTTACGATCTAGGTGATTATATGGCAGAGGGCAAGGCTGAGGTAGGGAAGGTAACTCACTTCTACTCGAAGATCAATGTGGCCGTAGTGCAACTGACTGCACCGCTCAGCGTGGGAGACACGATCCTAATCAAAGGCGACACCACCAACTTCGAGCAGACAGTTGACTCAATGCAGATCGAGCACCAGAACATCCAGAGAGCAGAGGCAGGCAAGGCGATCGGACTGAAGGTAAAGGATCGAGTCCGACCAGGCGACACCGCCTACAAGTGACTAGAAGAATCGGCCCATACGGAAAACGTTTTTTAACGCAGCCAGATGCTTCTCAAGATGCTCCGGGCAGCTAAGGGCTCCGGTGGAAGAGCATCTTCTGCCGAATGTAGCCCGGTTAAGCATAGCGGCCTTATTCGCTCTCGGTGCGAAGGCCAATCGAGTCGCTGATCGCGGGAAACCTAGGAAGACCTTCTAGGTTCGCGAATTCGAAGTAGCGACAGACCGCTACGAGACTCCCGCCCGGAGCACCAATCAACAGACTCAACTTCACCCGCCCCGAGAATACTCGTGAAAATCGAAATCGCGTCATGTTGAACTCAAATAATCTGAGTGATCGGCTAACGCATTAATATGAGAGGGGAGGCCTCTAGCTTTCCGGAGGCTCAAGATGTGTCATCTCTGGAAAAAAGAAAGACCTTGCTGCAGGAAGTCGAGAGCAGATCTTGTGAGATAATTGGACTAGCATCCGATATGATCAAGATCCCGAGTGAAAACCCGCCGGGCAGTGTTGACAAGATCACAGGATTCCTACTAAAATATCTTCGAGATGCCGGAGTCGATGTGTCGGTAGTCGAGAGCGCTAAAGACAAGCCAAACCTCGTGTGTCAGACAGGTTCGGAGCAGAGTTCTCGAAGCTTGCTTCTGAATGGCCACATGGATGTCGTCCCAGCCGGCTCCAGGGAGCGCTGGAAGTTCGACCCGTTTGGTGGAGAAATCAAAGACGGATACATTCATGGCAGAGGAGCGTCGGACATGAAGGCTGGAGTCGCAGGAGTCGTCTTCGCTTTCGCATTGCTGCACCGTGAACGTAAGGAGTTGAAAGGACTCTTGAAACTGCAACTCGTTCCAGACGAGGAAACCGGCGGCCAGCATGGGACCAGGTGGTTAGTGGACGGAGGCTACGCGGATTCAACCGCAGCAATTGTTGCCGAGCCAACTGGCGTTGAGGCAATAGATATTGGACAGAAAGGAATCCTCTGGTTGAAGATCGAAACCAAGGGAACTCCGGCGCATGGGAGCTTGGCTCCGTACGTCGGAGACAACGCTATCATGAAAGCAGCATCGCTTGCCAAGGAACTCCAATCAATAACAAGGATACGAGCTAGGCCTTCTAGGGATATTCGCCAAGTCGTAGCTTCATCGAAGCGGGTTGCCGAGCAACTGATAGGAAAGAAAGGAATTGGCCGAATCCTACAGGCTCCGACAGTAAACATCGGCTTGATAAATGGTGGGACAAAAGTCAACATGGTCCCAGACAAGTGCACTATCGACGTAGATATTCGATTGCCAATCGGAGTCAGAGCTAATGATGTCCTGAAGAAGGCACGTACCATCGCAGCTAGGCACGACGGGGGAGTAGACGTGATTAGTGAAAGCTCTCCGAACTACACAAGTCCGACTGAGGAGATCGTAAGGATACTTGAGAGGAACGTGGAAGAAGTCACAAGGAGAAGACCGAGAGTCTTCGTCCAGTGGGCGACAAGTGATGCCCGTTTCTTGAGAGCTAGGGGAATTCCAACGGCACACTATGGCCCGGCGCACCAAGAAGGAATTCACGGTTTCAATGAGAAAGTTCGAGCAGATGATGTGGTCGCCGCTGCAAAAGTATACGTTGCTACTGCGCTTGACTATCTGGGCTGATACGGGCTCCGCTTAGCATAGTCTATATGAGCTTCAACACGTCTCGCAGAAT
>CAYQCQ010000125.1:0-3558 GCA_964416035.1 uncultured Candidatus Bathyarchaeia archaeon
AGTCTAGGGCTATCAACTTCTGATTGGGCTTACAGGCCGCTCATGATCAATTCGAGGATCATACACTAGGATATCTTGCCCAGAGTTTCACGGAAGCCTTCGGCGATCTCCTCGGGCTTCACGCCTTCAACTATCTCCAACTTATACAGGTTCGCCAGCTTCTTCCCCGTTTCACTCAAAGCTGGAATGGCAATCAGAATCGACTTTGCCGGTGACACATCGAACGTCTTGGCGAAGACAGATATCACATGTTCCTCACCGCACACCTTGTCGGAAACTACCATGTCAAGAGTGATAATCGTCTTCTGGATCCCCTGTGTCTTAGAGCCCACCAAGTCGAAGCTATGTGATGCGCCAGAAGCTCCGCGCACAACACTCGATGCCTCCACCTCGTATCCAGCATCTTTCAGAATCTTCTTTATCGGTATAAGGAACAGAACTTCTCTTGCAAACTCTGTCTCAGCGCCCTTATCAAGAACGTATGAATATACGTCATCAAGGATACTTTCCTTGACTCCGAACTCCAAGGCGCACTCTCGACAATAATGTTTTCCCTCAGGAGCGTCAAACCTTTTGCCACAGCTTCGACATTGAAACCAAATGCCTACCTTGCGATAATCCCCGCCGAGCTTCTCAAGAGGCTTCCCGCACCGTGTACAGGTTAGCCTTCCACCCTTGAGGAAATGGTCATCACTGTCAATCGCTCCACATTCAAGATGCTCGTATAGCTCTCTCTTCTCAATCTCATGTGACTGGCAATGGGCACAATAGTACCTGAAGGTCACGTTCTTGGAGCCGCAACGGGGGCAAGCCATTACCTTCTCATAGAACTTCGGGCGCAGGATTCCGGCTTGAGCAAGCTGCTCCAACAAAGCCTTGGCTTTCTGAGGATCTGCAGCCACCTCTTCCATCTTAGGATATCGGGCTCCAAGGATAGGGTGAATTTCAGGTGCGAGTTCACTGGGATTCCCTTCGGCAAGCATCCTGAGTAGGGTTTGGACCTCTGGAACCTCATACAACGCCAGTCTTTCAGCCGTACTCATAACTTCTCCTCGTATCAGGTCGCCAAGACCTGAGCTGATTCTATTACCTTCAGAATACTCACAAGCTAAGCCAAATACTTAACCATTAGACCTGGCCGATGAAGCGTCGCCTATACTGGCACTAGCTCCATCGGCGTCCACCCGATCTCCTCACCACCTGAAGCCACAATCAAATCAGTCAATTTCTCTTCGTATCCTACAAGAGAAAATTGCATTCTGCTGGTGCCATCTGGCATGAAGATCCAGTAGCTCCCGTCTAGGGATGTCGTCAGTTCTCCGAAGCTGACCAAGTGAATCGTCGCCCATGAGAGACGACGCGGAACCATGTCAACTGTCAAACCATAAACAACTCCGTAAATCTTGTTCAGTAGAGGAACCCCCGAGACATATCCCCGATAACCACCTAGATAGCCGAAGCTGAAGGAGGCGTTGACCTGCTCGAACCTGTAGAGGTAACCGAACCTTTGCAGATACAGTGTGAAGTTGCCCCTACCAAACCCATAATCATAGTGCGGGAAACCATCCGGTGTCACGAAGAAGAAGTGTCCGAGTCCTCCGAAGCCTCGACAATTGACAACCACACTTGATGTTCCAACGGTCGCGTTTCCGATCTCCCCCCCCAACAATTGTCCCCCTTCATCAAAGAGGTTTGCCCTATAGCTCACATTCTCCATCAAGCGATAGAATAGGCCCCCCTTCATCAAAACCCCCGTGACTTGTACTCTACATCCAACGAGCATGATGATTCGAGCCGAAGTACAATAGTACTCTACATAGATTCTTGGCCATAATGCTTGGACATAACCGTAAATGAAGGCCTTAACCACGTATATCTTGGGCGACATCGTCGTGGGAACGTATCCCCAATAGATGATTTCAGCTAGATCATAATTCATGCCAGAAAAGACAGTCGTCAAAGTCGTATTCTGGACATCTGGTTGTCCTAGCGCTAGTATCTTCTCTACGTAGCCATATTCAACTCCGTTATCATCATAATGATAAACTCTCGCTCTGTGATGCAAGGACTCTCTCAGATCGATCCATTCTGCGGCCATCTGCATCCGCATTGTACCTGGCCACGCGATTCCAGAAGCCACGGTTGTTCTTATCGCGCCCCCGGTCTCCATATTGATGTAACCTGTCTGATCTGACCCCAATCCTAAAGTGGCAATCCACCTTGTCGTTTGCGTATAGCCTCTGATGTGAACCGTAACATTATATGTTCCCTCGTCAAGGCCATACTCCTTCTCTCTCCACACCCCTGAATACGACCGATTATAGTACTCGTTGAAGCCTAGAATGTGGAACGTGATAATGTTCTCGTCAGCGTAAAGCGTAACGCCTGACATTGATGTTCCGTTTCGCACAAAAATTCCCCTCACCGATTGGTCTGAAATCCGATACGCCTTCGCCAAGACATGCCCGCCGAAAAGCGTGCCACTTGCGGTTCCAGATGTCCGCACCTCAGCCTGTATAGGCGTCTCCAGCACAGTGGCCGGCGTTCTCGGCTGTACTAGTCGAATCGTGCCAGATATTACCCCGCCGGTCCTCAATAGAATATCCTTAGACGCGCTTTGGCCCTTCTGATTGATTCGGATAGTCACGGGATCCTTCTGAACATAAGCGAACACATACGCAGTCAGATTATATGTTCCTAACCCGATTCCGCAGAACTCCGTGCCGACAGGGTCTTCGCCCACATATTTCCAACCCTTGCCTACCACAAGCAGGAAGGGGTCACCACCCAGCAAGTTGAGTGTGTTCCCGAAATCAGTTGAAACTAGCTTGCCGTTGGTGTCGCGCGCTTCCACAGTCCAGTTCAGGATTCCTTTCGCACTATATCCCAGATTGATCAGCCAAGGATGGTCAAGTGACTTGATGGGATTTCCTAATGGATCTTGATATCCTATTGCCCCTGAGATTCTGGCGCCTCTATTAACATACATATCCATGGTTATGTGATCGTTCCAAGACAGGAGCGTCAGACCCCATTGGCTCTGATTAGTGAGCGCATATGCGAATCCGGTAGTCGGAAAGTATCCGGCAGAGGCTTCAAAGAAATACTTCCCGGGCCGAAGCCCGGTAAGATTGAAAGAGCCGTCGGTGGCTTTCACAAGTGCTCGAGCTTCTCTCTGCCCTGTCTCAACATTGAAGGCGTAAACCACGCCTTTAGCTTTGACCACTATGCCATTTGGACGCACTTCCTGGTCGATGAGGCGCCCGTCAACCGTTGCCCAGTCACGTGACCTACAAACCAGAATGGTCATGATCTCGGTGGGGGTCGTGGGGAAGATGGGTTTTCCGGCTGAAGAGAGTGCCGTAGAGACGTAAATCGTCACGTTGTACAGTCCTGCTAGACTTGGAGCAATCATGTCCTTAAGCCGGACTATCTGAGGCGGAGTGAACCCAGTGAGGTTCCAGCTCCAGATTATCACATACCACGGAGCATTAGGATCGTAGGGAAAATGCTCTCTGGCATCGGTTACATTGTAGTACCAGTAGTCTTCTGTTATCG
>CAYQCQ010000126.1:0-3556 GCA_964416035.1 uncultured Candidatus Bathyarchaeia archaeon
TATGGCCTTCGCGATCCTTCTAAGATGAGACTCGTGCCGCTGAGACGATTTCGTGCTGAGGGCATCACACCGCTGCCAGGAATGACGGTTCACCTTGACGGGAAATCTGCGGTCGTAAGGGCTGCCGGAGCAGGGCGGGTTCAATTGGACTACAATCATCAGCTTTCAGGGAAGACGCTGATCTACGATGTTAAAGTAGAGAAGGTATTGGAATCCTTTGAAGGAAAGGTCAAGGCGATCCTGCACCACAGAATCACTGGTCTGGAAGCAGAGAAGTTCACCACAAGACTGGTCGAAGGAAATCTGACGGTGGAGATCCCTGAAGAAGGATTCTTTCTTGAGGGGCTGCAGGTTTTGAAGCAGGCAGTAGGAGCAGATATCTTGAAGTATTATCCGGAGATTCAGCAAGTGTCATTCATTGAAGTGATCAAGCGGAAGGAACCCGTCGCCGTAGAGAAGCCATCGCAAGAGAAGGCAGTCGAAGACTCTCTGAAACCGAAATGAAGTCAGGATGATCTTTTCGCTTGCAGATCGCGATGTTGATTCTTTGCGCGTCATTGGTTTATGTTGTGTCATTCGAACAGAAACCTTAAAATTGGAGAAGATGACGTTAGTCTCCGAAAGCGCTTAGATTCTCACATGCGCTTGTTGCCATTTCCATCAAGGCTTTTCGAGGGTCTTGCGATGAATGTGCCGGAATTCAACAAGATACCGAAGTACGTCCTGAAGGGAACGACTACTATAGGTGTGGTTTGTCGAGATGGAATCATCTTCGCGACAGATACACGCGCCACGATGGGTTACTTTGTCGCTCACAAACACGCGAAGAAGGTTCTGAAGATAGACGATCACTTGGCGATGACGATCGCCGGAGCGGTGGGAGACGCACAAGCTGTCGTTGAGATTCTCAAGGCGAATGCTAGCTTGTTCAAGTACGAGAATGGCAGACCCATACCTGTGAAAGCTGCAGCTAGACTCTTGGCAAATCTGCTTTTCTCATCAAGAATGGTTCCCCTTCTCCTCCAGGCAATAGTGGGTGGCGTGGATGACACGGGTGCATACATATTCGCCGTCGATCCCTTTGGCAGTCTGACCGAGGAGAAATGCGTGTCAACCGGGTCCGGATCCCCAGTGGCGTACGGAGTTCTTGAGAGTCAATTCAAGGAGGGAATGAGTGAGAAAGAGGCTCTGCCCATAATCATCAGAGCCATAGATTCAGCTATGAAGCGAGACTCTGCCAGCGGCGACAGCTTTGATGTCGCCGTAGTCACTCAAGAAGGTTACAGAGAATTGCGGGAAGATGAGAAAAAGGCTGTTCTCGCAAGCGCATGAAGACCCAATTGCCGTTTCACTGTCCTAGGAGCAAATACATTGTCAAGAGCCACTGAGAACGCTCACGTGAAGATCAGGCAAACTATCCTTGAGCATATGCCCCGGGAAGCAGAGATAACTAGAATTGAGTTTGAGGGTCCAAGGCTCGCGATCTACGTCAAGAATGTGGTTCTTCTTCAGGAGCAGAGCTACGTAGTCACGGACATCGTTAACCTGCTTCACAAACGCATCGTGATTCGGTCTGACCCCTCTATCAGAATTCCAGAGACTGAGGCAGAGAAGAAGATAAAGGAGATAATTCCTGCCGAAGCTGAGGTTACAAACGTCACCTTTGATCCTAGCCTCGGAGAAGTCGTGGTCGAAGCTAAGAAACCTGGCCTTGCCATTGGTAAGGACGGCGCAACCTTACAGTCAATAGTCAAGGCAACCAGTTGGCGGCCAAGGGTGCTTCGTGCTCCTCCGCTACCGTCCAAGATAATCGCCAGCATGAGGCACATTCTACACTCTGAAAGTGAAGATAGAAGCAGAATTTTACGGGATGTCGGAGAGAGAGTGTTCAGGCCTACGCTGGCACGCGCGAGCAACGTAAGGATGACAACGCTTGGCGGCTTTAGAGAGGTAGGCAGATCTGCCATCCTTATCCAGGCTGATGAGAGCTCAGTTCTATTGGACTGCGGCATCAATCCTGGTGCCCAAAGGCCAGCTCAGTCATTTCCACGTATCGATGTTGAAGAGTTTAACTTGGACAAACTTGATGCAGTAATTATCTCTCATGCCCACCTGGACCATTGCGGCCTGACTCCGTTCCTCTGCAAATATGGATATGACGGTCCCATCTACTGCTCAGAGCCGACTGCTACAATGATGACTCTACTCCAACTTGACTACTTGGACGTTGCGAGCAGGGAAGGAGCATTTGCACCGTTCGACCAGAAAGACGTGCGAGAACTAGTCATGCACACAATTGTTCTGAAGTATGGAGTTGTTACAGATGTTGCCCCTGATATCAAACTCACCCTTCACAACGCAGGGCACATCCTCGGCTCATCCATAATTCATCTGCACATAGGAGAGGGTCTCCATAACATCGTATACACAGGCGACTACAAGTTTGGAAAGACGATGCTACTGGAATCTGCGTCCTCAACTTTTCCAAGAGCTGAGACTTTGATTACTGAAAGCACATACGGTGCACCCGAAGACATCATGTCGGAACGCGAAGGGGTGGAGGAAAGGCTTGTACAGATCATCAACGAAACGGTTGAGAAGGGAGGGAAGGTTCTGCTTCCTGTTCCCGCAGTTGGACGGGCCCAAGAAATAATGCTTGTTCTCGACAACTACATGAAGTCTGGTCGCCTCAAAGAGCTTCCGATATATATTGAAGGAATGATCTCCGAGGCGACGGCGATTCATACAGCTTATCCGGAATACCTTGCCAGAGAGATCAGAGATCAAATTCTCCATCACGATGTCAATCCGTTCCAGTCAGACTACTTTGTCACAGTGACAAGTCCTAGTACTCGAGGAGAAATAGTCGAGGGCGGTCCTTGCATAATTCTTGCGACGTCCGGCATGCTTGAGGGTGGCCCCGCAATAGATTACTTCAAGCAACTCGCATCGGATGAGAGAAACGCAACTGTCTTCGTCAGCTATCAGATAGAGGGAACATTGGGCAATAGGATTAGAAGCGGGTTGAAGGATGTTTCCCTTATGAATCACAGCGGAAGGATGGAGGTAGTTAAATTGAATGCTCGGGTTGAATCGGTGGAGGGTTTCTCCGGTCACTCTGATCGTCGCCAACTTCTGAACTTTGTTCAGAGAATGACGCCGAAACCTTCTCGAGTTTTGGTCGGTCATGGAGAAGCAAGGAAATGCGATGACCTGGCGCAGGCAATAAGTAAGAGCATGAAGCTCAGGTCATTTGCACCGCAGAATCTGGAGACTATAAGGCTGAAGTAGATTCGTAAGCAGCTGTGATCTTTCTACGTTGTCGCTGTTGGCCTGTTCACTCGGGGTGCGGCTTCATGTTGAGATGAGATCTTTTCTCTCCAAATCTTCACTGCCCGAGGGGTGACTACTATTCTCTCTTGGCCCAGTCTGGCTATGTCGCCTCCTTCATCTCGGACGTATTCACATAGCTCGTTTATGGCTATCTTTGTCTCATCAACACTCCTTTTCGCCAAAGGAGTGATTCTCACTATCAATATGTTGCCTAGCTTCACCT
>CAYQCQ010000127.1:0-3549 GCA_964416035.1 uncultured Candidatus Bathyarchaeia archaeon
GACTCGGCAGTTGCGAAGCAGATATGCAAGAACTCGGACATCATAGACCTTGACGACTCGGCTCACATCAACGAGCACTCCATTGAGGTGCAGTTGCCGTTTCTCCAGTATGTCTACGGGAATCGGTTCAAGTTTGTTCCAATATCGATGATGATGCAAGATGCAGAGACGAGCAAAAATGTCGGCGAATCGATTGCAAAGAGCACAAACAGGGGGGGCGTGTTGATAATAGCGTCATCAGACATGTCTCACTATGAGCCTCAGAGGCAGGCAGAGAGAAAGGACAGACTGGTGATGAATGCGATACTCAAACTTGACGAGGAGGAACTTCAGCGAGTCGTAGAGCTGGAGAACATATCCATGTGTGGATACGGACCAGTATCATCTGCGATCGTCGCCGGAAAGCTTCTCGGAGCGAGAGCCGCGAAAGTAGTCTCATATCAGACGAGCGGCGATATTACAGGAGATTACGGTCAAGTTGTCGGCTATCTATCGGCCACAATAACCAAATAGTGTTTGACACGTCGACTGGGATTGATCCGTCAATCCTGAGATTGAGGACTTAGGAGAGAAGTTGAAAGGTTTCGCAGTCGCACCTGCCAAAGTCATCCTTACAGGAGAGCATTTCGTAGTCTATGGGACACCTGCAATAGTTGCGGCCGTGAATATCCATTCAAAGGCAATTGCTTCTAGAAGGAAAGATAAGGCCATTGTAGTAAGGTCATTGTCTCCGAGATGCGCCATATCCGTCACGGACGCACGTTCCAAAGTTCTACAAGGGGGAAAGGATGCTCGAACAATGCTGGAACCTATTTGCCGTGTGGCTCGCACAGTTCTCGAACAATTCGATAGTGAAGAGAAGGGTATGGACATTCAGATAGATTCAGCCATACCAGTAGGAGTCGGCCTGGGCTCTTCAGCGGCTGTATCCGTATCGACCATAGCGGCCACCGCAAAGCTCCTTCGCCGAAGGCTTGATCGCGATGCGATAAGGAGCCTAGCATTCCAATCTGAACATCTGATACACAATATCCCATCGGGAATAGACCAGACCATCTCGACATTTGGAGGAGTCATAGCATATAGAAAAGAGAAGCCGTTTCAACGAGTTCCTCTCAGGCGAGCCTTCCCCATAATAGTAGGAAATACTGGTAAGACGAGATCAACAGGCGCAATGGTTTCCAAAGTCAGAAACTTTCTCTCAAAGAGAAGTTCGCTTGAGAAACAAGCCATGAAGTTGTCGGAGAGAATCTCAAGAGAGGCCTTGGCTGCCTTGCAACATGGAGACAGGAGAAAGCTCGGAGAATTGATGAACCAGAATCATGAACTCTTGCGTCAAATCAGAGTCTCAACGAAGGATCTTGACCGCTTAGTCTCAACCGCACGGGAAGCAGGCGCATTTGGAGCTAAGCTTACTGGTGCCGGTGGAGGAGGATGTATGATTGCTGTGGCGCCGACTGACGGTATAAGGAATATTCTGGAAGCGATAAGAGCAGCAGGAGGAACTCCACATCTAGTTAACATAGAGCAAGAAGGGGTAAAGTCTTGGCTACTTCGCTGACTGTGCTGAAACTGGGCGGCTCAATCATAACAAACAAGAAGAAAGAGTTCACTGCCTCCAGAAAGAGAATATCACGATTGATTAAGGAAATTCGCATAGGCGCCAGTGGACCGCTCATCATTGTTCACGGAGGAGGATCGTATGGTCATCATATGGCGAAACGCTATGGGCTGTCTGAAGGTTACAGAAATCAGTCTCAGATAGTCGGATTTGTCAGAACAAGGCAATCAATGATGGAGCTAAACAGGATCATTCTTGACTCGGCAATCAGGAATGGTTTGCCCTGCGTCTCTCTCCAACCGTCCGCTTTCGTAAAGATGAAGAACAGAAGAATAGAAGAGATAGATCTTCGCATTGTTATGGATCTACTGAATCTACAGATGATACCTCTACTCTTTGGAGATGTAGCATTAGATCAACTACTAGGATTCTGTATTCTCTCCGGCGACCAACTTGCCTGCCGGCTAGCCACGGAACTAGCCGCAAGCCGGGTGATCTTAGCGGTGGATGTGGACGGGGTGTTTGATTCCGACCCAAAACTGAACCCTGAAGCAAGACTCATGGAAAGGATGAAGGCGGCGCACGCTAGAGCGCTAATCCAAAAGGGGGAGGAACGCGCCCGAGGTTCAGATGTTACTGGCCAGATGATGGGCAAGTTGAAGGAGATGCTACCTGCAGTCGAAAGAGGGATCCGAGTCGTCATCTTGAACGGTTGTGTCCCACGGCGAGTCTCAGAGGCGTTAAAGGGTAAGCTGACAATAGGGACCGTCATTGAGCCGTGAAGTAGTATGACAGCACTTTGCATATCAGACCGGAAAGCTGATCACATAAGGATTTGCGCAACGAGGAATGTTGAATCGGAAAGATCCACTGGATTTGAAGATGTGCATCTGGTCCATCGGTCAGTCCCCGAGATAAACATGGATGAAGTGAATACCTCATGCGCCTTCATGGGACATCGGTTGCTTTTGCCTCTCATCATAGAGGCAATGACAGGAGGCGCTCACCCTGCCGAACAGATCAACCAAAGGCTTGCATCAGCAGCACAACTTCTTCAAGTGGCAATGGGAGTAGGTAGCCAGAGAATAGCTCTTGAAAATCCGGCCTTCGAAGGCAGTTTTCGAATTGTCCGCGAAACTGCCCCAGATGCTTTTTTGATCGCGAACATAGGTGCTTCTCAGCTCGCAATCGGGTACGGGCCCGAGGAGGCAAAGAAGGCCGTGGAAATGATCTCAGCTAACGCTCTAGCAATACATGTAAACACTGCCCAGGAGTGCGCTCAACCGGAGGGAGAACCTATGGCCAAGGGCGTCATAGACAAGATTAGTGAGATAGTCAAACAGGTGGAAGTGCCGGTAATCGTGAAAGAGACTGGGGCTGGAATTTCGGCCGAAGATGCCGTAAAGCTTGAAAGGGCGGGAGTCCGCGGTATCGATGTCGCCGGAGTCGGAGGAACCGACTGGGCAAGAGTGGAAGGCTACAGAAAGAGTTCCGGTAAGAGAGAGGCTAGAAGTCAGATCGTCCTCGGATGGGGGATTCCAACAGCTGCAAGCCTTATTGAAGTGACACAGTCCACCAAGTTGACAACGGTAGCCTCAGGAGGCATCAGGGATGGATTACAGATTGCGAAGTCTATAGCCCTAGGATCGTCGGCGGCAGGCCTCGCAAGGCCACTTCTAAAGCCTGCGTTGAAAAGTCACCAAGCAGTGGAGAAGGCAATTCGCGTCATTCACCGAGAATTGAAGACGGCAATGTTCTTGACAGGGTCGAAGACAATAACAGATCTACAAGCCGCACCTTTGGTGATAACTGGCCATACTTATCACTGGTTAAGCCAAAGAGGATTCGACACAGCAAGATATGCAAGAAGGAACTGAAATGACCATACTGCAAGAGGAGCTACAAAGAATAGGAAGCCTCGTCGATAACTATGTGGCGACGCACCTTAGCCGAAGAGAGCCCGTACGGCTCTGGGAGGCTGCCTATCA
>CAYQCQ010000128.1:0-3513 GCA_964416035.1 uncultured Candidatus Bathyarchaeia archaeon
TCTGATGTGACAAAGGCTTATCAGCTCTGGTATGTGACCTGTGAGACAGCGCCATCGAATCACCGTCATCAGCTTGGAGTCTGAACAGTCTGAAGAAGGCATCCGTCAACGTTGAGAATGTGGTTGCGTCCGCCTCCTTGAATCAGCGCTTTGATCTTGACTCTATTGTTCGATTGTTTCCGGGTGTTGAGTATCGGCCGGAACAGTTCCCAGGGCTTGTCTTCAGGCTGAAAACCCCTAAGACTGCAACTCTCATCTTCAGTTCCGGGAAGATGGTCTGTACCGGCGCAAAATCGGAGCGGCAGGCCAGAACAGCCGTGATGAAAGTTGTGAGTCAGCTGAAGAACCGTGGCATCGTTATTGTCGGAAAGCCAACTATACAGATCCAGAATATTGTGGCTTCCGGAGACCTGCATGGCATTATTGAACTTGAGAAGACAACCTACTCCTTGACGAAGACCATGTATGAACCGGAACAATTCCCAGGATTGATCTACCGCATGGACGACCCGAAAGTGGTCATGCTCCTCTTCACAAGCGGCAAACTCGTATGCACAGGAGCAAAGAAGACGGAGGAAGTTCACCGCGCCGTAGCAACACTTCAGAAAACGCTTGAAGAAAAACAGTTAATCAACTACGCGAAAGAGAGGGCAGACTCTGAATAACAGACACAGCATCTCGTCTATTATGTCGGCTAGGATCGCGTCGCCCCCCAGCTCCATCCCTCTAAGCCGCTTCAACACATAGGTTTTGAACTCGTGCGCTATTCCCGCTGCCTGTTGGCGTAAATCCAGCTGCGTTTGGTGGCAGATTGCTGGTTTTGCTGTGTGACCGACTGTGATTGTATCGAAGACGGTTACAGGGTGTGCCCAAATGGGGCTGCAAATGTGCTCCATAAGCCCCACAACCAACAAGGACCGCTCCAAGTCGACGCCCTAGCTCACATGAGGCGCGCGTCCCTGACCCCTGGGTAGTCGCATGGAGAGATTGTAGCGTCTTCAGAGGGAACGGAGGTTCAGGCTTCAAGTTACTGCTGGAGCGCCTACCAAAGAAGAAAAACTTGTTCGTTAGTCTTCTAACCCGTGCGTTATCGAGGGTCAAGATCCACCGGGCCCGCCACAGTAGGCATACATGTGAAACAAAACGGCTTTTACGTGAACTTCCATGTCGCCAAAAGCCTCAGCACACGGGCTCTTCAAGCTGACGAAGTGGGTGAAGGTCATCATCAAGCCGGAACGCACAGCATCCTTCAACTACACCAAGGACACCAGATGTCGGGCTGCACACAAAGGATGGCGAGCGGCGAAAACATCAGAATTGTGTATGCGTACCATATGAGGCACACAGATTTCAGCGTGGACCGCAAGAGATGTGATGTCTCCTCTCGTCGGTGTATTCGTCAGGCCAGCACACGCTTACAGGCGCCCCACTTTTTCTCTGGAAGTCCTTAATAGCTATTGGATAGCCACATCAGGTTCTGAAGCGAAAAGAATGGTCAAGATTTCGGGTGTGAAGGATGAGCATAAGCATAGGTGATGTAAAGGCCCGAAGGGGAGAAAAGAATACGGGTTTTCTCACTGCGGCAGAACTACCTACCGGGACTGTTGACCTACCGGTCACCGTGATCAACGGCGCCAAGCCTGGTCCCACATTAGCCATAACTGCAGGAGTCCATGGATGCGAATATCCTGGAATGAGGGCAACGCAGATCATGGCAAAGGAAACGAAAATATCTGAACTGAGTGGTGCTCTGATAATCGTCCATGAGGTGAACGTCCCTGGATTCTGGAACCAGACAGCTTTCCTCAACCCGTTTGACGGCGTCAACATCAACAGGATCTGGCCAGGAAACTTGCAGCCGGGGCCCTTCTATGGGCACGGCACCATGAGCCATCACATCGCGAATACTGTCTACGAAAATGTGCAGAAGAAGGCGACGCATTACATGGATATGCACGGCGGTGATCTCTCGGAGGATATTCCGCATTTCGTGGCTAGCGTAATGATCGGGGACAGCAAGGTAGACGACGTCTCAAAGAAGATGTTAAGGTATACATTGGCGGAATACTTGAGGGAAGGCACTCCGAGTGCTGGTCACACAACTTCCAGCGCTGCAGAGCTGAAAATTCCGAATGTCTTGCACGAGGCCGGGAGAGCGGGACTACTAGAAGAAGATGCCGTAACAAAGCATGTCAATGCAATCCGAAATGTAATGAAATGCTTAGGGATGCTGGAGGGCAAGCCTATCGAACCATCAAGCCAGACGAGAATAGGTAGCAAGTCGATAGGTGTTCGAGCGAAACACGGCGGGTTCTTTGAGTCACTAGTCAAACCCGGCGAAATTGTATCCGGGGAACAGGCTATCGGCCATATCAACAATGTCTTCGGAGAAACTGTCGAAGAAGTGAAAGCCGCTATGAGTGGCGTGGTCCTAATTGTGAACTTTCGACCAGCGAAATGCGTTGGCGATGCGCTCTTCAGCATAAATGACGTAATCAGGTAGGAGATGAGGAAAGATGGTATATGAATTGTCAAACATGAGTTGGATCGAAGCCGAAGAGAAATTCAAGAAAACTAGGCTCGCCATTGTACCAACAGGCTCAGTTGAGCAACACGGCCTTCACCTCGGGGTTGGAGCAGACTGGATCCAAGCATGGAACATAGCTGAGAGAGTAGGGAAGATGACCGGCGCTCTAGTCTTGCCAGTTATGCCCTACGGGGTTTCAGGTCACCATAGAGACTTCCCCGGAACCGTTTACCTAGAAGCTGCCACCTTCCAGAAGGTAGTCTTCGAGATACTCAGCTGTCTAAATGGATATGGCATAAAGCGAGTCGTATTCGTAAACGGCCATGGGGGCAATGTCCAAGCCATCTCGGAAGCGGCCAAGGACGCCAGAGAGAAGTATGGTATGTTCTGCGCGATTGTTCAGTGGTGGGATGTCCTGAGGAAGAAGCCAGTGCTGGGTCAACCTGCTGAGACCCACGCAGGATACGCTGAGACAGCGTTCATGCTCGCTTCAAGGCCCGAAGCTGTGAAGATGGAATATGCCGTGCTTTCTCCCACGAAACAGGTGGACAAGGATATTCAGCTTGTTAGCTCTGGGTCGGCAAGGTTCAGAGACGGCTTCGTGAGAATCATACTGAGGACGGCAGATGTGTCCGAGACCGGTTCCATGACTGAGAATCATCCGGACGACGTGCCTGGCACCACAGATTACTCGGGTGTCACCAAGGAGTTTGCAGAGAACCTCATGAACGATGTCTTGGACTGCGTTTCCGACTTTGTCAAGAGATTCGAAAAACTAGAAATACCGGCCATCAGTGTGTCCAAGGAGAAGGCGTTGAAGGCGCTTAAGAAGTAGCCTCTTGGACTGACCCTTTCCCTTTTTCTTCCTGCGAGTTGAGCCACTCCAGAAAGATGACGGGCGTATCTTCCTCTATTCAATCTGTCCTCTTCACGATAACGGAATCAGATGTACTCTTAGGAGTGAGCTGTCTTGGAGAAGGTGGCGG
>CAYQCQ010000129.1:0-3497 GCA_964416035.1 uncultured Candidatus Bathyarchaeia archaeon
GACTCCTATGTTCGGACTGCCCAAGACATCGGTAGCGATTAATGGCACAGTCTACCCCCCTTTGGCAAGGTAGACTATGACCTTCCCCTCCTTGTCCTTGACGGCTCTTATTCTCAGGTTTCTGGGAGGTTTGCTCATTCCCTTCGACCAGATCTGCTCGTTAACCTCGTTGCTGATTACAACGTTCTCAACTTTCATGTGGCGCCTCACGTATTCTCTGAGCATTCTTATGGCGCGCGGGGTCCTCTTCCATCTCGGGGTTGTCCAAACCCGACGAAAAGGAAGGTTGTATATCCTTTCCTCAACGATCTCCATCTCTTCCTTTTCTTTTTTCTCTTCTTTTTCTTCTTCTTCGACTTGCTTTTCGCTACTCATTTGATCACCTAGATCTTCAGTTTCGTCCTTCTCCAGTGCCTCCGCTTCGGGTGGGATCTAAACCTGCCCATAGTCTTCGCGACGATCCACATTGGTACGGAACTTTTCTGTTTTCCTGCCTTCGCAAGCCGTCGCTTCCTAGCCGTATGTTTGACCCTAGCCAACGCCTTACTGCCTCCTTATTCTGACTTCTCGTCGTTGTGACTGCATACGAACCAACGCCTCCTTGAGTTGCTCATCCGATATCGGGATGTTGACTTTCCCTGCTTGGGCAAGCTGTATCAGCTGCAGCTCAAGCTGTTCAGCGAATTCTGGCCGGACCATCTTAATATTGGCTAGCCTCTGTCTCGCCTCAGATGTTAATATCTGCCTTAGAACAGCTTGCTTCTGAACCTCCATCTGCCGCTGCGCTCTAGCCCTTCTCTGCTCCTCCATTGTTGCTCTTTGAAGTTCTAGGAGCCGCCTCCTGCGGATTTCTTCTAGTTCCTCATCAGTAAGCTCTTCGCCGCTCATTTCTCGCCCTCGCGGGGGGACTTCTTGATCTCTTTCAGAACCTCTGCCGAGATCCGGTTCAGGAGGCCTGTTCCCTCCCGTGTAAGTTTCCTTCCTTTCTTCTCCTGTCTCGCCACGAGACCAGCCTTCTCCAGTTGCTGAAGTGGCTCTCTGATGGAAGATCCGCCGCTCCTTCTTGAGTGCTCAGTCCTCTGCCCCAGCCTTTTTCGTCCGCCATACTCAACTCTCAGTCTCTCAATCCCGATTGGGCCGTGAATGTACAACTTTCTGAGAAGCGATGCGCAACGCAGGTACCACCAATCTGTTTGCTGCGGAGCTCTTTCATGATGTGAACCTGTCTTTGCCGTCAATGACCAAGTCGGGGGACCTACTTCACCTACGTTTTCCTTCAGATATTTGGCTAACCTGTCGATGAGTAGGTCAGCCGGAACATCGAAGGCAGTGGGCAAGGCGTACTTTCTCTCCTGAGTTCAGATACGATCTTCTCAGTAACGAACCAACCGTCAATATATACTATTCGTAGCTTTTCTCATGGTCATTTCTCAGCCAGAGATGGTCGATATCGTGCCTGAAAATGCTGAGAGGCTCAAAGTTGCTTACGTGGATTTTCTAGCTGTTGGATATCGCTTGATTTTTCCACATTTGAGGCAAGTCATCACTACCGTGGTTCCTCTATCCGGTCTGATGCGAACTCTGCAGTTCGCGCCTGGAACCAGAAAACTTCTGCATCCCTTGCAGGTGAACCGCTTCAACTCTCGCGGAATTCTCACTCCGCACCTCATCCCAATCCGCCTTGCGATTTCCACGTAACGGTTCGCAAGGGACGGGTTCTCATGGAAGACTTCACGAGCGAACGTGTACAGTAGGTCTATCCGCTCTTCAGCTATCTTGATGTAGGAGCGGTCCTGTCGTCTCATGTCGCTCGAACAGCTTACTTTCTCCCCAACGGTTAAGCTTTCTCAAGAAGTAACTAGGGCTTGAGGCAGAAGTATCGATGCCCCTGACACTCATTCTTGCGGAAGCCGCGCTGGAATTGGTCCCCGAAAGCATAGCGGAACATCCGTCAGTTGTAGCTCACGCAGAGAGGAGGGGCAGAAAGCCGAACGAGATCCTGCTAGACGTGAGCTATCATTATGCAGCAATGAGAGGACTTAAGCAGTTTGAGAAGCGAGGACGACCCGACATCGTTCACTTCTCAATTCTGGAGGCGTTGGGTTCCCCGTTGAACAAGGAGGGACAACTTGAGACTTGGATCCACACCATACAGGATGAGGTGATCAGGATCGATTCGAAGACAAGAGTTCCAAGGAATTACGATCGATTTGTGAGCCTAATCGAGCAGCTGTTCAGGGAGAAGCGGGTCCCTCCAAAAGGGGAGCCTCTTCTTCAAATAGATGCCTCACCTCTACAGACATTGATCGACAGAACACGACCCACCAAGCTAATCGCTCTGAGCACTCTAGGTCAACCATCAACCTTTGAGGAGATTTGTCGAAGTCTGGCGGAATCCGACAGGCCGGCAGTGATGATGGGCTGTTTCGCAAGAGGCCACTTCACCGAGCGAAACATTAAGCTGGCTGATCAAGTGTTCAGCGTCGATAAAGAGCCTCTCGACAGCTGGGTAGTGACTTCAAGGATCATCTATGAGTACGAGTGCGCACTGAAAGATTTCCATAAATCTAGGTTGGCCGGGAGGCCTTACCGGCCCGATGTCATCTGAACTTTGGAATGAATCGCCCGGTTCTTCTTTGGTATTCTAGGAATTGGTCGCCGAAGCGGCGCAGGAGAAGTCTTTCCTCCTGAAGAGCGACGCGTACGTATCCGGGGATTGTGATCAGAGGGAAAAGTGTGAGCAAATGAGGCCACAGCGAGAATAGGCCAAGAAACATGAGGAAATAACCAAGATAGGATGGATGCCTAACATAGCGGTATGGGCCCCAGGTGACGAGTCTATGGTTTTCGGTCATAGCCCATGAAACAGCATATTTTCCTCGTGCGATCACGCTCCAGATGAAGAGGAAATATCCAGTTCCCGTGAGAACCAAGCCGACAATCTGCATGTAGAATATGATTGAAGGCTGAAACTGTAAAGATAGAATGAAAAGCACAGCTGTGTGACCAGCGAATACAAGGAATGGATACAGGAACGCGAGAAGGAAGTAGGTTATCGTTCCTGCCGCAGCTGTGCCCATAAGAAATCCAGATGGGCTTTCAACTTCTGCATAGGCCTTGGCAGATAGGGTAGGGGGGTGTGGGTACAGGTGTGGGCACACGCGTTCAACTTCCGCTTTGGCCCTCACAGATCCAATGCGGTTGTGAACGACTAGGATGTTGTGCAAGTTAACAGAAACAAAGGATCCTAGGCAAGCGAGCAGGAAGGCAGCTACGGCAACATCGGTTAGCATGGCCGAGCGTTCCACCCCGTTCTTCCAAACAATTCCGTCACAATGGCATATCTGAGCTTAGCGTCTGAAGGAGCTGGGTCTAATCGCTTACGTTAGAAGGAAAGCGTGTAATCGGTTCAGGATAGTGTCGGCGCATTCTTCTGGCGTTAGCTTGTTGGATTCGACTACGGCTTCGGGCTTAAGAGGTTCTTCGTATGGTGATCC
>CAYQCQ010000130.1:0-3434 GCA_964416035.1 uncultured Candidatus Bathyarchaeia archaeon
GAGTCTGGTAGATCCCAGCTATTCCGAGGGGTATCGATAGCCCCACAGCCGACACCAGAAGGAGGCCAATCAACACATGCCTTATCTCAGTCGAGCTGAACCAGAACGTCGGTTGTCTTGGTGCACCGGTCCAAGTGTACTGAACCGAGTACGAGGTGGACGGAGGAGGCGTCACCACCGGCTCAGGCTGTCTAGGAATCCTCATCTTCCATGCTTCTGAGCAATCGTGGCTTTCAGGCAGGCGGTGCTCCGCGCAGAAGTATCCCCCGCAGAACGGGCATCTGAAAGGAAGAGCCTCCTCCTTTCCGCACTTCTGGCAATACAAGCAAATGCACCGACAATTCCGTTAGAAGCAGCTTTCCCTCTGATATGTGTTGCTCCAGTCCTCAGCGAGTTGCCAACGCTCTCTCAATGTCATTCCTGAACTTGCCTTCGCCCGAGAAGAAAGAATGTATCGGCACGCCGTTCACCACAATCTTCTCTCCCCTTCTCCGTAGCGCTTCAGAGGGACGCTCCCACTCGTTTACGAGGAGGATCGGAAGCTTTGGGTCAACTGCTCTTATCGTTGCTTCGGCTTTCCCAATAAACTCGTATGAGAATTGGCAGGTCGGCGAATATAGCAGAACAGCTCGTCCCCTGTCTTGGTCGATTGCTTCGCGAGATCGCGGAGCCTCAATCGGTACATAGTTTCCTGCTATCGGGTAGTATAGCATGCCTGAATCGTCTATAGCATCCTTGAAGCCCACATGTTCAAAGAATCTTCGTTGCGAGAAAACCTCGCCAGTGTCGAAGGCACTTGTGAAAACGAAGCCGCAAGGTTGATTGCAGAAGCAAGCCATGGGTTGGCCGAGATCTCTCAAAAGGTTGTTCAGAAGAGCTTTGGCCACGCCCTTCCGTCGAGCATCTAGCCTTGAAGTATGGACGCACTGTACTCGGACCGCGCCCTCTCTGGGCTTTTCCACAAGGGGATCTAGTTTCTCAGCGTAATGAAGGATCTGACCGCACGGTATTCCACTCAGATATGCGATCTTAGCGCAAGTGCCATAGCTGCGCAGCATATCTCGAATCCAATTCTTCTTCAGTTCCACTCCGATCCTATGAACTGGGTCGTCGAGTTTCTTGAAAGAACAGACGGATACTAGATCGTCTATGTTTGAGACGTCGACATCGACAACTCGAATCTCGTCACTGCGCATTAGGATCATCATGAAGTCAGTTCTCCGAGAAAGCTATTAAGCCTCCTAATCTAGGAAAGCGGACTAAGAGATCTACTGTTGATTAGGTAAGGCGTTGACAATTGGCGATGAAGCAAGTAGTTGAAATATATGAGCTTCTCGACAGCGCAAAGGCGACAGGACAGGAAGCAGCTAAACTCCTCAAGAGCAGAGGAGTCGAACAGATTGAGGTCACGGCCATCAAAGGTGAGAAGGGAACGACTGACTTCATCAAGGCAATAATCCCAGGCGTTAATGGAAAATCCAGAAGAGACAACTCGCCGACCCTTGGAATCGTTGGAAGGCTTGGAGGAATAGGCGCGAGACCCCAAAGAGTTGGTCTGGTCTCCGACGCCGACGGTGCTGTTGCAGCTCTTTCATGTGCGCTGAAGCTTGTGGACATGAAGCGAAACGGGGACGATCTACGAGGAGACGTGATCGTTGCGACTCACATCTGTCCCCACGCTCCTGTGGAGCCTCACGAACCAGTCCCGTTCATGGGTTCGCCAGTGGACATGAGAACGATGAACAGGTACGAAGTCGATCCGGGCATGGATGCGGTGATCTCGATCGATACGACGAAGGGCAACAGGATCATCAAGTTCAAAGGCGTCTCAATCACTCCCACAGTGAAGGAAGGTTACATCCTGAAAGTCAGCAGCGACCTGTTGAACATCCTTGAGTGGGTCACCGGAACCCTGCCTAGAGTTGTCCCGATAACGACTCAAGACATAACTCCGTACGGTAACGGCTTGGACCATATGAATAGCATAATGCAGCCCTGGATCGCCACATCAGCTCCAGTAGTAGGCGTAGCTATCACGACCGACGTTCCAGTACCGGGATGCGCGACTGGCGCAAGCCATGTTGTCGATATCGAGTGTGCTGTGAGGTTCTGCATAGAGGTGGCGAAAGCATTGGGAGAAGGCAAATGCCGATTCTACGACGAAAGAGAGTTCGACCTCATAACGAAGCTCTACGGATCCATGAGAGCTCTGGGAACGCTCGGTAAGAGCTCGAGCTGATCTTTATGGCTGCACGCGTAGGCATGGTGACGATAGGACAATCGCCAAGGAACGATGTCATACCCGAGATTCAAGTGCTGCTGGGGCCTGGAATCGACATCGTTCAGTGCGGTGCGCTTGACGGATTGTCTCGGGAAGAAGTCAAGGAGCTTGCTCCGGCTTCGGGCGATTTGGTCCTAGTGACCAGAATGCGCAATGGTGAAGAGGTGACTGTGGGGGAATCGAAAATTCTCTCTAGAGTTCAACAATGCGTCGACAACTTGGCGAAGCAGTGTGATGTGCTGGCAATGCTTTGCACAGGCCAATTCCCCCAGCTTGCATCAGACAAGATGATAGTGATGCCGGACGCTCTCCTCGACGGCGTGGTCAACGGTATTCATGGAGTGCGAACTATCGGAGTGCTCATCCCTTCAACTAAGCAGAGGGTCCAGGCTCTTAAGCGATGGAAGCGGCCTGGGAGAGCCGCTGTGGTTGAAAGTGCTTCGCCATACTCTGAGCAGGACGAGGTGACCCCTGCAGCTCAGAAGCTTGCTACGTCCAAACCGGACCTGATAGTCCTAGATTGCATGGGCTACACTTTCCGAACAAGAGAAGTTGTCAGAAAGGTAATAGGGAAACCCGTCATCCTTCCCCGCTCTGTCCTCGCCCGCTCAATCACGGAACTGATAGGATAAGGAAGACGCGTGTTTTCTCGGTTTATGGGGCTCAGAAGCTTGAGGACTTCCTTCACTCATCTGGTTTGTGCGAGGTGTGGAACTGCATATGGTGCCGATGAAAAGGCGACGATGTGCCGGAACGCTGATGATGGACGCTTAGAGATCTTCTACAACTACGAAGAGGCGAAAGAGACTCTTACGAGAGAGACCGTTCAAGGAAGGCCGAAAGGCGTCTGGAGATACTTCGAACTGCTTCCCCTTGAAAAGCCCAGAAACATTGTCAGTTTATCTGAAGGCGGCACGCCTCTCTTAAAATGCGAGAGGCTTGGCCAGAAACTTGGTCTTCGAGAACTATTCGTTAAAGACGAGACCAGAAACCCCACGGCGTCATTCAAGGATAGAGCCATGACGATAGGCGTCTCAAAGGCGGTTGAGTTCAACTCCAA
Organism: uncultured Candidatus Bathyarchaeia archaeon; assembly: GCA_964416035.1. Classification (GTDB taxonomy): domain Archaea; phylum Thermoproteota; class Bathyarchaeia; order 40CM-2-53-6; family JALHTG01; genus JALHTG01. The sequence goes on from CAYQCQ010000130.1 coordinate 3,342, forward strand.
AACCGTTGTCACAGCATCAACAGGTAACGCGGCGGCTTCCCTTTCAGCTCTATCCGCAAGGGCAGGGTTGGATTGCTACGCCTTCGTCCATGA
>CAYQCQ010000131.1:0-3429 GCA_964416035.1 uncultured Candidatus Bathyarchaeia archaeon
GGCAACCAGACTTCGTCACGCCTCAACATATCAGAGAGTACGCAAAGAAGGCACTGGATGAAGGCTACACATTCTACCCTCCGAGCCTAGGACTTCCAGAACTTCGAGAGGCCATATCAGAGAAGGTTGCCAAGCAGAACGGGATCGAGGCTGATCCGAAATCGGAGATAATCGTAACAGTTGGAGGAAAGCAGGGTGTCTTCTCGACCATACTTACGCTCGTCAGCCCCGGCGATGAGGTCATCACCGCTGATCCAAGCTGGGTAACCTACGAGCCATGCGTGAGACTCGCCGGCGGTAAGGTCGTGCCCATCCCGGTTCGTGAGCAAGATCAATTTCGTCTAAAGCCTGAGGCCATATCGAATGCCGTCACCGCGAAGACAAAGTTGGTCATCATAAACTCCCCCAACAATCCGACTGGCAGCGTCCTAAGGAGAGAAGACGTGAAGGGAATCGCGGAAGTCGCTTGCGACAAAGATCTATTCGTTCTCTCCGACGAAATCTATGAATATCTTGTATACGACAATCTGAGGCACTACAGCATAGCCTCTCTGCCCGGAATGAAGGAGAGAACCGTAACTGTCAACGGCTTCTCGAAGGCGTATTCGATGACAGGTTGGAGACTTGGATATCTTGTGGGGCCGAAAGAGATCGTACAACACATCTTGGCAATCCACGAGCACTCAGTAACCGGGCCGGCGTCATTCGCTCAAAGGGCTGCGGCGCAGGCCATGCACGATCCGAGATCAGGGCAATCCATTAAGACCATGGTGACTGAGTTCGAGAAGAGAAGGACTGTGATAATTGAAGGCTTGAACAAGATTTCAGGTGTTTCATGCATCAAGCCGAGCGGGGCTTTCTACGCTTTCGCCAACATTAGCGCACTGAAAAAGAGTTCGATGGATGTAGCAAGCCATCTATTGGAAAAAGGTCGCGTCGCTACAGTTCCAGGTGCAGCGTTTGGAGAGCAAGGAGAAGGATTTCTCAGGTTGAGCTTCGCAAACTCGAAAGAGAACATAGTAAAAGCCTTGGACCGAATGAAGGACGCTTTAAAGGAACTATAGCTCGGCCGGAGATGTTGCTTCCTACGATTCTTTCCTACGATTTGAGTTTTCTATGAGACATCGGGTCATTCATTACCATCGGGATCTTCTCGACTAGGTCTGTTGCGACCATGTGATATCCCTTTTCTGAGCGGACGAAATCTCCAGCTGCTCCGTTAATGAATGCTCCTGCACACGACGCACGAAATGGATCATACCGTTGAGACAGAAAAGCGCCAACTATGCCTGAGAGAACATCACCTGTGCCGCCGACAGTCATGGCTGGGTTTCCTGTCCTATTCAGTTTCCATTTGATCCCGTCTGAGATTATGTCGACATGAGACTTGAGCAGAACGGTGCAGTTGATTTCACGTGCTAAACTTCGGACCTCCTCTATCCGATCCTCCGTCTCCTGGGATGGTTCTTTTCCTGAAACGGCTTTGAATTCACCCGTGTGAGGAGTTAGCACAGCAGGCGTTTCGATCTTACGTCGATGTTGACCAAAAGCCTTGAGGGCGTCTGCATCAAGTAAAACGGGAAGTTTACGACGTTCTACCATGTCCAGAAGCACCTTTACAGCGGAAATGGTGTCTGAATGGACTCCAAGGCCTGGCCCCACCACTACTCCGGTAACCTTTTCGAGCCAGATTTCGACCTCATCAAGATTCTCAGAAGCAAGGTGATCACCCCTTAGTTTGATGGCGATAAGGTTCGGTGAGAAGGATGAGACAACGCCAGCAGCTTTCTCCGGCGCTGCGATGTACGCCAAGTCGACTCCGGTCCTGAGTGCAGCGAGCGCCACATAGCTTGGGGCACCAGTGTAGGTCTCGCTTCCTCCTACGACCAGCAGTCGTCCGAAGTCTCCCTTATGCGATTCGGCAGGACGCTCTCTCGCAACTAAGCTCACGTCCCCTGGGCCGGTAAACAACTCAGCCTCTGGAGGAATTCCGACAGGGGCAACTCTCAGTTCACCGACATATTTCTTCGCTCTCGCCAGTCCAGTCTTTTCTCTGTGGAATGTGATCGTAAGATCTGCCTTGACCGCTTCTCCCTCAGTTTCTCCAGAGTCCGCGTCGACTCCTGTGGGAATGTCAACAGCGACCTTGAAGCTCTTGGATTCATTGATCGCCTTGACGGCTTGAAGGATCGGCGGTCTAGGTGCTCCTCTCGCTCCGATCCCTAGAAGAGCGTCCACCGTAACCTCACAATCTTCGACTCTGATGAGAGAAGAATCGTAGACTATGCGCAGTTGTACGGATCTCTGCATCTCCTTGATGGCTTGCCAGTTTGCGATGACAACCTTATCTCGGATATTGTCTTCCCCTCCAACAAGAACAAGCGACACGTTGTAGCCGAGTGATGCCAGGTGCCTTGCCGCGACCATGCCATCGCCCCCGTTCTTTCCGGTTCCGCTGTAGACAACGATTCGAGAAGGAGGACTGACTCGAGAGGCCATCTCTGACGCTACTGCTCGGCCGGCGTTCTCCATTAGCTGTAAAGTTGAGACACCGAGATATTCGCTGTTAAGCTCAATCGCCCTCATCTCTTGTGGTGATATTCTTTCCTTCCTTGCACTCATCGTCTCCGTCACCTTGAGAACCCGATGCATAGAACAGCCCTAAAGGTTGCCCTATCGGTTGGATAAGGGTTCCGTACTCAAAGACCAGACGCGAGTCTAACCATGCTGAAGATCGCGTAGAACAGGATATCGCCGAGGACCAATGATGCAACGAAGCCGAAGGAGATGAAGACTAGCATAGGTAGCCCAGGGGTCACCCACACCTGATCTCGGATAACCCCATTTGAGACATGCTTCTCGAGGCGGTTTACCACCGCGTCTCGATCTGCCTCAGCCCCGACGAAGAGCCTGATCTTCCCGATAGGCTTGCCGTCAGCCTCCTCTACATCCTCAATTGGAATCAGGTGTATTCCTTTCCTTAGTTCAGCGAGTTCGACTCTATACGCTGAGAACAGGATCAGAAGCTTCTTCAAGAAATGTTCTCGTTCGAATCCTTCGAAAAGGGGTTGTCTGGCATGAAGCTTCCAGCTCAGGTTCTTGGCGACGACGTAGGCGATGCTGAGGAGCGATATGAGAAAGGAGTTGGTGAGGACTACAAAAGGAAAGAATGGGTGTAAGTATCCGAGGATCGGGTGAAAGATATCTGGGAAGAGAGGTAGGGCCACGCCGAGACAGATCATTGCTTTTGCGTCGGCTCCGCCGAAGAATCCGACCTCAAATATGGCCAGTGATACTACGATTGAAAGAGCGATTGAGATCACATACAGAAGGAGCAAACCTGACGAGATGTAGACCCTGATGGCTGTGATGATGGCGACTATGGGAAGAGACGCAGCCCAAAGCTTGTTAGATACCTCGCGGGTCTTC
>CAYQCQ010000132.1:0-460 GCA_964416035.1 uncultured Candidatus Bathyarchaeia archaeon
TAGCAGTCGACAGCAGGGATCTAGAAGCCAGAATAATGGCGCTTGGGAAAGGCGTAGGCCCGACGACCACATCGATCTTCCTTAGAGACATACGCGTGATATGGCCGAAGGCCGATCCAAAACCCACTCCACTAATCAGGCAGGCCCTTAAGAGCTTGGGAGTAAAGGACCTGAAATCCTACGCTAAGCGTAGTGGACTGGACCTCGTCCGATTGGAAACTGCGCTACTGAGACTAGCGAAGGATTTTCTCAGGCGAGGTCTACGTTCGCCAGTGAAGAGACGGATAGGGTGATCGAACTTAGATCCCGCTTCCGTTTCACGTAAGGGAAAGCCCGATTAAATATCGTCGAGCGGGAAGATTGGCCGCCTAACATGTTTGTATGGAAACTGCTTCAGGTTCGGGCTGGCTACCCCCGGTGCGTCAACCTCAATTATCTCCTTGGCGAAAGGCTCGTATGC
>CAYQCQ010000132.1:470-3372 GCA_964416035.1 uncultured Candidatus Bathyarchaeia archaeon
TGCAGCTCTGAAATGTCCTCTCGACTTTACAACCAGAACCTTCTTCTCCGTGGGTTCGATGCCATGCCTCCTGAATATCTCAGGATCGTTCGGCGCCATCTTTCGCTCGGCCACGATAAGGTCGATGCCATCCACCTCTAAGACCACGCTTCGACCGACCTCACCCTTCGAACCAGTTCCCATCGGACCCTTGTGAACGAATACTCCATCAGTGATCGTCTTGACTCGGCCGGTAACCTCGACTGGCGGCCCATGAAAACTATCAGTCTTTCCTCCAACCTTCATCGTGATCTTTGCCCCTACCCCTGCTTCGATGGCTTTGGCTACTGCTTCAGGATCCTTGATCAATGCAAATCCCACGTTCCTCGCACCCATCTCGATCAAGGTTTTGAGCACTACTGTTCCATCGCCTGAGCCGCCGCCACCCGGGTTGTCTGCGACGTCTGCCAGAATCACAGGTCCCTCCTTCGCCTCCATGGCTCTTCTAACAGCCTCAGGGACTGGCGTGAGTGGCTTCAGGAACTCCTTTCGAAGGCTCCAAGCGAAATCTGAGAGCTCCTGCGCGTATTTCTCAGCCAGATCTCGATCATTGTTTGTTATGACTACTACGCTGAATCCTGACTCCTCAGTGTCTGCAAATGGGAAGCCTCCGGCCACGTTGACATTGATGACAGCCAGATTCTGCTCCATGGCATATGCCCTCTCAAAGATTTTCACCATCGGACCTTCGGTAGTTCTCATGTTGATTGTGGGAGGCATCATGGGAGGCTTACGCAAATCCTTCACAGGTTTGATCTTTCCTTCGATCATAGCCACGGTGGCGTTACACGCCTCAACAGCCCGCTCGTAAGAATCAACGTGAGGGTTTGTGTTATGACCGAAAAGCAAGTCACATGACTGCACCAACAAGTTCGTAATGGTCGCATGAAGATCCAGCGTACAAGCGATCGGAACCCTGGGTCCGACAACTTCTCGGACCGCATGCAAAAAGTCCCCTTCAGCGTTCCCTACCCCTTCTGCCACCATGGATCCATGAAGCAATGCAACAACGCCGTCAACCTTTCCGGCTTTCTTGATGTCATTGAGGATCCTTTCCTTCAGAGAGCGGTACGTCTCAGCGGCGACGATTCCTGAGGGCGTCGCATTCGCGGCAACGGTTGGTATCAGCTCAATATTGTTCGCTGCTGCTGCATCCATAACGCCTCCGATAGATGTCTTAGTGCCCCTGAACTCCTTGAACATCTCCTCGCCATAGCAAAGGGAACGTTCTTGAAAGTGGCGAAGCTCCGTCTTGACTGAGCTGAACATGTTCGTCTCATGGCTCAGCATCCCGACGACAAACCTCATATGAACCACAACTCCACGAATCTCACCTGAGCATTCCAGTACTTATCGTTTGACATATCGCCGAGAAGTTCTCCTAGCGCTACGGAAACTCCCGAAAACGCAACGACAGGATCGATAACTCTCGAAACTTCTAGGAACTCCTAGTTCTACAGCTCGACTTGAATCGCCCTCTCCAGACCTTTCATCCAATCAGAAGCTCCACGAGGACGTGCGCCGTTGGGCGTCCTGGTCAGGCGAATCCTGAAGCGCACGATCTTCCTCTCATCCTCATAGACTGGGGCTGGCACATTTGGGAACCCCGCATATTTCTCAAGCACAACATGAATGTTGTTGATCACGTCTTCGGGCATTGGTTCTGATGGGAGTAGGTCTGCCTCTGGGTTAGCTGTCGTTTCAACGATCATCCAGTAATGAGATCCAGGAGTAGCTGCATCCCAATGCATTCTGAAAGTGTAGTCCCTGCCATCAATCCTCTTGACAAACATGACCTTACCCACACAATCCACTGTGGAACCGAGATATAGCACTAGAAGTTGACGGACAAGTTACTCACGTAGCCTCCATCAATTATCGTTTGCGGCGGATCTCCTTGGCCACATTTTCCGCCACAGTCAATGTGTGTTCGATGTCTTCCCTCTCGATACCCCTGTGAGTGACCATCCTCACGCGCCCTAACTCTTGCGCGCCGGCCTTTATGCCACGTTTGCCAAGTTCGGTAACCCAGCTCTTTCCATCTACTCCAAGGCCGCCTACGTCATAAAGAACGATGTTCGTTTGAACCCGCGAGGGATCTATGGATATTCCTTCAATCTTTGACAGCCCTGCGGCCAACAGTCGGGCATTAGCATGATCATCCTTAAGACGTTCAACCATCTTCTCGATCGCGATTATTCCCGGGGCGGCGATTACCCCGGCCTGCCTCATGCCTCCTCCCAGCATCTTCCGGTACTTCCTGGCACGGTCGACAAATTCACGCTCTCCGACCACCAGCGAACCTATCGGCGCACTCAACCCTTTGGAGAGGCAGAACATCAACGTGTCAACGTGCCGGGTGAATTCTCGTACGTCAAGTCCTAACGCCACAGCGGCGTTGAATATCCTCGCACCGTCCATGTGAACTCTCAAGGCCCGATCCTTAGCAAGATCAGAGACCGCTTTGATCTGGGACGGCGACCATATCGCCCCGCCGGCACGGTTGTGCGTGTTCTCGATACAAATCAGACTCGTAGGAGGAAAGTGAATGTTAGGAGGCCTCAGCACTTCCTCAATATCCTTTGGAGCCATCACTCCCATATGGCCCCTCACGAGGCGCGGTATCAACCCGCCCAGAGCTGAGAAGGCGCCAACCTCATAGTAGTACATGTGGGCCTCCTCCTCCAAGATGACCTCATCTCCTCTCTTCGTTTGACTCATCACGCTCACGAGGTTCGCTTGGGTTCCACTCGTTGTCAGGAGCGCAGCGTCCTTGCCCATCTTCTTGGCGGCAAGCTCCTCCAAACGGTTCACTGTGGTGTCTTCTCCGTAGACATCGTCACCAAGCTCAGCGGTTCTGATC
>CAYQCQ010000133.1:0-3345 GCA_964416035.1 uncultured Candidatus Bathyarchaeia archaeon
TGGCCCGTACCTATGTTGAAGACTTCTCCGGCTGCGTCCTCCGCGGTCATTGCAAGCAGGTTTGCTTGAACAACATCATGAACATTTACAAAATCCCTTGTTTGTTTTCCATTCCCGTAAATGATTGGAGCCTTATTCTTTCGCAATCGGTTCAGAAATATTGTTAGTACTCCGCTGTAAGGGTTATAGCGTTGCCGCACGCCATAGACATTGAAGTATCTCAAGCAAACCGTTTCAAGTTTGTCAAGTTTGTCGAAGGTCATGCAGTACTGTTCTGCTGCGAGTTTTGATATAGCGTAGGGCGAGATGGGCCGTGGAACAGAATCCTCTTTGATCGGTTGCCTCCCGTAATCCCCGTAGATTGACGAGGAGGATGCATAGATGAGCCTATGCACTCCGTAGTCGGCACTTGTTTTGAGAAGCCTCAACGTTCCCGTGGTGTTCACTTCATTTGTGAGGAGTGGGTCTACTATTGATTGGTTGACACTGATTTGTGCTGCTTCGTGAAAGACTACTTCAATCCCTTTCAAGGCTCTTCTGAGTACCGATGGGCTGGTCATGTCGCCCTTCATGAAGTGAAAGCCGCTTTTTCCCAAGTGTCTTCTAATATTCACCAAACGTCCTGTTGACAGATTATCTAGGACTCGAACTTTGTAACCGTCCGAGATCAGTCTATCGACGATATGGCTTCCTATGAAACCCGCGCCGCCAGTCACTAGAACTGATCGATACCTGCGAACCAAGGTGTCAGGCACCTCACCCTAATGTATTTCAAGCCATGTTCATAATGTCTACTAATAGTCTCAGCTAGCCTTGTACAGGCTTCCTGGAATGTGTCAGATGAAACCTACTAGGTCGATCAGGTTAGTTACGTTTGTTAGGGCGCTACTCGGCTTGTAGAAGTGAACGCTGAGTCAGAACAGCTACATGATTCTTCGCAGTTCCTCCTCAAATCTCTTGGTCTCTTGACCATTGCCATCAACTCCTCGAAAAGGCAAGAAAGCAAACACAACATGTGACTTAACCGTCTGCAACTCATTCCGTTTCCCCCTGATCCCTGCGATCCTTGCACCATTTGCGAAATCTAGTTATTTGTGTGCCTTCCCTAGACGGTCGGTTTGGGGATCCCTTTGTCAGGTGAGTTGCACGACACGGATATGCGTTCTGTCTTTGAGCCTCGAAGTGTGGCTGTGATCGGCGCGTCGAGGAACCCTGCCAAGTTCGGGCACGTTCAGCTCAGGAACCTCATAGAGCTGGGCTTGAGAGGCGAGGTCTACCCTGTCAACCCGAACGCTGATCGGGTTCTGGGCTTGAGAGCGTATCGGTCCGTCGGCGAGGTGCCTGCGCCGCTGGACTTGGCTATTGTCACGATCCCCGCGCCTAAGGTTCCGCAGGCCATCGAGGAATGCGCAAGAAAAGGGGTGAAGGTTGCGGTTGTCACGTCTTCGGGCTTCAGTGCGTTTCAGCAATGTCCATGTTAGACCAAGCATTTGATCAGTAAGTACGTCGACCGACCATTAAGTGGGCCTTCGTCCTGTGATGCTTTAATAGTGGCCATGGCATTCGAATTCTAGGAGACACAAATGAAGTTCAGCGTGCTGGTTGAGAGGGACCAAGATGGATACTACATCGCCTCAGTCCCGGAACTGCCGGGTTGTCACACTCAAGCCAAGACGCTTGACCAGCTAACAAGCAGGATCAAAGAGGCAATCGAGCTATACTTGGAAACTGAAGGGACCAAACCCGAGGGAAAGATCGAGATCGTCGGCGTTCAGTTCATAGAGGTCCCGGTCAAGTGAGCCTGAGACCCACACCTGCCAAGAAAGTCATTAAGCTTCTCAGCAAGATAGGATTCGAAATCGTCAGGCAACGAGGCAGCCACGTCATTATGAAACACTCCGATGGAAGAGTGACCGTTGTTCCAGTTCATCCTGGAGAAGACCTAGGGAGAGGAATGCTATCCAAGATAATCAGAGATAGCAGAATCACCAGAGAGCAGTTTCTCAAGCTACTTGAAGAAACATGAGCGCTACTATTCTATCCAAGCTCTGATGTAACTCTCCTAGCAGGGAGGCATCAGTGCGAGGATCGTTCGTCACGCAATCAAGGCTGATTGACAGTCCTGAGTTCCATCAAATGGCATTGAAGTCGTGTTGCTACTGAGGAGTAGAAGCGCCGGCGGTGAGATTCGCGCACCAATTTACCAGTAAAACGATAGGTCTGACCGTTTCCGAATATCCAACTGGCGGCTCCGTAAGGACCATTCGATTATTGTCTCTATCTTGAAAGCCCCGCCATAAGGGAGGCCTGCGCGATACTTGCAACCGAAGTTCAGGCCAACATGCTTTCGCTAGTTCAGTACAAGGCATCATATTCCAAGATATTTCAGCATTGTGCGCGCTAGGAGCCAAGCACTTGAATTATATCGAAGCTAGAGCTAGCCAATGAATCCGCCGGGAAAGATAGTTTACGAGAGAAAGGAACCAACAGCAACGACAGCTATAACGTTGACAACTCCCCTCCCAAGAATCACGTCTGAGGCCACAACTATAACGTCGGTGTGGCCCGCTCCTACTAGAGGCCTCGGGATTGTCGTTCTGGTAGCGATTGTCGTGCCAGTCGCAGTGATTCTTGATAAGGGTTCGGAGAAGAGCTAAAGCATCATCACGCTCGCGGTGAGGGAATGATCGATAGAGAATCCTTCTGGTGAGAGTCTTCCCTTTCGATGGGCTCTCCACATTGGATATGAGACTTGACGTACATTCCAGTGATGTAAGTGAAGTTACCTCGTGATTGAAGAAGACAACTCCCGACTAACCTACCTTTTTCATACCGCGCTTCAGACAAAACTCGTTCCGAAAGTCATCGGAGATTTGAACTTCGTGGGTCCGAGAATGAAGTCCCAAATGAAGATGTTGAGGAGGTTGAGGAATTTCCTACTCGACGCGCTATCCGTCCAGATCGCGTCAGTCTAACCGGCAATTCAGGTGTATGCTTCACCAGTTAACAGAGATAGGTGGCCCATGAAGTTGATGGAACCCTCATCTGGCCATACATATCGCGTCGCGACGCATAGACTCTTATATGGATAGGCCAACGGCCTAAGGCGGAAAGGCGCTGCACATTGAGTCCGAGACCAATCCAGATTTCTGCTCGTGACTATGCAGCGTTCTATTTCGGTTATCAGTAGCCAGCCGGATCTGCGGCTATGAGCCGCAACGTGTTCGGCGTGGCTTCTCAGGTGAAATCTCGTGAGAGCTAAGACTATAAAAAATGTTTCCCGTCTGGTGGTCAAGTTCGGAGGCTCCTCCCTATCATCGCCTCGAAAGATCTCGAAGGCGGTAG
>CAYQCQ010000134.1:0-3327 GCA_964416035.1 uncultured Candidatus Bathyarchaeia archaeon
TGTGGATAGACATCTACAGATGCCACGAGTTGGTCGGGACTACTTCCTCCGAGCTATGCTGACTATCTTAACGATATCCCTGTCGCGGAGAACGTAGTCAGTTGGTAGCCTGACCCCCGTTCGGGCGTCAAGGGCGTAGAGCATGGTCCTCGCCAGATCTGAATGGATCTGTTCAGCCAATTCTCTGGCAGTTGCTGTTTGCGAGACCAAAAAGACATCGGGGAGAACGCGCCCCTTCTTGTCGGATAGCTCCTTCTCGTTCTCGACAGGGTACACCGAGTTCATACCGAGAAGCTTGAAGACGCACATGTTGAGTGCAAATTGCACTCCTGTGCGCAGCCATTTCGAAAGCACTCTCTGTTGAACGTAGTTCAGTGCCCATAGCTGCTCCTTAGTCAGTCCGTTTCGATTAACAACCTTGAACCCCTCTTCACCGGGAACATACTCAATGAATCCCTTCTGCTCTGCCCTTCGCAGCGCAAGTTCTGCTTCACTGCAGCATGGGACGACTGCTGATCCTTTGAACTGCTCTGCAATCTTTCCAAGGAACTTCTCCGCGAATCGAACGTCCATCTTGTTCGCGATTATGAGAGTAGGCTTTGAAAGGATCCTTATCTTCTGACCGAAGTCTCTCACATCTTTCTCTGTCCATTTGCTAGTGCCTTTTGACTCAAGATCTGTTCCTTCGAGAGCCTCTCTGACCTGTTCGGGCTTCACCTTTAGACCTGTTAGCTCCTCGCTGAATGCCTCTTCGGTCGTAGCACGTGTCCTTGTCATGCGTTTTGCAACTCTTTTCAAGGTTCTCTGGATTGTAGCTGCAAACCACATTACCAGTTCCTCTTCAATGTCATAGATGTCGAGGACTGGGTTTCCCATCCCCGGCTTCGATATTCTTCCTTCGGCATCAACCCCGCCTGAGGCATCAACAATATGCAATAACGCGTCGGCCTGTGCAGCCACATTCAGAAACTGGTTGCCCAGTCCCTTCCCTGTCCAAGCCCCTTTGATCAACCCTGGCAGATCTATCAGTTCAACAGGGATGAACCGCCAACCATCAATGCATCTAGAGTTCACTGGGTTGTCCCTCACTCCTAACTCTCGACAGGCACAGAGCGTTTGCACCTGGGCGATACCAACGTTCCGCCTTCTTGTTGTGAAAGGATATGTTGAGATCTTGGCAGATTGAAGGGTAGCAGCATTGAAGAATGTGGTCTTCCCAGTGTTAGTCTTCCCGATGAGCCCTATTCGAATCATGAAGTATACTTTGACCATCGGCCCTTAATAGCATTGTAAAAGTGCAACTCATACCTGATGCCCAAAACGGTTTCAGAACATTATTAAGAATCAAGGCCCAAGCAAAAAGCATCACCGTCACATGTTGGTGGCCCAAGATGAAGATCATCAAGATTGATTCTATCCCTTCTAAGAAACGCTCCGGAGGAATCTTCGTTGGAACGGTTGAATCAAAATCACTCGTAAACGAGTCCACCGGAGCAAACGACCTGAAGCTCGACATAATCACCTTTCCTCCAGGTGTCAGAAACAGGCCGCACAGACACACGTACGATCAAGTGTTGTACATCCTCGCAGGTGAAGGAATAGTAGCAACCGAAAACGAACAGAAGACCGTGACACCGGACGTCGCAGTATTCATTCCTCGTGGGGAACTGCATTGGCATGGAGCCACAGAGAGAAGCTCCTTTCAGCATATCTCGATCCTTCGCCCCGGAGAAACCAAGTACTGAACGCATTGGGTTAGGATCATAGAGCTGCCATCAAAACTCCGCTACTCTTAATAGCGAATGGTTCCGTCTAGTCGTTCCTACTCGTAGTCGTGGTTTCACGTGGCAAAGAGGATTGTTGTATGTCCGAAATGCAGAAGGCGATTTGACATAACGTATGCACGAGCCTTCGCGTGCGGTGGCTGCCCATCATCAACCAGGGGAGAGTGCGAACTCATAAAATGCCCTACGTGCAGCCATGAGTTCCCCACGTGAAGGTGACCAGATTGAGTGAGCGATACAGAAGGATCGTAGTCAGGTGGAAGTCCCTGAGAGGACTATCAATAGGTCTTCTTCTGGCGCTCGCCTCAGTCCTCATAAGCCTGCTCTTCGTAGAATATCTGTCCGCCTACGGTCTAGAAGACAAGGTCGAGTTCGTTCAGATCGGGACGACGAGTCTTCCAATTCACGTTCTATTCCTGCCTTTGGCAGGGACCGCCCTCCTCTTCATCTTCGGGTGGGTCTATCTTGTCCAAGAAACCGCCTATGTCCGAGCGACTCCTGGCCCCGCATTAGAAGAGAAATTGCTGTCTATCAGAATGGTGAAGTACGCTGCGCTCGTTGTAGCCATATTCGCATCATCTCTATTCATACCCTATCTCTTAGGTTCTGCACTGTTCCTTAGATTTCTAGGTAGGGTGACCGTTTTCGCGAGGTTCCTTGAACCATACGCCCTCCAGGCAATTGCCGTAATGTCCTCGTTCCAGGTCCTGAATGAGAACTGGAAGTACCCTTTGTCGCTGAATCTTGCAGCTCTCATATCGGTGGTCCTAACGTTGCTCATTGCCAGACGAGGAAGAAAGACTCTCCTGGCCAGGCGAAGGTAGACTTTCTGGAGGAAGATACTTGTATGCCTCATGTAAAGTTCTTGTCAGAGAACTCCGGCCGAATCCAGTCTTGGTAAAGTGATGCTTCTTGCCTACATTTCGATCAAAAATTGTGGACATCTCCACTAGAAGTCGTCTGATTCTTCTGAATGCCAAAGATGCCGAGCAACTAGGGATAACGACACATGACAGGGTCAGGTTGACGAAGGACGAACGCTCGGCTCCAGCAATCGTGAACACAACAGAGACATTTGTCGGGCCAGGAGATGTCGGAGTCTTCCTTGACACCGCGAAAGAACTTGAGATCGTTGACGGAGACGCAGTAGACGTTACTCTTCTTCCTCCTCCAACCTCAGTTCAATACATCAAGAAGAAGATGCGCGGCGAGAAGCTTGCAAACGAAGAGATCAGCTGCATAATCAAGGATGTGGTTGACAGGACCTTAGGCGAGATTGAGATCACCGCTTTCATCACCGCCGAGCAGCACCACGGAATGAACATGGACGAAATTGAGGCTCTTACGAGAGCTATGGTTGATCACGGGTCGACCATAGGTTTCCAGCGGCCGGTCTTCGACAAGCACAGCTTGGGAGGCATTCCCGGAAACAAGGTTACCTTATTGATAGTGCCGATAGTAGCTGCGGCAGGCTTACTTATCCCTAAAACGAGCAGCAGAGCTATTACAAGTCCAGCTGGCACAGCGGACACGATGAGCACGT
>CAYQCQ010000135.1:0-3282 GCA_964416035.1 uncultured Candidatus Bathyarchaeia archaeon
AAGGTACTCCTGGAGTCAGCCACACCGTCTTGGAAGAGATGGGAAGACGCGGTATCTCAACAGGAGGATTCAAGATGGATAATGTTCGAGTGCCTGCCTCAAATCTAGTCGGTGAGGAGAATAGAGGATTCTACATTGCGATGGAGGGTTTCGACTACGCCAGAGCCATCATTGCGGTGGTTTGCGCAGGAGCAGCCATGTCTGCCTTGGAGCAAGGCATGGAATACATTAAGCAGAGGAAAGCCTTTGGCCAACCGATAGGCCGGTATGAAGGGATACAGTTCAAACTTGCAGAGGACTACGCGAAGGTCGATGCAGCAAGGCTTCTTGGCTATAGAGGGCTCTGGATGCTGGGAAAAGAGATCAAAGAAAAGAAGTATTCTCGGTTCGAAGTATCGAAGGCAATAGCTGAGGCCAAGATGCTGTCACCTCAATGGGCGTTCGAAACCTTGAACGATGTTCTTCAATGGTATGGAGCATATGGATACACTACGGAATGCCCGATAGAGGCGGGGCTGAGAGGAGCAAGATCCTACATGTGGGCCGAGGGCTCGAACGAAATGATGAAGATCATAGTAGCCCGAGAGCTACTCGGCAAGGAGTTCGTGGCGTATAGGTAGTGCACAGAACTCGCCCTTTTCCCTATCCGCTTTGGGCCTACATATATGAAGCGAAGCAAGATTCTAACCAACGATCAAACCACTCCTTCCATCGATCAGAAGCTGAGTTGCCCGTTGTACAAGATCGAACTGTACTTTAGGCCAAACACGCACTATAAGGCGAGCTTGGATGCCGTAAGACAACGAATGCAAGCGATCGCCCTAAAGTGGAAAACAGGTTTGGAGGAGTTTGACGTTGATAAGCTTACGGCAGAACAAGTGCGTCAGCTGATTGACGAAATCCGGAATATTCCTCCGCAGATAAGAGGTCGAATAGTTAGCTCTGGAGGAAAGGTACTTCCTCTCTCAGGATCAAAGTTACTGAACGCCGCGAATACTCCGATCGTAGTTCTGAGAGAGAATGGATCGACCGTAACTGTTTTTCCCCACCTTCTAGGAACGGCCTATTTTGATGTGGAATCCTCTCTTGATAGGATCCTGAATCTCGGGCCAAGAGAATACTTTCAAGATCGCGGCCTATTGGAAAACTCCATAGTGAAGATATTGGCTGACAATCCAGCCCTCATTGAGAAAGACATGAAGTTCGTAGGATCAAGCGTTGAGGTGCCTGCGGGATTGGTGGATATTGTTCTACAAGACCGAGAAGAGACAGACGTAATAGTGGAAGTGGAAACGAAAGCAAGAGACGACGCGGTGGGGCAAGTGTTGAGGTTGGCTCGGAGTTATGCAGAGCAGAGAGGCAAGAAATCTGTTAGAAAGCTGATCGTATGCTATGATTTTGATGTTGGTCTTCCTTTGGCGTGCAAGGAGGCCGGAATTGAGCTCTTCAGCCTCAACTTTCTCAGAGTGAATAGCACTTAGCAGTCTTGATTACACAAGTCTGGAGGATTGCCCGCCTCAAACGTGAGTTTGGCGAGTTCTGGATTGGGACCAAGGACGGCAGCTCAGATATCGGTCGATATCAGCTCTCATATGTGATTCTTGGTGGTCCTCCAACTCGGCTTCTAATCACAGGTCCGACACCTAGTTCCTCTATCGATCCTTGAACTTCGTCTGCGTATTGTCCGAGGGTGTTTACGAAGACGGATGGTCCCGTATCCATTGAATACCAGCACGGCACGCCCTTCTCTCTCAGTCGGAGGACTTCTCGGAGAACTATCAATGTCTGTGGCTCCCAGAGAACCATCCGCGATTTTGAGGTCATCGTGATGGCGTGGAGGTTGAGTGTATCCTCTTCGGCCAGTTGGCAGACGGTGGGCACGTCTTTTCGAGACAATGCTTGTCTCATCGTGGCGATCATGGAGTCAATGTACTGCAACCTTGCAGAGAAGAGAGGAGAGGTAACAACATCTCTGTGAGCCTCATCGGTTCTTGCTGGTGAATGGACTGGAACAATTATCATCTCAAGATCTAGATCGCCGGGTGCAGCTATTTGCTCCGCGTATGATCTTCCTTGATTGTTTGCGTACCATATGGCGAATCCGCCCGCCAGGCTTCTTGTCGCCGAGCCTGCTCCTAACCTGACGGCTTCTGACAGAGAGATCGGGTCTAGTTTCAAGTTCAATGCATGGCTCGCCGCGACGCCTATGGACGCAAAGGCAGATGCCGAAAATCCGAGCCCTTTGCCAGTCGTCAGACGGTTCATCGACGACACTCTAGCGCATGTTCTTAGGCCTTTCCTAGCTCTGAGAAAATCAAGAACGATTTGGGCCCTTCTCTTTTCCGTCTTCGTTGCGACCTTTTGGTTGATCTCAACCACATCATCGGAAAGGCCGTCATCAAATTCAACGGTGGTTACTGTTTCAAGAGCCTCTGAACAGACAGAGATCGAGTCGTGAAACGGAATCCGTTGTGCCGCGTCCTTCAATCCATGATACTTTATGAGTCCTTGTATTGGGTGGGCGACTGCGGTGGCCTTCAAAACAGTATTCCCAAGATCATTGGATAGGTCGCGAGAGATTAATTGACCTGTCTAGTGATTCCGCACCATAGCTTGGTCTATTCAGGCTTGATGTACTGCTCTGGATTCCTGTCAAACTTCTGCTTACACATCTGGGCACAGAAGTAGTAGGTCTTGCCTTTGTATTCAGACTTCCACTTTGCAGTCTTCTCATCTACTTCCATCTTGCACACTATGTCTGCAACCATATGAGGTCTCGCCTCTCGTTTTGGTCTTATTGAAGAGACTAATCTACCTTTCTTCCGAAGAAGCGCGATTGAGACGCCGTAAGATCAAGGAACTTGACTGCGAGACTATCTTGGAATGCAACTTGCGTCAGCTTGAGATCAGGTATCTTCCTTTTCCGAGGAGACGGAGTAGAGCGCTTCCGATCAGTGTGCTTATCACTGTCATAATGGTCCTCTCTATTGCCATGACTATCAGGGCGCCCATGAACAATGCCGTCATTCCTGTGAATGGCAGTTTTGGTATCCCAAGCTTGACCCAGAACATCCCGAGACTTTCCACTGCGTTCAACACGCTTCGCAGAGGAACAACCCAACCTACTGCGTAGATGAAGATGAGGTTTCCTGCCATGCTGTCGCTCATTAGAGCCGCAAAAGAGCATACACCAGTTCCCAATAGCAAGCGGCCTCTAGAATTGCTTTCTAGAAGAATCTTGAGATTCTCGCGAAAGAGCGCCACCAGCGCGAGTGCAATCCA
>CAYQCQ010000136.1:0-3088 GCA_964416035.1 uncultured Candidatus Bathyarchaeia archaeon
TCCTGCGATGACTAGATTCATTTCTACGGGGTTTCCACTTGTTTCGTGCCCTTCGCCAGCGATTATTCCGTCTATGACTGCTACGCTTGGTTTTATGATTGAAGCCAGATCAACGATCTTCTGGCTCAAATGGTTGTGTATTGATCCTTTCGGGGTTACTGCTCCCATCATGTTTTTCAGACTCAATGTTACGCCAGCTATCCTGTGGGGCTTGAGTTTCGGAACGCTGACAATAGTGCTTTCAAGAGCGGTTTTGGCTATCTTCACCTTCTTCAGAGCTAGGGGATTTTGGGGTCTAACCTCAATGAATTGATCCTTGTTGAGGTCAACCATTCTTACCTTCCATCTCTCTGCGACATCGTCAATGCCAGCGACTCTGAAGGCTTCGAAGGTATCTGCAAACCCGCTTCCCTCACCGATAATGATCTCTTTCGCTTGATGCTGCCTCAAGAATTTGACTGCACCTTCGACGACTCTGCTGTCAGTCGTGATTCCTGTTGACGGATGCCTAGCGTTTATGTAGTTGGGCTTTATCAAAATGGGCTTTTCCTTAGAGAGAACTTCATCTGCATCTACCATTTCTAGGGCTTTGACAGTCATGTCAAGGGGAGTTGTTCCCTTCACAATCGCTACTTTGGTCTTGGGAACAGCAAACAAGCCAGCCTTTGCCTCCATTATTCACTGTGACACGATACGCTTCAATCGCTAGATCACATAATGCTCGTTTGGATACTCTGGAAAGTAGCGATCCCTCCTGTCTACCAAAACGGTTACGACGTTCACACCTGTTCCAAGCTTTTTGGCAACCTTCAGGGCGGCATAGACGTTTGCGCCAGAGGACATTCCGCAGAAAAGCCCTTCCTCACGGCACAACCTGTTCATCATCTCCCTAGCATCATCATCTTTGACTGTCCAAACCTCGTCAGGCAGGTCCTTCTCCAACATCACATCTACCAGAGGCTTCATGCGAGGCAACCCAAGAGCTGTTAGGTACTTGTGCATAGAGCCAGATTTGTACCACTCTGTAACTCGGGCATCCTCGGGCTCTAAGCCGACGACTCTTACGTCTCCAATCTTCTCCCGCAATGCCTCGGCGACTCCGAGTATAGTTCCACCAGTTCCGATGGAAGCTACCCATGCATGGATCTTGTTATCTAACTGTTCGAGTATCTCCTTTCCAGTGGTCTGTCTATGGGCTAGCACATTGTCGGGATTGCAGCTTTGGTTAGCCCACCAGACCATGGGATCGCTCCTCTCCAAGTCATAGCACTTCTTCATACCAACAGCAAACACGGCCGCTGACGTTTCACTGGGGGAGAGCCCGTCCAAGAGGCTCTCATGCCCCTTTGTTGAGAACGCTTCAACCTCAGCTCCAAAACACTCCATTATCCTAACTCTATTCTGGGGATTGTATTCTCCTGCCCATTGGGCAGGTATGAATAGCCTGACCCTGTAGCTTTTCATAGACCCGACGAATGCCAATGCGGGGCCTGTGTTGCCGCTCGTGGCGTCGATGATTGTGCCCCCTTTACTAAGCTTCTCACTTCTTTCAGCCTCCTCGATCATTCTCAAAGCCATCCGATCCTTGATACTTCCACTCGGATTTAGGAACTCACACTTCGCATACACATTAGCATCGATGCCTGAGGCCACTCTCCCAAGCCTTACAATAGGAGTGTTTCCAATCAACTCCAGAGCACTGCTCATTCTCTCTACTCAACCACGGTTATGTTAGATCGGCAATCAGTTTAAGATTAATTGCGATGATGCGATGACACGAGAAACGTACCAGCGCATCATCCCCTTGCTTTTCGCAGGCGCGCGCGAAAGTTCAGGCATGTATGAAGCTTTCTTATCTGTTATCTGTCGAAGGGGAAAGGAGAAAGGTACGCCTTTTGGGGTTGGCCCTGAGAAGACCTATTTGCACCGCGGGTTTGATGCAGCTTGGCCCCTCCAATCTTTATAACAACCAAGGTAGCACTGGAAACTTGGTAATGAGACTAGGAGATCTTTATGGAGTGTGTCAGTCTGGGAAAATGCGGCCTCAAAGTGTCTCGGATCTGCCTTGGTTGCTGGTCTTTCGGAAACTCGGCAGAGTGGATGCTTGAGATCGACAGAGCAAGACCCATAATTGAGAGAGCCATCGATCTGGGAGTTACGTTCTTTGATACGGCGAACTCCTATTCGCGTGGGCGTTCAGAGGAGATACTTGGAGAGGTCATCAAAGAGAGAAGAAATGATTTGGTTATTGCCACCAAGGTCTGGTTCCCGATGAGCGAGAAACCGAACGACCGAGGCCTCTCTCGCCGTCACATCATGCAGCAGATGGAGGGATCCTTGAAGCGGCTTAGCGTGGATTATGTGGATCTGTACCAGATCCATCGTTGGGACTATGAGACGCCGATCGATGAGACGCTCCATGCTCTGGACGATTTGGTCAAAGCAGGAAAGACGCGATATATTGGAGCGTCCAGCATGTATGCATGGCAGTTCTCAAAAGCCCTGTGGACCTCCGACAGACTAGGCCTCAGCCGCTTCATCAGCATGCAGAACCACTACAACCTCTGCTACCGAGAGGAGGAGCGGGAGATGATCCCCCTCTGCCAAGATCAGGGAATTGGACTGATCCCTTGGAGCCCTTTGGCGAGAGGCTTCCTTACAGGCAAATACGCTCGTGGAGAAACTCCAGACTCAGTACGCTATCACACTGATCGAAATCTTGCGGAGCGGTTTTTCAAACCTGAAGACTTTGACGTCTTAGAAGAAGTCGTGAGGGTTGCTAAGGAAAAAGGTGTGACGCCATCTCAAGTCGCACTTGCTTGGCTGCTTCATAAAGGAGTGGTGGCTCCGATAGTTGGAGCGACGAAGGAGCAGCATATAGAGGAAGCTGTTGAAGCCCTGAATGTACGCCTTGGACTGGATGACGTCCATCGCCTAGAGGCGCCCTACAAACCGCATCCAGTGATAGGGCACAGGTAGGTCTTTCTCCTCTTCATTTCTTCTTCTTGGCCCCCGCAAGGTTTTCCCACAGGGTCTTGCTTCTTCCCAAAAGGTCAGGATTGTTACGGATTTTCACGCTCTTGTTCTA
>CAYQCQ010000137.1:0-3075 GCA_964416035.1 uncultured Candidatus Bathyarchaeia archaeon
CAAATAGCCTTATCTCTCAGACTATTTGAGACTCTATTCTCCATATTGACGAGATCGGCTCAGTTCGATGAGAGAAAAGGGTAGAAATCATGCGCTGAGTTCACACGATAGGGCCACAAGTCACAAAGAATTTCAGCGAAATGTTTTATACCGAGCGGCATTCATTGGTTAAAGGGATGATTATATGCCAAGAAGGAAGGCTTCCGAATCGATTGCTGGCGTCTTGTCCTCTGCCGAAAACCTGAGAAATGCAATAAACAATCTTCCTGATCAAATAAGGACTAAGACCAGAGATCTGGCCCTGGCTATCGTTACGACGGTTCCGAAGAAGCGTGGTCGCCCGCCGGGGAAAAGAGGTAAGCGTCGAGGAAGACCTCCGAAGAGGACTCAAGAAGCAAAGCCCACCTAGGTGCCCCACCTATTTCCAATGGCTAGACAAGATTTGAAATAACCTGCGCCGCTTGCAAAGAAATCGACACGTAATTCTTGTTTTCTCCTCCTCATGAAGTAGAGGGCTCCGGCAGCTGCGACAAGGGTTAGTGTGATGGCCAAAATCGTTAGAGTATCAGGTGCAAGTACCCAAGTAGACAACTGCATGGATGTTGTCTTTCGAGTATCAGTTTTGAGCACCGTTGTGGTTCTGAGGACTGGGGATGAAGAGGTCACTTCTGTTGTGATGGCCTTTCTTGTCGTAGTGATGGATACAAGTACAGTTGATGTGATTGTTGCCACTGAGGCCTCAGAGAGTCTCAAAGCTATCAGAGCAGTCAGTCTGGCTGTCTCAAGCAGGTTCTTTCTCGATATGCGGTCAGCAGTATCCTTCGGAGTATGGTACACCTCATCAGGCGAGTAGATGAACATTAGGTTCGGAACCATATTCCTTTCGAACAGAACATGGTCACTGCCCCCGGAATATTTCTCGATATCAATTGAAACGCGAAGCTGTTCGACGCTTTCGGCCAGGACTGTTCTGAGGGTCTTGTGCGCCTCAGAGATCTGGCAGACAAGTTGTCTTCCATATCCGACCATGTCAAGGTTGAGATAGGCTATGGTTTCTGTGAGAGGGAAGCAGGGGTGGTTTGCGTAGGCATACGACCCGAGAGTTCCTTCCTCCTCTCCACCCCAAGCAGCAAAGAGCAGTGAGCAGGTTGGTTTCGCCGCAATCGAGAAGACATGGGCGATCTCCATCATGACTGCCACCCCTGAAGCGTCATCGTTCGCTCCGCGGAAGATCTTTCCATCAGCGTCTTTCCCTAAGTGGTCGTAATGCGCGCCTACGATGACTACCCTCTTTGAGGTTGGGTCGGAACCGGGAATGAATCCAAGAACATTGTAGGCGCTCGCGTTCTCCGTGAAGCTCACTTGCACTGATATCCTTAGTTGCCTATTGGTGGGAAAGGATTGCGGCTTCAGATCCTGATTGATTAGTCGCTGAATAGACGATAATGTCATGCCGCGGTCCTTGAGTAATGTGTCAGCCATCTCGATAGTTCCCCAGAGTATCGCAAGCTTCTGGTAGACTGTTCGCCCTCCGCTCCATCTTTCGATATAGTTCGGAGTCGGTGCAGCCGGACTGTCGACTAGAATTAGGCCAGCAGCGCCATGTTTCAGTGCGTTATCAGCCTTTGAACTCCAAGTCCCGTAATTGCCCTGTTTGAACTGATCATCGGGCGGCGTTCCGACGATTACGAGCATGATCTTTCCTTGAACTGAGACCTCGGCATAGTCGTCGTAGGCAAAGTCTCTCGTGGTTATTCCGTAACCAGAAAACACAACTTCGGCCGAAAAATTTCCTGAACCGCTTCCCGGTTGAATAGCGAAATCTTTCCGATACTCGAAAGTCTGCAAGACACTGTCGCCCAGCTCAACTAGCTCTAGCTTGGGTATCTGGGTAAGCTGCCACATCGGCGTCGGGAATTTCGATCTGTAGGTTCCATCCGCGCCCGCGGGCTTCAATCTCATGGAGTCAAAGTGGCTTGCGATGAACTCCGACGCTAATTCAGCGCGTTGTGTACCGGCCAACCTTCCTTCAAAACGATCTCCAGCCAGATCGTCTATTATGTTCCAAGCTCTACCCGCGTCATGATATTCGAGAAGCTTGAGGTAACTTGTGTCACAAGTAACCGTGCGAGTGGAGACAGACAGGGAAGTAGAGATAAGAATGATCAAAATAAGGGTAGAGATACGCCTCATCTTCCGTTCGACAAAGGGTTACAATCTGATTATTTCAGTCTTATCTTCGAAAGTTCTGTTACTCTGAGAAGTGGTTCTCATGCGTTCTCTATCTATGGATTTGTTCATCTACAGTTAGGCCGCGTAGGTCTCGAGGGTTACTTGCCCAAGGAACGTGACTCCCCAGTAACTAAGCTTTTGCGAAACCTTGGAAACGTCAGGGTGCGGACTAGACTGATCACTATGAATCCCTCAATTGCACCTTCATATCCCGGAAGGAGCCCCGGCCTCCACACTGTCAAAGCTCGGCCGAGTTTCCATACGTTCTACAACAAGCCAAAGACGAACATTGAAACTTTTTTCAATGGTGCGGGGGATGGGATTCGAACCCATGAAGGCCTGTGCCACAGGATCTCACATCAGGTCGATCTTAAGTCTAACACCATCTTCCACTTAGATGGTCCTGCCCCTTTGACCTGACTCCCGCCCTTGATGACCCGGGGTCTCGGGAACCCCCGCTACACAGGGAGCAACGGATGTCAAAGATAAGCTTGTTTGCCGGGAAGCCACGTTAAAGTTGGCGCCATACTTATGCGACGAACATTGATGAAGGTGCGTCCGAAGGTCCAGACACACTCGACGGTTCGTTGGTCCTAGGCTTGAAGCCCTTGAAGAACAAAGGTACCTGGTTGCTGGAGACGGGGACTTGTGAACGAGAGGATGCGTTGAAGGCGATTGGTCTCTCTACCTCTTGGCAAGTTTCGAGAAATTCGTTAGGATCACTTCTCCAGCCGGATGAGCTTCGTCATGGCGTTCCGGATGGAACTGCACTCCGTAGACGATCCCTTTCTCACTCTTCATTGCCTCTATAGGTGTGTCATGAGACTTCGCCAAAAGCGAGAA
>CAYQCQ010000138.1:0-3061 GCA_964416035.1 uncultured Candidatus Bathyarchaeia archaeon
CCCTTTGCCGACTCCGGGTCAAGGCCAGAAGTGGGCTCATCCAACAATAGGATAGGTGGCTTGTGTACTAGTGTTCGAGCAATCGCGAGCTTCTGTTTCATTCCTTTTGAGAGCTTTCCTACTTTGTCGTTTCTCCGATCCCACAATTGAAAAAAATCGAGCAGTTCCTTGATCCGATCTTGTCTTTCCTGAGCATCAGAGAGACCGTAGACTTCTGCGAAGAAGTCCATATTCTCATGCACGGTTAGCCTTTCATAGAGGCTCGGGTTTTCGGTTAGTACTCCAACTATTCCCCTCACTTTCATCGACTCCTTGGCTATGTCATATCCGCCGACTCTAGCTGAGCCCTCTGAAGAAGAGATTAGGCATGCCAACATGCGGACTGTTGTTGTCTTGCCGGCACCATTCGGACCTAGGAGGCCAAAGATCTCTCCTCCCTC
This sequence comes from uncultured Candidatus Bathyarchaeia archaeon, assembly GCA_964416035.1. Taxonomy (GTDB): domain Archaea; phylum Thermoproteota; class Bathyarchaeia; order 40CM-2-53-6; family JALHTG01; genus JALHTG01. The sequence continues at coordinate 441 of CAYQCQ010000138.1, forward strand.
AATTGCCAAGTCTAGGTGATCTACCGCTGTGAGGGGCCCAAACTTTTTCGTCAATCCATTCAGTTCGATCCTTAGCAACTAGAACCCTTCTCATTGCTCATCTTTTGACTTCATGTCCACACGAGGTTCCGTCATTAGTGATTCAAGATACAGTTGCGATCTTACACTACAGGCTTCGATTCACTTAAAAAACGAAGTGGGCCCGCCCGGATTCGAACCGGGGACCTTCGCCGTTTCCTCGGGTAGAGCTGTGAGGGCGACGTCCAAACCAGACTAGACGACGGGCCCGAGACGCTTGTAGTAACACTTGCGAACCAGTTCGCTTAAGCCTTGCGTCTTGAAAATCCCTCTGAATCATATTTGACAGAACATCATTGGCGCAAGCTAATGACTAGTCACCTGCTCAATCATCGGATGTCGGCAGAGCTCTCCTCAACTCAATTGCCGGAAGCAAAATCCACGAAATGCGGCGATAAACCTCGTTTCGTAGCAGCTTCTTGGAACAGCATATAGAATGCAACGGCTTAAATCAAAGGCCTAGGTCGATTCAGAGTTTCACCTAATGCTAGAGAGCTGAGAACGATGATGAATTCCAAGGGACAGGGAAGATCAGAGAAAGGTGTCCTCTCAGCGATCACATCGTCACATCTTGCCCAGCATTTCTGCGTTGGCTTCTCCGTCCTTTATCCAGACATCATGTCAGATCTCAATCTCAACTATACGCAGCTAGGCGTTATGTCTGGAGCCAGCAGTATTGTATCTGGCTTCCTCCAGATGCTGTGGAGTTTGCTCAGCCGCAGTGTTTCTAAGAGGGTTCTACTGGGATTTGGCAATATCCTGATGTCAATTGGAACTTTCGCGATGGGGGCCTCTCACAGATTCACAGAGTTGGTCTTGGGGAACGTTGCCAGCGGTGTCGGTCAGGCTGCTCAACATCCCGTTGGCGCATCAATAATAACTCAGAGATTCCCTCGAGAAAGGGTGCCTAGGGCATTATCGACCCATTATGGTTTGGGGTACATCGGGAACATGGTCAGTCCCGTGCTCTTGTCGATAGTTGCCATATCTTTCGGGTGGCGTCAAGCCACATATCTCCTTGCAGTCATTCCGCTGATGGCAGGGTTATCTATTCTCTACTATCTCAGAGGCGAAGAATCAGCTTCACGATCGATTCAGAAGATAGAAAGAGCGAACCTGTGGGAGGACATGAAATCAGCGGTTCGCATTAGGGGTGCAATGCTCATAGTGGCGGCTGAGTCCTTTGCGGTAGGCGGAACAGGCATGGGAGTCATAATCACCTACGCACCGCTCTTTCTGAGACTCGGCCTAAACGTGGAAAGCCTAGAGATGAGCGTAATATACTCCATCTCGGTGGTCGGGGGAGTAATAGGAACTTTAGTCGTTGGTCGCCTCGCACACAGGTTCGGCAACTTGAGAACAGCGACTCCGGTCATAGGTGGAGGGTCTCTGCTAATTCTTCTCCTAACGGCCTACAGTTCATTCAACTTCTTGCTTATACCTCACCTATTCATAATAGGGGCCACATCGTTCTCCTGCGGTAGCCTACTGCAAGCACATCTTGCCTCCATTTCCACGCCTCGCCAGAGAGATGTCCTATTCGGTCTATACTTCACCATCTCTCACGGAGTCAGTTCGATATGGACAACTCTCACTGGGTTCCTGATCGACACATACGGCTCGTTCACTCCCGCTTGGGTTCTCAGAGCAACCTTGGGAACCATCGCATTTCTCTTACTGATATTGGCGTCCGGTAAGCCATCCCCGACAAGTAGTCAAGCCAGCGTGTTTCTGATGGAAAGCCGCACAAGATGAGTCTTACGTGTTCTCTAAACCTTTCAGTGCTGGTTAGGTTCTAATTTTTGCGCTCTGATCTATCTTCTTTTTCGGTCCGCCAGCTCTTTCAAGATAGGAATCTCTTCGAGCATTTGATCGGTTACCCTGTCCCATAAGATCCCTCTTGGTTTCGATCTTTTTCTGAACGTATTGATGACTTGGGTGGGTGTCATAATCCTGTCTACTGAGAGGTCGTGTTCGCTTTCTGGCACGTTCTGAACTATCTGTAGGTCATGGATAGTCGTCACAATATTCGTTTCCTCATCTACTAGCTGGAGTTCCCTTAGAATGCCATACTCTATCTCACTGTATCCTCCGCCTTTTCCCAGTCTCACACCACTTTTCGAGACAGCGACCGACCCAGCAACTACAAGATCGACTTTCGGTAAATCGTTGAGGGTTACAGGCTTTCCATATTTCCAAGACCCTCTTATCGTCGCCGCGTAACCAACATCTATACTAGGGCTCCCGACGGGATCGATCAGTAGAAACCCTTTCCTCAGGCGAGGAGTCGGGACCAAGAGCCTTTTCCCCTGCCTTAACACGTGCTCTCTCACATGCTTCTGGGGCGTGTCAGGGTTAACCTTCACGACACGGGCTTCCACAAAAGTTGCCAGCGTCCGAAGCCTCTCAGCCGCATCTGCGGCTCCTTCAAAGTTCGGTATTCTACCCCAGATCGGCCTGGGAAATCTCGCCACGCCTTCCCGTTCCATAAGTGACCAAACCCGCTCTCTTATCTCCTGTTTCTTTGCCGACAGAGCGTTTTC
>CAYQCQ010000139.1:0-3036 GCA_964416035.1 uncultured Candidatus Bathyarchaeia archaeon
GAATCGTGACGTTCATGATAAACGAGAACGACATGAGAAAAGTGCTGCGAAGCGAATTCTCGATGATCGGCTCAGATGCCTCAGCTCAGGCTCCATACGGACTGCTCGGAAAGGCAAAGCCGCATCCAAGAAGCTACGGCACCTTCGTATGCGTCCTTGGCAAATACGTGCGAGAGGAAGCGCTGCTTTCTCTGCCGGAAGCGATCAGAAAAATGACTTCCCTGCCGGCTCGGAAGACAGGTCTGTGGAACAGAGGACTGGTAAGAGTAGGAAACTGGGCCGACCTAGTAATCTTCGACGAACACACGGTCGAAGACAAAGCCACCTACATGAACCCGCACCAATATCCTAAAGGGATTAAGTACGTGATCGTGAACGGCAGAGTGGTGATCGAAGGAAAGAGGCATAGAAAGGTCCTTCCCGGGAAAGTGCTCAGAAGGGGAAGAGACTAAGCCCCTTTCTCCTCCTTTAGGCGGGTCTTTCAAAAGAGAGATAACTTCAGAGATCGATTATTCTTCCGTGGGCTAAAGATGTCAGGTGAGCGAAGGCTTAGGTTCAGGATTCGACGTGCTGACGGTTCAGAGATAGAACTGGAAGGAGATTACGAATACGTGAAAGAAAGGTTCGAACAGTTGGTGGAGCAGCTCCCTCTATCGCAGATCGTATCATCAACGATCCCGCAAGAGCAACTGGGAGCGGTCCGACTCGCTCCTCAGATCCAAGTCGGAACAGAGCTGGAAGGTATCATTGAACGAACCCCGGACGGCAAACCCCACCTAGTCATTCCTGCAGACAAAGTGACGGCGGCGGAGGCGGTGGCTATAATGCTCTTCGCCCATCACCCAAACCAACTCTCATATGAGGAGCTTAGCAGTCTCCTCAGCTCCAGTTGGAAGACTACCAAAGCGCACGTTGTCAGGGCAAGGGCGAGCGAAATGAAAAAAGACGGAAAGTTGATCGTTGAAAGCGGAAGATATGGGCTCTCCGGCGCGGGAGTTCAATGGGTGAGAAGCCATATTCTACCTAAACTCAGGTCAAGAGCAGTGGCACCGTAGAGGCGCCTTTATCATTCAGAGCGCTTGTCAGAATCCTTTGAACCTTTGCTACGCCTGTCTCTTGGAATATTTCTTGTTTCGGCCTTTAGATCCTATTCAATCAACCAGCCTTATCCGATTGACAGAGCAACAGTAGCTAGGCATCAATGCTACATAGTGTAAATGAGAGAATCCGCTTCGAAACAAGAAGTCTCTATCAAGAGTCTTCTATTTTGGCAGTTTCATCTTTCCGAAGACGAGCCAGAATATGGTTATGGAAACAAAGTACAGGAGAGTCGCCAAGTAGAATGGTGCCGCCAACATTCCTGCCCCCATCAAGGCTGCGCCGATCGTCGTGCTCATAGAATTCGGCAGCGTCCAAAGCGCAGCATTAATCCCTGACGCAGCCCCTCTCTCATCCTCAGCCACCAAGCCCATGATCAACGATTGCTGCAGGGGACTGGACATGTTCATCAGAAAACTTCTGACAACATAGATCGTACTCGCAACAAGGTAGTTCGGAGAAAGCGGCGTCGCGAACATGAAGAACGTTGACACGCCCTGAGTGAAGACGATCGACTTCACAACACCTAATCTTCTTGCCAAGGCCGGGACGGTCAAAACTGCGAACGCAATCAAGAAGCTTGAGGTCCCGAGAATGGGGGCGCTCACCGCATCCGGAGCCCCGTATTTGAGATATAGCCACCGTGTCATTAGCGGCACAACCATGCCAGCGCCGAAAGCGACTATCGAGCTGGGTACTATGTACTTAGCTAGGATTTTGATAGATTTCCTCGATAGGACACCTCTCTTTCTCCCTGATCTGCGCGAATGCATCGACTCACTTACCTTGAGCATTAGAAGAGTGGACAACGAGCTGAGCGCACCCAAAGAGACGTAGAGTGCGACGTGAGCATCTTTGCCGTGAAGTCCGAAAGTTTCCAAGGTGAGTGTTAACGGAATCATGAAGCTACCCAGCCCGGAAGCAATACTGCTGACGAAGGAGTAGAGAGAGAATGCCGAAGTTCTGTTCGTGTCTCCGGCCTTCTCGGCTAGGAGCGCATTTCCTGCAGCGTTGAAGGCAGCCTGAGAAATTCCTCCCATTGTTGCGGACAGTAGCAGTGTGGCAGAGTCCCTCGTGAGAGCGAACATGGCGATGGAGCAACTTGCCAAGAGGTTTCCTGCGATTAGGGATTTCTTCCTACCATATCTGTCAGCCGCTATGCCCAATGGAATGCTCGTCAGCACCGTGGTGACTCCCATCACCATGATGATCGTGCCCATGAATACGTCCGATAGCCCTTGCACGGTGGTCAGGAAGTAGGAGATATCTATGAAAAACATCCCGAAGGCCAAAGATGGTAAGAAACTTGCGTAGATGAGGTATCTGGCTTCTCTCGGTATGCCCTTGTAATCCTCGAACAAACCCTGTCCGTCCTCTGTTGTCAGCCCTCCTCGTGTACGGTTGCTTATTAAAGGGCAACTCACTGCGTGTGGTCACAAATTGCTACTTGGCCGTTCTTCTATCCCGGCGAAGAAACTCACTAGGACGATTGAGGGTTGGCTCTTCTCTTGATGCAATCGCTGTGGTTGGACTGCAAGCAGGCGTCATGACTGGCACACTTGGAAAGTTATGGCTACCTTGCCATGGCGCGATTCTACATGATTCCATATAATACTAAACGCTCTTCGGAGCGTACCTCTTCTCATACTCCTCTCTAGTGCATATCGTTCGAACGTCCAAAACTCGGTCAATCGCTAGTATGCCGTCTAAATGATCAATTTCATGCTGGAGGAGCTCTGAGAGAGTTCCCTCCGCTAGAACCTCCTTATCCCTCTGATTTTCATCCTGATAGCTGACTCTGATCTTCTCCGCCCTTGAGACTTGAAAGAATATGCACAAGTAGCTGAGGCACGCGTCCCAAACTATCATCTTCTCTTGACTCATCCATGTGATCGACGGATTCACCAGAAGCCAAGGCTTGTCAATGTTGATGAAGAC
>CAYQCQ010000140.1:0-3033 GCA_964416035.1 uncultured Candidatus Bathyarchaeia archaeon
TCCACATCTATACCAAGAACTTATTCGAGTGAGAAGATCAAAGAACGGAAGAGTAGAGGAGGATCTGGGCGGGGTGGCCTTCGTTCCTATGAGAGGAAAGAGTGGATGGAAAGGCTAGCGAAAGAAAGATTCCAAGGTTCTCTTCTTCTCTCGCTCCTTTAGCCCTGACATCATCCTCTCTACGGCGTTTCTTACTCGCTCCTCGGAGAAGTCTCTTTCCCTACAGAGGAACTGAACAACCTCCTCCATCTTTGGTTGCCCCCATTGTATCGAATAGTTGTCGGTCACATCAGGGTGGAGGAATATGTCTCGTATCTTGATAGGATCTTCAGGGAACTCCGCCTGAAGGTTCGGAAGAATCCTGTCGATGCTTCCTTGCTCCCTGAGCATTTTGAGCGCAGTCTTAGGTCCTACGCCTTTAACACCATCTGGGTTGTAATCCGTTCCTACTAGTATGCCGAGGTCTATGAGCTGCTCCCTGCCGATGCCGAGCTCCGATAGAACTCTGGGTAGCTCGACGACCTCCGGCTCGACTTCAACATATGCCTCCCTTCTCGGGAGTTTCCTTCGGCCGCTTATGGCAAGGTTTCTTACGAGACGAGGAGCCCCGAAAAGTATTGAGTCGTAATCCTGCGACGCAGCCGCCCACACGTCCCCCCTCTTGGCAATAAAGGCAGCTTGAGCTTCCCCCTCCGACGGAGCCTGGACCCATGGAATTGCCAGTGCATCGAGCAACCTCTTCGCATCATCGACCATGAGATCCTTTAATCTCGATGTTGCTTGGGCGTATCTCCTCGCTTCTTGGAAGTCCCCCCGTGCGACAGCCTCCTCATACTTGAGCAACGCGTCCTCCTTCACCTTTGACCTTCGTCTTATCTCCGCCTCCTTAAGTGAGGGTGGAACTCCGTCAAGGACGTAGACGAGGCGTATTCCTTTCTCTGCCATACTGGTCGTTCTGTAAAGCAGTCCGCTCAGATGACTTGTCACTCTTCCCTGCCTATCCATTAAAGGCTCGCCTGTGGGACCGCGTATGATTGCTAAAAATTGGTAGAGGGAGTTGTAGCCGTCGACCGCTATGGATCTCCCTGAAAGCTGCTCAAGCGTAACTTTCTCTCTTGAAACTAGGTTTCCTAAGTCAACCCCCAAGTAGAGCACCAGACCGTCGGTCTGCCTATCAGGAATAGTATCTACTCCTGCAGATAGAAAAGCAGTGCTCCTCGCTTTGAAGCGCCTATGACTGCTGATTCAGACAGGATAGACAGGCAGATACGTTTCGGAGGGTTGGATGCTTGTCTAGGGTGATCCTAGTGCCTTGAGAATTGAAAGTCTACTGTTTGGCCCCTTCTATCGTGATCGTGCATCCAGTCAGAAGGCCACTGAAGATGGCTAGAGCAGCTAGCTGAGGAGCGAGAAACGCGCCTACGACACCTGCAGTGAGAGGAATCTCGATTATGACCTTGTCCTTATGCCTTACCGTTAACTTGCGCGTGTTTCCTTCCTTAACGAGTTGTGATGCTTTTTCTACTAGGTCCTCGACAGTTGCCGTCAGCTCTTCTTCGATTCTTTGCTTTCCCAACATCAGCGACTCCTAAGATGCTCTATCTGTCTTCTCAACTAGTTCAACTCTTCTCTTTCCTTTCATCAGCCGCGAGACTCGTATGACTCCTTCCACCTCAAGTTTGAGGAGAGTTCTATTTAACTCCCTGAAGCTCAGATCGCCGTATGAGTCCTTCATCTCTGAAAGAAGCTCGATATCGGTCATTGCTCCTTTCCTTTGGAGAGTTTCGACAACCACTAGGCTCATGGGGCGAGGACCCCAGGTCTTGGTTTCAGCCACTTGCCCTTCCCCTAAGCTGCTATAGGCATTGCGGCTCTTTCTCTCTTGGACCGCTTCGCAAATCCAAGATATGCATTCTCCAAGTCCGGTGACAGGCTCGGCTTGATCTTATCCATTGCCTCGTTGAAGTCTCTGATGGAAACCTCTTTTGCGTTGATGTTGTTTCTCAGTGCAATCATGCCCGCTTCGCGACATACGGCCTGGAGGTCTGCTCCGGAGTATCCAATGCTCTTTGCAGCAAGATCTTCCAGGCTTACGTCCTTTGCCAAAGGCATACCCTTCGTGTGTATCTTCAATATCTGGAGACGTATCCGATCGTCAGGAGGTGGTACATAGATCAGTCTGTCAAATCTTCCTGGTCTCAGTACTGCGGGGTCCAGAATATCTGGTCTGTTCGTTGCAGCAACCACGACGACATTTTGTAGAGATTCGATTCCGTCCATCTCTGTCAGGAGTTGGCTTATCACTCGTTCAGTGGCACCGGAGTCGGTATAGCCCATGCCGCGCCGAGGAACAACTGCGTCTAGCTCGTCGAAGAATATTATTGAGGGTGCTGCTGTTCTTCCCTTCCTGAACACTTCACGGATCGCTTTCTCAGATTCTCCCACCCATTTGCTGAAGATTTCAGGCCCCTTAATCGAAATGAAGTTCGCCTCGCTCTCTGTCGATATCGCTCGGGCCAGCATTGTCTTTCCGCATCCAGGTGGTCCGAAGAGCAGTATGCCCCTCGGTGGCTGGACACCTATTCTTCCGAAAACCTCGGGCTTCTTCAAAGGCCATTCTATGGCCTCGATCAGTTCTTGCTTGACATCAAGTAGTCCGCCTATGTCGTCCCACCTCACTGTTGGGACCTCTACGTATACCTCTCTCATTGCTGACGGGGTAATCTCCCTGTATGCTGCCATGAAATCCTCAAGTCTTACATCCATCTTCTCAAGAGTTTCAGGAGGTATCTTCTCCTCTTCGAGATTCATTTCGGGCAAATAACGTCTCAAAGCCTTCATGGCTGCCTCACGGCACAGGGATGAGGCGTCAGCTCCTGTGTACCCGTGGCTCAGGTCCGCGAGCTTCTGCAGATCCACATCTTTTGCCAATGGCATGTTTCTGGTGTGAATCTGCAAAACTTCGAATCGTCCCTGCCTGTCTGGAACTCCTATCTCTATTTCTCGGTCGAATCTTCCTGGCCTTCTAAGAGC
>CAYQCQ010000141.1:0-3006 GCA_964416035.1 uncultured Candidatus Bathyarchaeia archaeon
TGACTGAAACGTCACCTTTGACCAGTTCGTATTTCTGAAAGTCCAAACGAAATCAACGTCATGTTGGACCGAGTAGTTTGACTTGAGAAAGAGTGAGTATCGGACAACAGCTGTTCTTGGGTAGATTGATGTCTGCGAGGTTGCTGTAGCTGAAGAGGGCGAAACAATCAACCCGATGACTATTAGAAGGATACACGAAACGGAAATTCTGCCTCTCATCCCGGTGACTCTCGATACTTTCATGCATGGAGATTAGTGCCAAATTAAACATTTCTAACGCCCCTGAGACAATTTTCCTTTGAAAGAGTTAGGTTGCGAATTGGTGCGTCGTGAGTCCCGGACGACGGTTGGTGCTACACAACCAATTTAAGTCAAGGTCGCTGAGATTACGTTGAATTGCGGGAGGATGATCAGTTGTATCTCGTGGGGGAGGCGCTTGTAGGTAAGGCTCCTGAACTCGCACATATTGATTTGATTGTAGGTGACAAGAATGGGCCGGTCGGACAGGCGTTCGCAGTAGGGCTTTCCAGTGTTTCTGCAGGTCACACACCTCTTCTCGCCGTCATTCGCCCTAACCTGCCTTCGAAGCCGTTCACTTTGATAGTTCCAAAAGTGACAGTCAAGGATATGGACCAAGCCTCGAAGATCTTTGGGCCTGCGCAGGCGGCCGTGGCCAAAGCCATTGCCGACGCAGCAGAGGAGGGCATCATTCCTCGCGAAAAGGTTGACGATCTTGTGATTGTTTGTAGCGTCTTCATACATCCCGAAGCCAAAGACTACAGGAAGATCTACCAGTACAACTATGGAGCCACACGACTTGCGTTGAGAAGAGCTTTCCAAGAGTATCCTAGCCTTGAAAAGCTAATGTATGACAAGGAAAGAGCTACACATCCGGTAATGGGATTCAGAGTGCCTCGGCTGTGGATGCCTCCATATTTACAGATCGCTCTTGACGTACCTGACATAGCCAGAACCAAAGCGATCTTGAGTGCCCTGCCTCGGAGCGACCGAATCATTCTTGAAGCCGGTACTCCTCTCATCAAGAAGTATGGAGCCCGTGTCATCCACGATCTCCGTGAGATAGCAAAAGATGTCTTTATCATAGCTGATCTAAAGACGCTCGATGTCGGCCAAGTTGAGGTAGATCTGGCGTACGAGGAGACCGCGGACGCAGTGGTGGCTTCTGGCTTGGCCTCCAAGGAGACTCTTGACAAGTTCATTTACGAGGCGAAGCGTCTGAGCATTTACGCGTTCGTGGATATGATGGACGTGAAGGGCCCGCTCGAAACCTTGCAGTCGCTCGATGAACTTCCCGATGCCGTCGTCATTCACCGGGGCATAGATGAGGAGCACGGCGGTCTAACCAGATGGGAGCTGATACGCGAGATCAAGAGCACCTTTGCGGGAAAGAAGATCTTGGTAGCTGTGGCTGGAGGAATCGACCCCTCGACAGCCCCTAAGGCGCTGGAGTCAGGTGCTGATGTATTAATCGTTGGGAGATACATCACGCAGTCGAAAGATATTGAGAGAGCAGCGAGAGATTTCTTGGAGCTGCTCGGCGTTGACATGGACTTGTATCGTGTACACGTGGAATGATTAATGCAAGCAGACTCCATCTGACGGCACGACAGCCAGCTCTCAGCTTTTCAGGTTGAATAGCACTGATGCCAGCTACATCAATAGAAGTGTCGTGCGCGACAGAGACTACGACTCGTCGCTTGGCAAACTTGAACCTTTAGATGGGGAGCCATGGCAGGAATAGGCTTATGGAAGCTGGAGCTGGGACATGGCCGGTTCGAGTGCAGCGATAATATACCTTCGACCCTGCATAACTGAAGCGGGCAAGATTTCTGCCGAGACTCACTTGGCTCCTGCCAACAAAGAATCCGCTGATTCAACACCCGCGTTCTTTGATTCAGCTAAACTCTGTTGGGCTCTCAACAGCTCTCAGACCTTCAACCGCGTAAAATGCTCGGAGAAACTTGGAATCGCAAAGGTGGATGTCAACGGGAAGACGATTGTGATCTCAAAGGGCGGCCGCATCAACGTGAGGAGGGCAGAGGACGAGCAAGATGCGCTCAGAACGACCCGACTGGTTTCTAAGGCTGCATGGCCAGCGATGATCTGCTCTACTTGTGGCAAACCGGTCTTGGAATGTGTCGCCGGACTATGTGATCAATGCACAGGTAAAGACTGTCCCTTACTGCTTGGCGGACCACCGGAACCCGCACCGATATCAGCCAAGGCCTCCAAGACAAAGACGGTTAGGGAAATTCTCATGGAGTTTGAGGCCAGTCAGCAGCCCGTTTTCAACGAGGTGAAGTGCAATCTTGATGAGGCTTTTCAGACCTTGAGCCATGCGATAGTCAATGCTTCGTCTGACGATTCATTTGTCAGCGTTGAGAGTGCTGTAGGAAGGAAACTTGAGGCCGCAAAGTTGCTGGGACAGAGGCTAATTGCCCAAAGTCAAAGACAGATCGATGCGTCTGCAGGCTTGGCCCTGATGGGAATTGCGGTCAATCTTGAGAGTTTGAAACATGCTGTCTGTACGCTTGGTAGGCTTGTTCGATCCCGTTGTGATTCTCTCATGGCAGAAGAGGCCTGGCGTGTCGCAGCGGATGGATACAAGGCACTGTGGCAGAATGATCCTGTTAGGAGTCAAGAGCTTGCCAAACTCTATACCCGGCTCAAGGGGCGACTCAACCGGAGTAAAGAAAAGCGCCAAAGCGATCTGCGAAAGAGTTTGGAGAAAGTAGCCGGACTGGGTTTCCACTTGTCGCGAATTGTTTCAATGCACCTTGCTGTCTAGAAGGCGGCACGGTCAGGAGCCGAACTTCTCGATCTTCCCCAATCTGTTCATCAGTATCGGCATTAGGTTGAGGGCGAGTAGTGGTCCTAGATTTCCCGTGGCCGCAGTCCTCTCTGAGAACGATGTTGCTCCGCTTACGTCAAAATCCGGTCCAGCAATTACAATTGGCACGGGGTCGGCTGAGTGATCCTTCACCG
>CAYQCQ010000142.1:0-288 GCA_964416035.1 uncultured Candidatus Bathyarchaeia archaeon
GCCTGGCGGGCACGCTGACAGGTGCCCCAGTCGGAGGAGACTGACCCTTAGTTACTGGGTAGGTAGCTACGATCGCCCTCCGACAGATGTTTACGCTGGCTACGCGGTCCGCGTTTGCTTCGAAGCGGCATTTGCCGCAGCGGAAGTATCGCCAGTTCTTGCGGTTGCTTCTAGAGACATAGCCACATCTTGGACAGGTCTGACTTGTATATTTGGCTGGAACCTCAACAAGCGGTATCCCCAGCAGCTCGGATCTGTGGCTGAGCGCATGCCTGAAGAAGCCGTAGG
>CAYQCQ010000142.1:298-2999 GCA_964416035.1 uncultured Candidatus Bathyarchaeia archaeon
GTATCCGATTGGTTTTCCGTCTGCTCTTGCGACTGAACTGACCTCTTCGCCGTTTCACGTTTCGCAGGCGTTCAATAGCGATCTTCGCATCGTGTTTCTCAGCAAGATTCATGATTGTATTGGCGAGTTGCCAAGTGTTTGTGCGGACATAGTTTCTCTGACGACTGCTGAGTCTGCGAAGTTTCAGTCCTGCTCGTCCACGGTGTCCTTTCGCATCTCGGTATTCTTGGAGTCTGGCCCGGCGGTTCTCGAAGCGGATCTGTTGAAGCGAAATGTCTCTTCCAAGGTAGAGTTGCTTCAGAATCCTGCCTTTTCCGCTCATCACGGTGACAGCAACGCCGTTGCTGTTCTGGTCGATGCCAAGCACATTTTCCATTCCTCTTGGAGTTGGAGCTGGCTTCTGAAGCAATATGAGAAAGCGGTAGCGACAGGTCATCAAGACGCTCGTAGCAACCCAACCGTTCGCCAGATGTTCTTGGAGCCTTCGGTATGCGCCGTCCTCCTTTATCGGCAAACCAACCCTTTCATGGTTGATTCGTACGCTGAGAACAGGATGGTTTCGGCCCGTGCCTTTAAAGCTGAACAGTCTCTTGTCGAAACGCACCGTTGGCTGGTTGATTGCCGATGCAACTTTTCGTCTCTGCCAAGCGTAGCGTTGCGCTTCTTCGATCAACTGGCTGGCTACACCCTTCGCCCTATTCTTCGCGTAGGCAAGGTGGTGGAGCTGCGTGTAGGTTCGAGGATTCGCCGACTGGATGACTTGGAAACTTTCAGCGGCAATCGCCTTGAAAGCTGCGTATGTTTCATGGAGCTTCCGCTGCTTAACACCGGTCAAAGCCAGAAGGTCAAGCTGAAGCGTCTTCTCCGTCGCTACCCACCCGACAGAGAAACGTCACCTCGACTATTTGACTTGGAGAGAGACGTGAAAATATCCCGCAATTCCTCTCCATGCCTAAAGGTAGAAGTCTCCTTGCGGTGTTTGGATGATTCGCCGCTGAGAAGATTCAAGCAAGGACTTAGTCCTTCTGTGAGGTCTTGATGAAGTCTCTCAGCTTCTGTTCTTCCTTCACTATGTCGAACGCTCTCAAACTGAGTTTCTTACTTGCCCTAACAAGGTTCTCATCACTGCTCAGCAATGCGTCGCTATGGATATGATTACAGGTTGTTATTTGTAGTGCGTCAGCTTCGTAAATGTGCTGGTCTAGTATTATGCCCCATGCTTCAACCAAAGTGGATGCGAAGATTGGAACGATCTCAAGAACTCTTAGACGCATCAGTCTGACCAGTTCGCTGGATAGCATCCCTACAGTCTCAGTGAACTCTCTTTCACTTAGCCATCCTCTTACACGCCGTTCGTCGAGGACACCGAAAACTTCCCCTATATTCCATAAGGAGAAAGCTACGATGTGCTCTCCGGTTTCGGCTCCGTCAAAGATAAGGTCTATCGCTTTAGTGCCAGGCTCGGTTACGTATCGCTTGACTATCGCACTACTGTCCAGATAGAGCTTTAGCAACTCTCCTCCCCCTCATTTCTCTCACGATTTTCTCGGAGGAGGGACCTTTAAGCAGAGGTCTTCTCTCCTTTAATTCTCTTGATGATGTTGCGCCCTCAGTTTTGAATCCTAACTTCTTGAACTCGAACGCTACCTTGTCCTCAACGAGGGCGGAACTTAGAAGGGCCTCGACCTCGCTGCTTAGCTTTCTGAGGCTTCCATGTTTTCTGAATACTTCTTCCCGAAACTTCGCCCAGACTTCTTCGTTGATGTAGAGGCTCACTTTGGCCAAACGGTGCACCGGCTTAGAGGTTTACTGGTAAACCAGTATTTGAACTTGGCGCCGGAATAGTCGAACTCAAACCAAGCGCACGAGAATCTTGGCCGATCGAGTTCGAGATCCTGAGCACGTGGCTGGCCGTCGGCGTCACGATTCATGGCGGTCCCAGGTATTATCGGTATTGCCGATAGTACCTGACCATATCCGCGTCCGTCCCCTTTTGCGGGCTGGTGCAGCGTCTAGAGGATTACTGCTACGCCGTCTAGTGCGAGATGTAGTGCCCACCCGGCTGCTGAGGCCACAAGGTATTTTCGGTACCTCGATTTGCTTGCGATCATAGCGGTGGCGATCAGGGTTAGAGGCCAGAGCCAGAGATGCAGGTAAGAGGGGTAGACGTGGGTCCGCAGACTGAAGGAAAGGCCTTCCATTAGGTATCGTGGGAAAAGCATGTGGAGGAACCGGGGGTTCCAGTCGTCAGCTGATGGAGAGATCGCCCGTATCCAGCCAGGCTCTTCTTACTGAGGGAACCCTGTCGAAATCCCTGTCTTCAGACACCATGTACGTCGCGTCTGCCTTTCTCACAGACGCTATGTGGAGTGAGTCGGATGGTTTCAGTCCATACCTGCCCATCGTTTGCTTCATCATGGAGTAATCCGACAAGTCAACTGGAACTACTGTCAATAGCGGCAACAATCTATCCAGAAGCTCGAATACCTCATCTAGAGGGACCTCGTACTTCTTTGAGAGTATCCAAACCACCTCGTCTACAACAATCATGTTTGTAAGTAGCTCGGTGTTCTTCACAATTGCCTCTCGAAGCAATGTAGTCGTATAGGTTGAAACTCGATCATCCATGGCATACCGTAGATAGATTATGTAGCACGAGTCAAGGAAGAGCTTCAAAAACCTCTTCCTCTAGACTCAAACC
>CAYQCQ010000143.1:0-2996 GCA_964416035.1 uncultured Candidatus Bathyarchaeia archaeon
CCTGTTTCTATGATTCCTGATATTGACTTGAGCTGTCTCTCAAGGTTGGCAGGATCATCTATGGGTCCGAAGTCTGAGTCCACGATGAAGTTTCCATTGTCGGTGACTATTGGTCCGACCTTTCCCTTTCCCTCTCTAAGCGTCGGTTTCCCCCCAAGCTTAGATATCTTCCGGATTACGGCCTGGTGAGCGAAGGGTAGAACTTCGAGGGGGACAGGTTGTTGTTCGCCGAGCTTCTTTACAAGCTTCTGCTCGTCAACGGCTATCAGAAGCTTTCTCGCTGAGGCATCAACCACTTTCTCCCTACCGAGTGCTGCACCTCCACCCTTGATCAGGCTGAGCCGTTCATCTACTTGGTCCGCCCCGTCTATTGCAAGGTCAGGTTCCGGGTACTCAGTGAACAGCGCAAGCCTAAGGCCATGTGTTATAGCTACCAACTCAATCTGATGTGATGTGGGTATGAATAGGGCCTTGAGGTTTTTCTCTTTCAGCATCTTGGCTATCTCTTCTATTGCTCCAGCAATGGTGCTCCCGCTTCCCAATCCAATGACATATCCGTCTTGAATCTGCTCGGCTGCCTTCATGACTGCCAAGCGCCTCGGCGTCTCGTATTCGCTCATTGGACTAGGCTTCCGACTCTATTTGCTCCAGCCGTTCCAGCGCCTTCAAAACCTCTTCTCTTATTGCGTCTATGCGCTCCTCGGCCCGACTTCTAGCCTTCTCCTTAGGCTTGCTCTCCTCAACGCAGTTGCTACCTCCAAGTGGAGTCGTAGGGTTCATCATCTCCGCAGGTTCTTGCGACGGGTTTCCAACCGGAGGAATCGAAGAGATCAAATCTGCTTGGGCATTGAGCTGGCATAGCCTTTCATCAATCTCGATAAGCCTCTGCTCGAAGCTCTTGACAAGCTCTTGCCGCTCACTCAGCAAGTCAGAAAGCTCAGTGATCTTCTTTCTCTCATCTATCTGCTCATCCAAAGCCTTCAACTGGGCCTTGAACTCTTCGACGAGTCTGTCACGGCTGACGCCACTAATCTTTCCTTGAGCTTCAGCCTCAAAGATAGTGGTCATGGCAGAAGTGGTTACTTGCCTCTGCAGATTCAGAACTTTGAGTTCCTCTCTTGCCTTCTCGATTTCATCCTCGGAGCGAAGTTGAACGGCTTCGAGCTGAGGTTTGATCCTCTCCGCTTCGGAAGTCGTGTGTTGAGAAGCAGTGGTCTTCTCTTGATCGCGCAAATTTTGTCCTGTCGAATGTCCTTTCATTCTTCTCTTTAGAAATCGTGTGATCATCGCAGCTAGACCTATCACGCCCAATGCTGTACCTATGATGGTTGCGTAGTCTAGCATTGAATGATCACACAGATGTGCCCCCTATTCTGAAAGAGCCAATGTAATTAGGTTTGTCGCCTTGATCTCGTCAAGAAGCCATGAATCTTGCGAGATCACAAACCTTCATTCTTGAACGTTTCTGTCAATTATCGTGCATCATCCTCTCGCCATCCGTATCTCTATGCTCACTGACTTTGCAGATATCGTCGCCAAGAGATGGTCCATATGGAGCAGTTGCGTCTCTCCACGTGAGCAAGGCGCGGGGTTTTCAGAGTCACCTGGCCGAGACCATGGAGCCTCGGGCGGGCTTCGAACCCGCGACCTGCCGCTTACGAGGCGGCTGCTCTCGGCCTGAACATGTCTCTACCGGGCTGAGCCACCGAGGCTTTGATTGCTGAAGGACCGAAGCACTCATTTAAGGATTCACTGGAATATAGAAAGTGTTCGTTGAAGTGGTTTGAGTTGTCGGATTCTGTTGTGGACTTAGGTGAAGATCGAGTTCGGGATCTCATAAGCAATCGCTTGGAGAAGGATATGTCGGAGATTTTGGGCTACGGCGATGATGCTGTAGCCTTTGAGATCTCAAAGGAACAGTTGCTAGTGATGCATACTGACGCCTTGGTCGCGTCGACTGATGTTCTGCCCGGGACGAGCGCATATGATGTCGGCAGAAAGGCCGTTGTAATGAATGTGAGCGACCTGCTCGCTAAGGGCGTGAAGCCACGCTCAGCCATCTTTTGTTGGGGTATCCCTCGCGAATACAATGCCAACGTCCTGACGGAGATATCGGACGGGATGAACCGAACTGCAAGAGAGTGTGGCATCCATGTGACAGGTGGTGACACAGGCGAATCGGATGATTTCTTTCTTGCTGGAACAGTTTTCGGCATGGTTGATCGTCAGAAGCTGCTGCGGCGTAGCACCGTGAAGCCCGGCCAAATAATCGCCACGACCGGTCCCTTTGGCCTGTCAAGCATAGCGTACAGGATTCTGCTTCAGGGAGCCACAGCAACGCCTCAGATACGGGATACAGCTCTCGAGGCTGCGTATAGGCCCAAGCTCAGATTCCCTGAGGCGAACGCTATCGCCGAGGCAGGTGTAGCCTCCGCCGGGATCGACAGCAGCGATGGCTTGGCTAGGTCGCTGCACTGGCTTGGAAGGATGAGCAGAGTAGGGTTCATTGTGGACAACTTGCCGACAACCGAGGAGGTCAAGCAGTTCGGGCTGATCAACAAGGTGGACTATGTCGATCTTGCGCTATATGAAGGTGGGGAAGAATACGAGCTAATATACGCCATCAGTCAAGACAACTGGACTGCTGCCCTAGACACAGTCGAACGAGTCGGGGGAAAACTCTACAGGATAGGCGTCGCGACAAGCGATCCTCAAATAATCTTGGATTTGAGGAACATGCCGAGGAAACAGATCCAAGATCTGGGATGGAGACACTTTGGCGGATGGGGCCGGCCTACCTGAACCTCCTCAATAAGTATCAAGGACCTCAACATCCTGCGAACCCTGGGCCTTCGGACAGGTATGAGTCTCTATCATCATATCGATCGATCTGACACGCTAGTTTTCACTTTCTTCTATCTCTTCGGCTTAAATACGATGTAAGGCGTTCGTTCTAATGGTTGTATGAATGAGCGAGGGTTACCAGCAGAGATACA
>CAYQCQ010000144.1:0-2973 GCA_964416035.1 uncultured Candidatus Bathyarchaeia archaeon
GCCAGGCGTTTTCTGTGCAGCATCTGATAAGGAGACCCTCGAAGCGGCAAAGGGTTTCGGAGCAGGGGTCATGCGTGGTCAGATCTATGGGGTTGCAGGGCTCCTAGTAGGACTCGCTAGACTGAGAAAGATGAGAGGACTATGCGTTCTGTCTGAGACCTCTGGGCTTTTCGCCGACGTCGCTGCTGCAAGATCGGCACTCAAGTTTACGTGCAAGTTCTTGGACTTGAGTGTGGACTATTCGCGTCTCGATCAAGCAGTTGAAAGTAACAAGCGATTACTAGATTCCTTTGCTCAAATGAGGCCTCCAGAAAAGCCCGGCGTTCGCTTTCCAGGCCCGGTCTAGTTACCTTGTCTCCTTCAAGAACTCGTCGAAAACCTTCTTGACTCTCTCGGCTGCAGGTCCCGAGCCTTCGATCAAGCCTTTCTCTGTCAACCTTATCTTGTCCATTACCACTATGACTCCGGCTTCCTGCACAACTCGAACTAGATTCGGAAAGACGCGTTCCAAACGTTCGGCCAATGCCTGCAGGTTGAAAGGCTTCTCGATAATTTGTATCTGTTGAACTGATTGCCCGCCAAGAAAGAGCCTATGAATGAGCGTGCCTGTCTCGTCTCTGGTGTCGGCGAGGCAGATGCTAAGGGTGTCCGTATCGATTCCGACAAGTGTTCCGGCGAAGCTCTTGCCTTGCGTTGTCAGAACTGTAACGGGCCTTTGGAGGAGAGAAGCGAGTTCTTCCATGAACCTTCTGTCGGCCACTGACGACAACTAGCCCACCGGGCCACAAGTTCCCTATTCACATATTAAAGCTAAGTCATCTGTTCGGAAGATTCTTGAGAGAGAGATTGCGGGTTTTGAAACGCTTAAATTGATCAGACGTTCTTGGAAGAACGGTGGCCGCCGTAACGTAGAGAACACAAGGTTCGCGGAACTTGGTAGCGTATAGGCCTGAGAGACATCTGTCTCGGCCAATGGAGCCTAGAAGGCGTGAGGAAACTGTCGCGCCTGGGCAAAGGCCGGGTTCAAATCCCGGCGGCGGCCCTCAAGATGGAGTTTGAAACCCTTTCATTAAGCGCATACTCGCTAATGATTAGACGGGAGAAGGTGAGCTCGCAGGATGCCTTTCTGCCGAAAATGCGGGTATTCTGTGGAATCTGATGCATCTTTCTGTCTCAGTTGTGGGGCCAATCTGAAAGCTGCTCATCCCTCAGAGACTGCTCAGCTGTCTATGAGGACGAAAGGCGATGTTCTGGAAGGAGAGCCGCGAAACGTTATTCTTGTCGGCAAGGAAGGCGTAAGCCTTCAGAGTATCATAAAGCGGGCCCTCAGGCTTGAGGAGGCGCCTATGCAAACCAGAAGTCGGAACGATGAGCCTGAGGCGAAAGCTAGGGATCTCGAAGCTGAAATTTGGCGTCTTCTAGCTGAGATGGAAGATCTTAAGAAGTCATCTGTGAGAATCGAACGACTTGAGGGAGAAGTGATGGAACTCGCAGCTAGGAAAGCCGAACTGGAAGAAAAGATAAGGACGCTGGAAATTGAGAGGGACGAGCTTAAGGAGGAAATACGGGAACTGGAGGAGAAAGTAGCGATCACTGAACTAGAAGCGAAGATAGCTGAATTGCAGGCAGAGATGCGCGAGCTAGGCGAGAAGAAGAAGCAACTGGAGGAGAAAATGCCTTTACCTGAAGCCTCACCTGTCACCTAGCCTCAAAGACCTTGACCTCGATCGCCTAGCTCATTTTCTCCTGAATCTTTGCATTCTACACTCGTGGGCGTGGATATCAAATCCATAATGGTTATTTCCCGTCGAGATGTTGCTATGGTGAAGCTGGGCCGGTAGTTCAGCCTGGTATGCCAACTCGAAATGGGCCAAAGAACATCCGGTTTGCAAGGCACACACGCCCACAAGACCGGAAGGTCGCGGGTTCGAATCCCGCCCGGTCCACCATTTCGCCAGCCATGACGGCCCGTAGAATCGCCGCCTTATTCTCTTCATCCAGCCATTCAGCTGATCCATTTCTCACGTATCCTCGGGCGCCATGGTGGTGAATCACGACAGAAACTGGCTTGTCCCTCAAAAACGTCTCAGGCGTCCAAATGTAGCACCACTCACCGCCCGCTTGGAAGAAAACCTTCTGCTCGCCGTCTTGGAGTCTTGGTATGAGAGTCATAAATTCAACCACGGCTGTGGGCATGACAGATTTCGCTTAATCAGTTATATGTAAGGTCAGCTACTGCTATTGCCAAGCAAGAGTGAATGTTCTCCATGTCAGATCTGCTTCGCAAGATCCTTGGCGGTAGTCCCAAGAAGGACACATCACGAGACTTGGGAGATCTGGTTGAAGGGGTTACGCCTCACTCGCACTGTGAGAGGTGCGGAAAGGCGATAACGCTGGGTAGGAGATTCTGTAGTCAAGTATGTAAACGCGGAGAAGGGAAGGGTGCAGCTTCAACGATATTCTGGATAATCCTTCTCTTGATGTTGCTCATGCTTCTGTGGGCGCGCTAGGATAGGCTTCATGAGGCATCAGCAGAATAACCCGCTTTCCCTGTTGCAGAATCCTGCATGATGCGATTCCGCTAGCTCTTGGGCTAGCTCCTTCTGTCCTCAGTCATGGCCTAAAGACTTACCGTGAGGGCAATTGTGAACTCAGAATCTCGTTGGTTGGGTCATGGAAACAGAAGAAGAAAAAGTTTGGAACTTGTGCAGGCTTTCTGAAGAGATTCTAGAATCTTCGTCTTCTTCCACGGAATCCGCCGCGTCCTCTTCCTCGATATCCTCCTTCATCTCGGAAGCTGGGACGGAAGGTCGGGTACCGGCGTTCCTCTTCGAACTTCTTCTCGGAAAGGTTGTTCTTCTCGTTGACTTCCGCAATCGTCCCCTGCGATGTCTCGAAGCTGCCAAACCTTCCGATGTTGAGTCGCATAGAGCCTTTGAAGAGGGAGACGTAGCCATTCTTGACGTCGATGAC
>CAYQCQ010000145.1:0-2967 GCA_964416035.1 uncultured Candidatus Bathyarchaeia archaeon
TGAGCTTCCTGAAATCCTCTCTCTCCTTCCCTCTCGGGAACAGGATTCTCCCTTCTGCGTGAGCTATCGGCATACGAAGAAGTCTTCCTCTGGGAATCGTACGCGTAAATATGCACTTCCCGGAGTTCTCATGCTTCAGGTAGAGATACTCGTCAAGCGTGACCCATGTGCAACGGTAACCAGTAGGAACATTGCCTGCCAAAGCCATCTTCGGGGAATCGTCAACTATCTCAAAGCCGGGTAGCAACCCCGTCTCGACTAAGACCTGAAAACCGTTGCAGATCCCCAAGACCGGACGATCCGCCTCAACGAATCTTCTCAGTAAATCGCCCAGCTCTTGTTTCAGAAGATCTGCCCAAATCGCCCCAGCCCTGACGTAGTCACCGTAGGCGAACCCACCTGGGAAGACGAGACCATCATAATCTAGAAGGTTCTGCTTGTCAATGATGGTCTTCACGTGAACAACTTCAGCCTTCACTCCGAGGTCATCGAAAGCTCTCCGAGTCTCTTCGTCACAGTTTGTTCCGCCAATACGCATGATGCATATTCGAATGCTCTTTCTCCTCATTCATGCAGCCCCGAAGGATCCTTTCCAAGCGCTTCGTAGATCCCCAACCTTTGCGTCGACCAAAACTTTGTCGGCCTTTCGAACCGCATACCTTCCATCGTTTCGAACCTTCCCGATAGGCGCATGAGGAACGCCCCGCATCAATCTCTCGAACCTTCGCCTATTTCTTCGATCCACCTCGACCAAGAAGCGACTGTTCGACTCAGAGAAGAGAATAACATCGTCTCGTAGTTGCGTCGTAGAATGAGCCGTGTCGAGATCTAGGTCAAGACCGAGTTGCGTTCCAAGGACCATCTCAGCCGCCGCGATCGCCAAGCCTCCCTCTGAGAGATCGTGACATGACTTGACGCATCCGTTATCGATGGCTAGCGTTACGGCTCGCATCGTCCTCTTCGCAATAGGAAGCCTGACCTGGGGAACGCTGCCTCCGACCATTCTCCTGAGCTTGAAGTACTCGGAACCTCCAAGCTCTAAGCAGGTGGTTCCGACCAAGTACACAGGATTGTCCTTCTTCTTCAGCTCTACCGATATGGTTCGCCGCACATCTGGCACCATGCCTACGGCAGTTATTAGAAGAGTAGGCGTCACTGAACCCAAGGGTGACTCATTATACAAGCTGTCCTTACCTGAGACGAATGGAGTTCCGAAACCTTTCCCAAAGTCGTAGCAGGCCTGACACGCTTTAACTAGACTTCCCATCCTATCAGGCTTCTCGGGGTTTCCCCATGTGAAGTTGTCGAGTAGCGCTATCCTCCTTCCACCTACAGCCACATTATTCCTCAAAGCCTCATCAATGGCAGATGCTGCCATCCAATATGGATCCAGCTTTCCGTAGTTCGGTTTCATTCCACATGAAATGGCCACACCTCTCCAAGAATCAGGGAGCGGCTTCAAGACCGCGGCGTCGTTCGGTGCGCTGAACTCTCCTTGGAGAGGCTTTAACACGGTGTTTCCCTGAACTTCATGATCATACGTTCTAATGACTGACTCTTTACTGGCGATGTTAGGTGCAGAGAGAAGCTTCAGAACGATATCTGCAAGATCGCTCGGACAGTCGAAGTGGGGCTCGAAAACGCGCACCGGCGTGAGGTCTGCTACTCTCGTGGCTACTGGAGGCGAAAATAGGAATCGCAGGTCAAGCTCCAGTACGATTCTTCCAAAGTACGACACAGCTACGGTTTGGTCGTCGGTAAACTCTCCTATCGGTGTTGCCTGAACGTCTTCGTCCTCAAGGACTCTTAGAACTTCTTTGAGGTTTTTTGGTCGAACAGATAACAACATTCGTTCCTGAGACTCTGAGATCCATATCTCCCAAGGCGCCATCGGCGGGGTCGTCTCTTTCAAAGGAACCTTGTCAAGTTCTATCCTGATCCCACATTTGGATCTGTTGGCCATCTCACCTGCAGCGCATGACAACCCCCCTCCGCCGAGGTCCGTTACCCCCGACGCCAGTTTGCGATCTCTCACCTCAAGGATGGCGCGCTTCAGTTTCTCTTCTTCGATCGGATTCGGAACCTGAACCGCCGACAGAGATGTCTCTTCAGATCTTTCCGTTAGTTCCGCGGAAGCGAAAGTTACACCATGAATTCCGTCCCTTCCTGTCTTTCCACCTATCAAGAGAGATGTGTCGCCAGGCTTCGTGTTCTTGACGAACGTCTCCATGGGCACTATCCCAAGACAGCCACAGTAGACAACTACGTTCCCGACGTAGCTCTCATCAAAAAAGATCGCTCCATTCACGGTAGGGATGCCCATATTGTTCCCATAAGTTCCAATTCCTGCAACCACACCGTCGAAAATGTAAGTCGGATGATTGACTCCTCTCGGTAGTCGATTCTGATCGAAGTCTAACGGACCAAAGCATAGTACGTCTGTGCACGCTATGGGCTTAGCCCAGACTCCGAGTATGTCGCGTATCACTCCTCCGGTTCCAGTTGCTGCGCCTCCAAAGGGCTCTATGGCCGATGGATGGTTATGTGTTTCAACCTTCGCTGCAAGGCCGTAGGTGGCACCCTTCCTCCTCTCGAACAGAACTATTCCCGCGTTGTCGCGGAAAGTATCCAGGCACCAAGAAGGTTTCAGTTCCTTCACCGGCTTTGAGATGTAAGTCTTCAAGAGATTTCTTGCTACGAGTCGGCCATCCGACGATACTATGTTACCTTTGAAAGTCTTGTGAAAGCAGTGCTCAGACCATGTCTGCCCAAACGTCTGTATCTCGATATCCGTAGGATTCCGACCGATCCCACTATAGTACGTCTTAAGTGCTTTCATCTCATCTAGAGACAGGCCTAACCCAAGTTCATTGCTTACGCTGAGAAGCTGCATCTCATCTGAGTTCTTTAGGTCAATCTCAACTAAGGGGAACTGCGTATCTATTCTCTTGACATATGCTGGAAGAC
>CAYQCQ010000146.1:0-2954 GCA_964416035.1 uncultured Candidatus Bathyarchaeia archaeon
TGGCGACGCACCTTAGCCGAAGAGAGCCCGTACGGCTCTGGGAGGCTGCCTATCACTTGCCCAAGGCCGGAGGAAAGAGGCTCCGTCCCTTTCTCACAATCAATGTCTGCAAGGCTTTGGGAGGACAAGAAGAGGACGCACTCCCTCCGGCCACGGCGGTCGAACTGATTCAGGCATTCTCGCTGGTCCACGACGACATAATCGATAGAGACGACACTCGAAGAGGTGTGCTAACAGTTCACAGGAAGTGGGGAATCCCAACAGCCATTGTGGCAGGGGATCTCCTCCATATCATGGCGTATGATGTTGTCACGAAGGCTGCGATGAGCAATCAAAGGCTGCTAAGAGTTCTTCCTAGCATCCTAAACGAGATCAACGGTTCCACCGTCAGGATATGTGAAGGACAGGAGTTGGATGAAGAGCTGGAAAAGAAGCCCCAGCCGACCGAGGATGAATACTTTGAAATGATCTCAAAGAAGACAGCCGCACTCTTTGAAGTTGCCGCAACGATTGGTACGCTTACAGCAGAATCGAATCCTAAAGCGGTGGAGTCTATGAGAAACTTTGGCCACTTGCTCGGTATGTCTTTTCAGATTGTGGATGACATACTGGGCTTGACAGCTGATGAGAATGAGCTGGGAAAACCTGTGGGAAGTGACATTCGAGAAGGCAAGAGAACCCTGCTGATCGTGCATGCTCTAGCAAAAGGATCGGCTCAAGAGAGAAAGGTCATTCTCAAAGCCCTAGGAAATAGGAAGGCATCAATGAGACAACAATCAGCAGCGATCAAAGCTATCGCCTCAACCGGCGCATTGGACTACTCAAGGCAGAAAGCAGAAGACTACGCCCGAGAAGCACGAAAGGCCCTGCTATCGCTGCCCGAATCGAATGAGAGAAGACTTCTTGACGAAGCTTTGCAGTTCGTCTTGAACAGATCCTACTAGCACTTTTGTCGGTAGCTCCGCAGGACTGGCGAATCAAAACCATGGCTGATGTTGGGTCCGGTTGTTCCGTTAAGTACGATTCGGGAACCCACAACAGATATACTCGCACTTTTCCAATAGTCTAGGTTCGAGAAGGGCCTTCGTGGTGAGATGTTGACTGGAAGATCCGACATCTCAAGTTTCTACAAGTTAACCCCTGAGCAGAGACTAAGAAAAGTACAGAAGTTTGCCCATCTAACCGACGAGGAAACTAGACTGCTCGGCTCAGGTCAGGGTCTCACCTTGACCCAAGCGAACCGGATGATTGAGAACGTTGTCGGAGTTTTTCAGATGCCCTTCGGTATCGCAACCAACTTTCTCATCAATGGCAGGGACTATCTCATACCAATGGTCATCGAAGAACCATCTGTCGTCGCAGCAGCAAGTAACGGAGCCAAGATGGCAAGGGCAAAGGGAGGGTTCACTGCGACAACGACTGCCCCTGTGATGATTGGCCAGATCCAAGTCACTGATCTGCCTGATCCAAGGAACACAGTTCTCAAGGTGCTGTTCGAAAAGGAGAAGGTACTCGCCAAGGCGAATGAGCAGGACCCGGTACTAGTATCCCTTGGAGGAGGAGCAAAAGATCTGGAGGTAAGAATGATAGAGACCAAGGTCGGGCCAATGGTCATTGTTGAGCTTCTCGTTGATTGTCAGGATGTCGCCGGTATGAATGCAGTTGACACCATGGCGGAAGCCGTTGCTCCTATGATAGAGGACATGGTGGGGGGAAGAGTCTACCTCAGAATAATTTCCAACCTTGCGACGCGAAGACTTGCCAGAGCCAGATGCGTCGTGGCTAAGGAGACAGTGGGAGGAGACGAAATTGTTGACGGCATCGTCAAGGCGCAGGCGTTCGCCGAATCGGACATCTATCGATGCACAACCCACAACAAGGGGATAATGAACGGGATCACAGCAGTTGTCCTAGCAACCGGGAACGACCATCGAGCCATCGAGGCCGGAGCTCACGCGTACGCATGTCGAAGTGGGCGCTACATGCCTTTGACGATCTGGGAGAAGAATCGTCAAGGGGACCTAGTCGGAACAATAGAGCTTCCCATGGCAGTTGGCACAGTGGGAGGCGTTACGAAGTCCAGCCCGCTCTTCCAAGTAGCCCTTAAGATACTCGGAGTTAAGACATCCAGAGAGCTAGCTGAAGTCATAGCGTCGGTTGGCTTGGCGCAGAACCTAGCGGCCCTGCGGGCCTTGGTTGCTGAAGGAATTCAGAAAGGACACATGAGGCTCCACGCTAGAAACGTGGCGATGAGCGCCGGCGCCACAGGCCAGCTGATAGACGTGATCTCAGCCAAGATGATTGAGGAGGAAAAGATCCGAGAGGACCGCGCGAGAGAGCTAGTCAGAGAACTTGCGAAGTGAGTAAGCGATCACCTAAGATTCAAAGTCGCCCTTTGCCTCGTCCCTCCTTATCTTCGGAAGAACCTCCTTCTCCATCCAGTCCGAGATCGTGTTATGCAGTTTCTGATAGTACTTCTTAGTCTCATGCTTGATAAGGCCGAGATTCTCCATCTTGTTAAGATATCGCCACTTCATGCTTCGCGATATCTTGTCTCCCATCAATCGGTCAATATCCAACCTCTTGAAAACTTTCGGCAGACGAGCAAAAGTGCCCACTATCTCGTGGGGAAAGGCTGTTATAACGTCTCTGGAAAGCTTGCGCCTCCCACGAGAGCTGTCCTTTTCAGAGGTTTTGTCCTTCATTCGGTCTAGCTTCCGTATAATCGAAGGGCGGAACCCATAAAATGTTTTTGGAGAACCAGTAATACAGCACTCTGACAATTCAACCGTGAAAATCTTAACTCGTCTTAAATAGCAATTCGAAAGCAGTAGGCATTAGAGCAAATGCTAGTAGCATGTGAAGCGAAATCAACGGACACCTTCCGCAGTCCAGGAAAAGATCACTTGAGAGAGGAAGAACTAGATCCCCTAACAAAGACCACGAAGTACTAT
>CAYQCQ010000147.1:0-2950 GCA_964416035.1 uncultured Candidatus Bathyarchaeia archaeon
GGGCTGCTTAGCCAGTCTATTAAGCCACAGGCCTTCACAGTGACAGTCCCGGATAAGCAAAGACAGGTCAGAACACTTAGTAGTCCTGATTTACATGACCCCGGTTCTTATCTTGAGGCCCTAATGGTATCTCTACTGGTCGGCAGAAAAGACTTTATCACCAAGGGCATTAATCTCAATATTGCTCAAGAGGAAGGTCTTGGAATTATGGATGGTAACTACGCCGAAATTGGTGGTGAGCAAAGATTCGGTGAGTCATTAGCTCAGGATTATTTGGACAAACGGAGCGTAGGTATCCTCAAGGCATCCTTACTGGATGGAAAGGCTTTTGCCAAAGCAGAGGAAGCTCTTAACACGCTGAAAACCGTGATGAGTAGGTACAAGAAAGAATCAACGAAGGAGTTGAAAGAGACAGAAAAGCTGGCTAGGCTAACTAAGCCTGTGTCATTGGATACCGAAGTAGAAGATGAAGAAGGTGGGACTACCTCGTTGTCCGAGTGTTTACCAGCAGAACAGGACCTGGTCGAGGCAGTTGACCGATACTACGAAGCTGTGTCGGATTTGCCCCAAGACATGCAACCCATATTTAGGCGAGCCTGGGACGAGGGTGAGACACCAAAACAAGCCGCAATAAACCTCGGCTATGAATGGACACCCACTCTAGAGCGAAAGGTAGAAAGGATGATAAAGATAATCTCCGAAGAAATGCTCAGCTAGTTTTCTCGGATTTGACAAAATAGCCATTAAGATAAGGGTAGAGGGAGACAAAACCTCTACCCTTATCTTTTTGTTCGGGTGAAACGTTGGCAAAACCAGTATGTTGGGTTGAATTACGCTATGGATGGGGACTGAAGGGCATCCCTATTGGTCAAACTGCGAGCTTGCAACTGCTAAGACAGGTAAAGGAAATCCTACTGGCAGAAGCTGAGCGGAGAGCTGAAGTAAGCCACAAGGTTGACCCTGTTCTCGGTTTCATTGAAGAGCAAGAACTCGAGAAGCTCCGCCGAATTCTTGGGGTTGTTATTCCTAACAATGGTGAAAACAATGGTAAAGCATGAGCAGGACAATATCCAGCGCGAAGACAACCGTTATCAGGGTCTCGAACTCATCGGGATAAGGGAATCCAACAGGGAATCGCGACAAAGGTATACAAATATGCGAAGCAAGCATGGCAGGGACAATTGAACCCAGCTGGTACCAAATGTAATGATTTCTGGCTGCCGCAAACGAGGCAAGTTGATAAATGCCCGGTAAGCCAAGAGAGGTAATAGGCGAGAAGTAATGAAAGCCTATGTCGAACCAGAGGAGATAACCCTGATGGAGAAGGCTACCACCAATCTGCGGGATCAAATCTTGATTCACCTTCTTTTCCATCTCGGCTGCCGGGTCAGTGAAGCTTTATCTATCAAAGTTGATGATATTGATTTCAACCAGGGCACCGTTACTATTGTTCACCTGAAACGCCGAGTCAGACTGTCATGCAGTAACTGCGGAGCGAGGCTTGGCGAAACTCATGTTTTTTGTCCTAAATGCGGCGGCAGGGTAGAGAAGAGTAAAGCCGAGGAGCAGCAACTTCGGAGGCAACGGGCACTGCCAGTTGACGGTGAAACCTTGAAGATGCTCAAAGAGTACATCCAGCGCGGCGGTCCGGTAATACGGGACGGGAAAAAGCTAATCTTTGGCATTAACCGGCATCGGGGATGGCAGATCGTCAAAGAATGTGCTGACAAAGCAGGGCTGCCAAAGCTGGTAACCTCCGAAACGGGCAGAATTCATAATGTATCCCCTAGTAGGTTGAGGGATGCATTTGCGGTCAATGCGGTCAAGCTTGACGACTCCGGTGACGGCCTCAGGCTTCTACAGGAACACCTGGGCCACCAGAGCTTCAATACCACTGCCAAATACCGAAAAGTATCGGGCAAAGAACACAAGGAATGGTATCAGAGGCTGTGGAAGAAGAAGGATTCATGAGCACTTACTATTGCCAGAAGGAGAAGACAATTGGTTGAGCTACTAAAGCCAGTAAGAGGCGGTTTCCTTCGCCCGTTCGGCTGCGGCTGGTTTATTAACGAGTGATTTCGATTTCACCAACGCTGCACCTTTCGAGTTTGTCTTGCCAACGACCAACAACAGCAGGAGGTCAGGCTGGCTCCGGCAGTCAGAGAAACGGTAAGCGTAATGACACAAGTTACTCCAATACGAGACTTAAAGGGATACCTTGAGCCTGAGCAGGTGGAGAGGGTAATTTCCGTCGCCGCTAACCCCAGGGATATCCTGCTCGTCTGCATCCCCTGGCGCACGGGTATCAGGGTTTCCGAACTCATTGGAATAAGAGTTCAGGATATCGATTTCGCCAACCGCGCCATTGTTATCAAGGTACAGAAGATGAGAAAGAGGGATGGCAAGGCAGTTGAAAGGAGACGGGCGGTACCCGTTGACCAGGGCACCCTGAACATGGTGAAGGAGTATCTTGACTGGCGAAAGCAGTTTCCTTACAAAGGGGATTTGCTCTTTCCCATCACTAGGCAAAGAGTTGACCAAATCTTCTGGAAACTAGGGAGAAGAGCAGGCATAAAGGAGATAGGCGACCCGGCAGTTTCCCAGCATAGAAAACTGCATCCTCATCACCTGAGACATAGTTTTGCTATCCACTGCGTTAAGAGAGGCATGGGTATAGAGAGACTACAAAAAATTCTCGGGCACCAGTCTCCAACCACGACTTCGGTCTATTTACAGTATTCGGTGGCCGACCTGCACGAGGACTATGACAAGGTTTGGGAAGATGAGACAACAAAGACCAAGGATTAAGAAGGCAAGGAAAAAGCCAATGCGAAAAGGGAAAGGTCCCGACCCCAACCGGGTTACCGTCCCCTGGGGGAGAGGCGCTAGTGAGTATCGCCCTGGCTTATTTACAAAGCAGTATTTTGAAAAGCACAACGAGGCCTGCGCT
>CAYQCQ010000148.1:0-2945 GCA_964416035.1 uncultured Candidatus Bathyarchaeia archaeon
TTGCTAGAAGAGGTTCTGACATTATCTTCGTTCAGTTCGGCCGAGTTGAAGCTGTTGTGGATGTTCTGTGGAGTCAACTGTTCAAGACAGAGAACTCTCTGAGGAATCTGTTGAAGGCGAATGACTTCGAAGTCTTAAGGACGGCGTCATGGAGCGACGAGAGGAAATGCAACGTCATTGTACTGGAAGTTGAAAGGAAAAGGCTCTCACCAATCATGAGGCATTTCGGACCGCCCGTGTCAAAGATGACCGAGTCTGAGAGATTTCTTGAGAAATACGTGGGGGCGCCTGAAGCTGTATCGGGTCCGCGTGTGGAGGGCGATAGGTGGGTGGTTGAAAAGAAGCGAAGACACGTCGATGCGGCGTCTCTGATTAGGACTAGCTTGAGTGATGGCGGAAAGACGATAGGAGTGGCGAACAGAATAACACCGGCTCTGAGAAAGAATTTCAGGGTCCTTGTCAACGAACAGATCGCTGACATATGCAGGAGACATCGGGATCTCAGCTTGTTTCTGACTGAGTACTTGGCGGGTAGGCCGACTTGGCTTGAGTGAAGTCACAACGGTAGCGTTGGATCACCTTCGAGAAACCCCGTACAAAGCGATCATCTGTTATCCAAACTATTCTGATGAGGAGTTTGAGAGAAGAATCAGTGAGCTTTCAGGTCTCGGAGTTGCTGCCTTAGAGTTC
Organism: uncultured Candidatus Bathyarchaeia archaeon; assembly: GCA_964416035.1. Classification (GTDB taxonomy): domain Archaea; phylum Thermoproteota; class Bathyarchaeia; order 40CM-2-53-6; family JALHTG01; genus JALHTG01. The sequence goes on from CAYQCQ010000148.1 coordinate 691, forward strand.
CGGGGATCGAAGAACATCTTTGGCACAAAGGCCCTCGGCAAGGGATGCGTAGGGATAGTCGTTTCAGCCTTGAGAGATGGTGGAAGGGTTGCGGTCAAGATCCTTAGAACAGATGCAGGCAGGACCGGCCTCGACCACGAGGCTTCAATGCTCAAGCTCGCCAACTCGGTCAATGTTGGACCGGCTTTGCTCGATTTTTCACAGAACTTCTTGGTCACAGAGTATCTTGAGGGCTCATTGCTACCTCAGTGGATACAGGGCCTTAGGGGGAGAGGCAGAAAGAGGCGATTGGAAGGCGTATTGGCTGGGCTCTTGGAAGCGTGCCATAGGCTTGATCAGCTGGGACTCGACCATGGGGAACTTAGCAGAGCTCCAAAGCATGTCATGGTGACTGGCCAAGACGAGCCGAGGATCGTGGACTTTGAGACGGCGAGCACGAAGAGGCGGCCGTCAAACGTAACCTCGATAACTCAATACCTGTTCATCGGTAGTGATCTGAGCAAGAAGATCAAACGGATCAGGGGGCCTGTCGGAAGGCGCCAGCTCATAGCAGTGCTAAAGCGATATAAGGAGAATAGAAGTTCTGAGAACTTCAAGAGAGTCATGCAGGTCGTACTTCAGGAAAGCTGATCGCAGAAAAGAGGCGCATTCCAGCTTATTTTGCGAGAAAGGTATGCAAGGGTGTCAGCCAGCCCCCCCTAGGTATTTTTCGCAAGATATTCGTGAATTGCTTCACGCATGATCGCGCTTTTCGGCATGCCTTACGTCTGGCAACGGTATTCAGCTGTGCCAAGATGCAGACTCTGAATACGCTTATATTGAGTGGGCATATGAGTCTCAGCCCAGCTAAGGGGCCGTCGTCTAGCTTGGTCTAGGCAGCGAAATGTCGCCAACAGGATACCAGTACGCTTGCTTAAGCGTGGTGAACCTGGGGCGCTGGCGACCTTGAAGGAAGAATGTGTCGAGGCCAGATGTCGCGAGTTCAAATCTCGCCGGCCCCACCATATCATTTGAATTCGATTGTGCGTGCTTTTTATGCTGTAAATGGAAGTAGTAACGTTGGGGTTCCATGTCCATGTCTACTCGAGATTTTCTTGGATATGGTTGTAGGCAACCGAAAGTAGAATGGCCTGATGGCAAGCGTCTGGCCGTTCAGGTTGCCGTGAATTATGAAGCTGGGGGAGAGCGCACGGTCCTTAACGGAGATAAGGGTCCTGAAACCTTCGGGGAATTCCCATCATACGGTACACCTCCGAAACGCGACATGGCGATCGAATCCATTTTCGAATATGAAACCCGAGTGGCCATTTGGAGAATGCTCAAGCTCTTCGACAGACATAGGGTCAAAACCACCTTCTTCGCAACAGCGAAGACTTTAGAATCGAATCCTGAGGCTGCGAGGGCTATTGTCGAACGAGGGCACGAGATTTGCGGCCACGGATTTCGTTGGATAGAACACTTCACTATGACCCGTGAAGAAGAACTCGACTCCATACGAAAAGCAGTTGCATCAATCGAAAGGATCACAGGGCAACGTCCGCTTGGCTGGTATTGCCGTGAACCGAGCTCTGATACAATCGAGCTTCTAGCCGAAGAAGGCGGATTCCTCTATGATTCGGATGTTTACAACGATGACCTACCCTACTACGTTACGGTGCGCGGGAAGAAGTTCTTGCTCGTTCCATACACTCCAGACGTCAATGATTTTCATTACTTCTCAAACCGCTTTGCCAACGCCGAACAGTTTTACGAGTACCTCAAGGACTCCTTCGACTACATGCATGAGGAATCTAGGATTAACGGAAAGATGATGTCGATAGGAACTCACGTAAGAATATCAGGGCGACCAGGACGAACCGTGGCTCTTGACCGATTCCTCAAGTATGCTGAACAATTCGATGATGTATGGTTCGCACGGCGTGTGGACATCGCTAAATGGTGGCTTGACCGCCACCCGTGACAGCAGAAGCGCAGCCTACTTGCGCAGGCCTAAAGCAAACTGCAGTCGGTAGTAGTTCTATGCCATTAGAAGGCATCCATGCCTATTGCGTACTGCCTGCTCTGTTCATATTTCTCTGAGACGGAGTTAGAGCATTCTATCGGAAGCGTAAACTGAGGAAAGCGGGCGCTAAGAAGTCGGTAGAAGTAGGATTCACTTAATTTCTAAAGTGCATACGATTCGTCTTCAGAAATCTTTCTGACCCATGCGTTATCGCAGGTCAATATCCCTGTCGTTCCACGGGCTAGATCAGTTC
>CAYQCQ010000149.1:0-2857 GCA_964416035.1 uncultured Candidatus Bathyarchaeia archaeon
GGATAGGCTCGTGATGAGATAGATGAAGAGCACGTGTCTGCACTACAGATGTGTCAAATGTTGCTTGAATACCAAGATGCCACTGAGCAGTTCAGATATCTTGCGGATAAGAGACCTTGACTATTCCGACGATTTCTTTATCGTCAAGAGGAATGGGGAGCGACGGCTCAAGAATTCGACGGGGAGATGCGTTTTCCATAATGGTCAGCTATGCACCATCTACAATGATCGGCCTGAGGGCTGTCGGATCTACCCAGTCATTTTCGATGTATACAAGGGGAAAGCGGTTCTTGATGGTGACTGTCCACATCACGGAAAATTTCAAATTACATCAAGCATTTCACGCGAAGTCATCAAACTTGTTCGAAAATTGGAAGTGGAAAGGAATGGACGACTCAGATCGAGGGAACGCTGAACTTCGATGCGTCATTATTGGATTGGCGATCGATCGTAAGGGCGAGCGTCACGTCATGAAGGTTTACCTATGTCGGAGGCCAGCATGACGGGCAACAGATATTGGGAAGTGAAGGTCGTCCGATTGATTCGTGAAGGAAGGCCGGAGGAGGCAGTAGCGCTCTTGGCTGAAAAGTACGGAGTGAAACCGCCGAAGCTAAGAGTCGGCACTGTAAAAGGTCGTCGTGGAGCCGTGGGATGCTATGTCCCAAAGGAAGGGACTATCTACTTGTCAAACGCGGAGATGATGTTCAAGCCATACGTTGTGCTGCATGAGTTCTATCATCACTTGCGGTCATTGGAAGGAAAGTTCAGCGGATCAGAGAAGCATGCGGAAAAGTTTGCAAGAGAATTTCTGGAGTTTCACGGTTCTTGAAAACATAGGAAGAGGCTAAGGAGACAATTGCTTCGGACATTTGAGCCGCGGCGAAGCCGCCACATTCTACGGAATTGACTACGGCTAAATTGATGACTAGGTCTAACGACTTATCGTCGGAATCCTCAGACCACCAGCCTAGGCTGAAAATGTGGCTGCCGCACGCGCAACAAAGCCTAGCCTGAGACACATCGCAAGTCCCAAAATGTGGCGCAGGTGGCCGACAACTGCCACATTCTAGGGGCATCTTCGCCGTAGCGAAGTCGCCCGTCGCGCCGTCCGAATTATGAAGTTAGTAGGCCGAGACTTCTGGATAGCAGAGGCGCGCTGTAAGAGACTCTTTGCAGATTGGCGTCAGGTACACCTAGCTCTGTTATGAGTGTTAGAAGTTGCACTCGCACTACTGTGAGGTGGTCTGTACTGAGATCCTCTTTGATTTAGGGCGCGAGATTGTCTTCATCATTCTATATCTTCTTAGCATCAGACGAGCTACCGAAGGATCTTACTTCCTCCATAAATCTGTCAATCTCGTCTTCCGTGTTGTAGAAGTGAGGTGAAACCCTTATCCCATTGCCCCTAGCGGAGACAATGATCCCTTTGCGTTTTAGATCTTCCACGACTTTACGCGGTGTATCTATCTTGAAATTTACAATCCCCGAGCGACAAGACAAATCCTCCGGTGTTTGAAGCCTCAGTCCCGAATCTTTGATGGCCGATATCAGGTGATCTGTTAGTTTCAGGATTCTTCTCTCAATTTCTTCGATGCCAAAATCCAAAAGCATTTTCAGCGCTTCCCTCGCGCCTACAAAGCTTATGAAGCTGGGCGAACCGATTTCGAAGCGGCTCGCGGTTTCTGAAAGCTGAAGGCGCCAAATGTCCCAAAAATCCTCTGTGTCAAAGATTTCTTGTTTTACGCTTGCCCAACCCACGAAGGGTGGCTCAAACTTCTCTATGAGCTCTTCTTTAAGGTAGAGATAGCCTGCTCCAGCCGGGCCTAGAAGCCACTTGTAACACGAAGCCGATAGGAAATCAACATCATCTCTCTTAACGTCTATTGGTATGGCTCCTGCTGATTGTATTGCATCAACGATTAGGTAGGCTCCATGTTCATGTGCAATTTCGCTCAAGGCGCGCAGGTTATGTCGGAAACCGTTGATGTATTCAACGTGGCTTACGGCTACAGCTGCGGTCTTATCGTCAACAGCCTTCTCCACATCCTCTAACAGGATTCTGCCGTCGATATTCTTCACGTATTGGACCTTGACACCTAATCCCTCACGCAGCCAAGGGTAGACCACTGAAGGATATTCCAGATCTGTTGTGACAATCTTCGAGCCCTCAGGATAACGATGCACGTTTGCAGCTATGTTCAAACCTAGAGATGTGTTTTCGATGAGGGCGATTTCTTCAGTTTTCGCTCCAATCATCCTTGCAAAGAATGGTTTCCCGCCATCATCCGGCTCAGTCGAGGTGGCTCCAAAAGCCGAGAAGTCGTGAACATACTTGATGATAGCGTCAGCAATTGGCTTCGGAAGCGGAGACTCGGCAGCATGATTCAGGAACACCTTGTTTCTTGTTATTGGAAACTGTTCACGAACTTTCTCAAGACTGTCCATCCAATCACAAGCCACAGCCCTGTTAGATTGCGATAGACTGATAGCATTAACTATCGCAATTCCAATACTGACCCAGACCACTTGGAAACAGCCATCTCAGTCCTAGAACCATTTTCAAACACTATGCGGACGAGAAAATGATAAAGACTGGCAGATTGATCTCATAATGATACCACAATGTCAACCAGGAGCATACTAGAGTTCGCGACAAGAAGAAAGACGGCACGGATATTCAAGCCTAAGCCAGTGAATCTTGAAGACATTCTCTACTGCATCAAAGTCGCGGTTCAGGCACCGTCTGGAGCAAACAGCCAACCATGGCAATTCATCATAATCGACGACCACTCCATCAAAGAGAAAATTCGTGCAACGTGCGAGGAAGGAGAAAGACGCTTTCACGCCAACGTCAAAC
>CAYQCQ010000150.1:0-2821 GCA_964416035.1 uncultured Candidatus Bathyarchaeia archaeon
CTAATAGTAGGAGATCTGGTTGAGGCCTATGGTGGGATCAGAAAAGGTACGAGGACCCATGCGCACACTTTGAATTTAGAGAAGATCAAGATTCTGGACCTAGCGCAAGACATCCGATTCGAGAATCCTCGTTGCTCGAAGTGCGGCAAGAGAATGGAGTCCGCCGGGAGGGGACAAGGCTTCAGATGTCGAAAATGCAAAATGGAAGATCCTACTGCTGCTAAGATTCCTGTTACGGTCGAGAGAACGCTGGGTCCGGGGATGTACTTACCTCCTCTCAGGGCTCACAGACACCTAACGAAGCCTATCTCAAGATACGGGAGAGAGAAGACAGGCGTAGGCTTCCCTCTCATAGAACCTTGGCATTGGCCGTGAATCGCAGCATCAGACCTTGATCTCAGCGACCTTCCCTAGGAAGAGGAGCAGAGCCTCAATGGCTGTATTATCAGATCTTGGTTCGTCTAGTGAACCAACGATTAACATGGTCGCTAGATCGTGAAGCCGGGATAACCCCAAGAACATGCTCGGAGTAGGCGGTAGAGCTACGTCCTTCAGGACCTTAGCACCATGGCTGTGAGCCCTTCGAACCAGCTCTGGACTCGTGGCCGCAACTCGAATACCTCTTTCTTCGTCCTCTCCGACAAGAGTTCCATCAAGAACGTAGGTCAGACGAACACCTAAGCTTCTTGAGAATTCTACGAGTTCATTGAATGTTGAGTAGTGGGCTTCAGGGTCTTCCGATGCCACCCTCGCCACTCCGCTGAGGATCACCACATTTGGAACCACTGAAGAGCTTTCATGAAGGATCCATCGAGGTAACCTACAGAGGCCGTTGTCGTCGACAAACGCCAGATCCGGGAACCACTCACTATAGTACTCGGCGAATCTTTTTGCATGAAGAGTCTTGACAAGCTTCTTCGCACATTGGTATCCCAAATCAGTGTTGCCCCGGAGACCGACAACCATCACTGGCTTCGAAAGAGAAGGAACATAATGTTGATCAAAGAAGCCAATCAAGTGAAAGCGCGACCTACCGCTCCCGGGGCATTCATCCCGGAAACTACCCTGACTGGAATGAAAACATATCGATACCTCAGTGCTCCGTTGATGGATACTTCAGTTTGATCCGTTGAGAAAAACTTGTTCGGAAATGAGCAAAGTATGGTAGCGGGGGGTGGATATTCGGGGCCCATATGCCTTTCGAACCACCGCTTGAGCGCCCAAACACTTTGAGCGAATCTCAGGGTTATGAGCCGTCCGCCTCTTGTCTGCGGGTTAAACCTGGCTACCCCACCCCGCTACGCGGGTCAGATAGCCAGAACGTCCTCCTCTTCGATGACGGTTCTTGGCTATCGCGTTTGGAATGATGCTACAGATATTAAAACTAATCGCGATATGAGGCATCCACATCGTATGGAAAAAAGCGCATATTCCGCTTTCAGCAAGAATGCAAGCAGTAGCTAGTTGAGGCTACTATTCGACTACAGGACGAACCTTTCAGCGCCAACATCCCTTTCTGCAATTCCTAGCCTGCCAACCTTGATCTTTCTTCCTCCGTACAGGTCAGCGTTCTCCCTTTCGGCGTACAGTGCTGCCACGATCCTTCCAACTGCATCTGCCTTCATTATCCCACTCCCGCTCAAACCAGCGGCCACGATCACTCCAGCCTCCTTGAATATGTAGGGGTTGGCGTCCAAGGTGTTTATGTCGTATTGTCCTGCCCACATGTTCGTTGGGCTCACATCCTTGAACTGCGGAAAATACTTTGAGAGAATCGGATACATGCCGTAGGTGTAATAGTCGCGCTCGGCTTGAGGTTCCTCCTCGAAGATGAAAGGCCTGCCTAGGTCGTCGGCGGCTCCAACCCAGAAGCCCCGCTCGGCACGCTCCGGCCTAATGAATACTCCGGCTCGAGGCAAGATTGTGAAAGGCATAACATTGTGCTTGTTGAAGCCCTTCGTGTCGAGGAGCGACTCGACCTTGGGGCTACGCAACGAGAAGATCTGCCTTTTCTTCGGCTTGGCGCGAGCATCGATCCCGACGCTATCCAATAGCTGACTGGTCCAGCAGCCTGCTGCGATAACAATTGTCTCAGCGAGCATGGTCCCAGCGCTTGTGTTGGCGCCGACAATCTTCTTGTCCTGCCAGATCAGAGGCTCACCCGGAATTCCTAGCTTCGAGGTGGGTTCTAACAGTAGAGATTCAACCTTCGTGTTATACTTGACCATTCCCCCGATCTTTTTGAACTCCTGTTCATAGAAGTTGACGATCAAGTCTGGACTGACTGTGCCGCACTTGATCCCCTGCAAGCCCTTGAAGACACTGCCTAACCCTAGTATGCGCGCCTCCTCATCGCTCTCGGCAAGGTCCAAATTCATCCCGCTAATCATGTCGCGCAGGTCCTCTCTCTCCCAGATCTTTACTTCAACTCCTTCTCTCCTGACGGAATCCACTATGCCCTCAAGCCTCTTGAATTCCTCACTGGTCAGGAGCCACAAATACCCCACAAAGTCAAGGTCAAGGTTGAACTCCAAGTCTTGTTGGACATGACTGTAGAAGTCGATGCTAGTATCGGCGAGTAAGCGATTCACCTCCGAAGTGAAGACATTCCTGACAGCGCCAGCACTCTTCGCCGTGTCTCCCTGACCCGCCGCAGCCGCCTTATCTGCAACAACAACTTGGAGATCCGGGTTCTCTGACTTTATATGATAGGCACAAGAAAGGCCGATGATACCAGCCCCGACAACTAGCACATCGAACTTCTCATCTGTTCTCTTCGCCGGTCCGACAGACAATGCTCCCACACGCATACGCGTGCAAT
>CAYQCQ010000151.1:0-2815 GCA_964416035.1 uncultured Candidatus Bathyarchaeia archaeon
GTCGGCGAAACCTTGACGATAGGCGTCGATTTTGTCCATCTGCTGCCAGGATGCGTTGAGATCATGGTTGTGCATTTCCATGAGATTAGGCTGGAAGTCTTTGACTCGAACGGCGTCCGCATACAGGTTTGGGAATGGAGAGCTAACAGTGACCTACATCAAGTGGTACTGTGGAAACCTCAGACTGCAGACAACTATGTCGTCAGGGCAAGCTCATGGTGGAACGGAGAAAGGTTGGAGGTCGAGGCTCAGACATCTGTCACGGTGGTCGGGAAAACCTTCCCAAAGGAAATTCTGTGGCTGCTTGGCGGAGCCCTCGTTGCAGTACTTTGCGTTCTCATTGGCGCAGGCATAACGTACCTCCTGCTTAGGCCGAGATTTACCAAGAAATCCTAAGGATAATCCATGCTTCATGGACTCGACTATCACAGTAGGATTCCAGAGGGGCGATCATATTTGTCGGCAGATCGCTTGATTTGCATACAAGGATTTAATACGGCTGGCAAAGACACATTCAATGCAACCTATCCTTACCAAGAACAGGCCGAGGAGTGAGTTGATTGTTTCCTGAGATGCTAAACCGCGTCAAGGAGATAATGATTACGAACGTAGCGACCACATCGCCTGACAGAACACTCGCCGAAGCAGCCAAGGTTATGGAAGAGAAGGGCATAGGCAGCCTCGTCGTGATCGATCGCGAGCGAGTCGTCGGAATACTGACTGAACGAGACTTCCTAAGACAAGCTGCAAAAGGCTACGACTCTAGAACTGCTAAGGTATCTGATGGCATGAGTAAACCTGCAGTCACGTGTGAACCGACGACCACCATCACTAACGCATTCGTTCTGATGAGAACACACAAAGTCCGCCATCTGCCAGTGATTGAGAAGGAACGACTTGTAGGCATAGTCAGCCTGCGCGACTTGATCTCTGTTGGAAAGTTGCTTCTCTGATCAAGCTCATCTGGAGGCTGAGCCAACGAGAAGCGAAGAACCTGCTCAGGCCTCACTCGATGAACTTCCCGACTTTGTGATGATCCCGCTTGGAACAAGAGGCGTCGAACGGATTAGGTTGAAGCAGTGTCAATACTGTCTCAATGATGATCCGCCCTCTCTGAAACTCCTAGAACGATCGACGGAGAACGTTACGGAAGGCGAGGACGCTATTTCATATCTAGTCCTATGTGAAAAATGCGATCATAAATTTACTTTTCGATGCAGAAACATCTACTCTACAGGTCATGGGGAGAGGAAACGAGTCGTCTCCTTCGTCTCTGTCCTAGACGAGGAAGGGAAAGATCAGGGATGGCTCGGAAACTTCTGATTCTGAATCCTGATTCTCGTCTAGGCTCTAGTTCTGGGCTTGCAAATTATCTCTCGCACTGTCATCTTGAAGAGGTTGTTCGCATGCACAGGACTCACAACGAATGCCGTATCAGCTCCTGAACCTGATCCAGCAATGGCAATGATGTCCTTATCAACTGGAATCAAGCCAGCGTCCGCCGCCATTATGACTATTTCCACGCAGACTTTCGCGCCCTCGCCGAAAAGCCTCAACGCGTCAGCAACTATCTCTACAGGCTGAACCGTGTTCCACTTCATCCTTATCGCCCGTTCCACCCCAGACAGGCCGTGGATACCCGTGAAGATCTTGCCACCCAAGGACCTGATCTTCTCTTCGTTAGGCTTCAGGAGCTGGGGTACGCCAGGCTCGCGGAACCCCACGTGATGAGTTACCACAACCACATTGAAACCTTTGAAAACCTCACACGCCCGTATCCCTGTCGCCCCTGTCGTCGAGGCGACAACAATATCCTTGATGTTCAAGGCCCGCGCCCTTTCAAGCGCAGCCCCCATCGTTTCCTCTGTGTTCTCCTTGCCAGGAGAATCAAAGTAGAGTATCCTCTCGGTCTTCACGTCCAATCCCTCGATCAATTTGGGATGAGAATAGGTAATATGACTAACGGTAGCCCTCCCACTCGAAAGGACAACCGATCATGAGATCTCGGAACGTGCTGCCATTTTCGTCTGATCCTCGCTTTCTATAGCTTGAAAAGCCCAAAAGGTATGAACCGCAATCGTGGCTAAGAGAACCGTTCATTTATTACACAAGAATCATCATACTCTTAGCCCTAGTGAATTGGACTTGTCAAGCAAAGCCTTGCCCAAAGCTCGCTTCTCTGCCAGAATGCCGAATGGAGACTTCTTGAGCTTGACAATCTGGCCTGGGAAGACCGATCCTGCAGCTGAAGTGCTTACAGTTCAAATCCGCCATCCTTCAGATACCGGATGGCAGACCCTAAGCAGACTGGCCGTTTACAGAACAGTAGACGGAAGGTACTCCCAGTTGCCTGAGCGTGCACAGACCCAAAACAAGGAATACACAGGCCGGGACCTTGGCCAGTGAATGCAACCTAAAACAATGGAAGTCTGAATCAACGCTCTTTCGGTGACTCGTACACTTTTCGCGTTTGAAAACATCTAAACCCACTCTGGGCGTCACCGATTTATGTTCCAACCGTTGACTTCTACTCATGAAAAGGGTTGTTTTCTCGGAGAAGTGTTTGGAATACTCCTACTTTGGACATATTGAAGGTCCAGAGAGAGTGAGAACGGCTTATGAGATTCTGAAGCGCAGAGGCTACGAGTTTCTTGAGCCTGAGCATGCGTCTCGGGATGACCTGCTCAGAGTTCACAGTAGCGCGTGGGTCGAAAGGGTGAAGGAGGGGGGTTTCTTCGACGGAGACACTCCGGGTGGCAGCAATATCTACGAGTACGGAAGCCTGAGCGCAGGCGGGGCGATCGTTGCGGCGAGG
>CAYQCQ010000152.1:0-2799 GCA_964416035.1 uncultured Candidatus Bathyarchaeia archaeon
TATGCATCGAGGCATCAAGCCTGCTCAACGCAGCTCCAAGTATTCCAGCTGAAGCCAATCCATCAGTGTCGAAATGACTCAAGACAAGAACTTGTAATCCTTTCTTTGCTGCCTCTGAAACAAGCTTGGCAGCTTCAGATACACAAGCCTCAAGCGAACTAAGGTCACGTTTTTTCGCATTAGACAACTGATGCAGCCATCAATTTGTATTCCCATTGGCGGGGCAAAATCCCCTCTTCTTTATAGTATCTAACCAACCGATATATCTTCGATTCAATGAGAGCGAGCGAACGCTTCGCGATGCTATCTGCCTTGTTCTTCTCTAAATGCCTTCTAGCTCTCTCCGCCTTCTTCATCAGGGTATCCAAGTCCTCGGGAATCTTGGCGACGACATCGGAGGATTTCAAAATCTCATGGATCGTCTTCCCGACGATTGGCTTTGCGAGTGGTATTCCGTACCTGTCCCGAAGTATTATTCCAATTGTACTTGCGTTGTTTCCTTCCCTCGCGAGCTTGGCCACCAGAGCCTCAACTTCCTCTGCGTTATACTTGCACCAAGTTGGAGGCTTCTTGCTTAGAGGCCTTGTCGAACCGGATCTTCCTCGCTTATGTGAATACAGCCTAGCCATGGCAGGCCTACCTTATGTGAATCACCAAACCGGATTCGGATGACCTATCAGCGAAACGCTCTCTATTTAAGGTTTGACTGACTCAACGAACCATCTAGCGAACTCCCTGAAAGCCTTCGCTCGATGTGAGTATCTGCCTTTCTCTATTGTCTGCATTTCAGCAAACGTCTTCTGGCCTGCCTCTTCAGCGACGAAAACAGGATCAAACCCGAAGCCTCGCGTGCCTCTGGCCTCCGTCGCTATCGTTCCTTCCACTCTCCCGGAGAAGCAGACAGGCTCGCCTGAAGGCTCACAGAAGGCGACTACAGATAGGAATCTGGCTTTTCGGTTGACGTTCCCGTTCAGTAGTTTCAGAATGCCGTCGCAGCCCAGCTTTCTGAAGACGAAGGACGAGTACTGTCCAGGAAAGCCGTTCAAGGCATCAATGAATAATCCGGCATCTTCGACCACTGTGACTGTGTTCGCCTCTAACGACGAGTACTTGGCTGAGTGTTTGGCTATCTCCTCAATACTATCGGATTGAACCTCCAATCCTCTGTGGCCCAGGAAGACCAGTCGTATGCCGTACTCTGCTAGGACTGATTGAGCTTCAAGAAACTTACTCATGTTCGAGGTGGCGAAGTGGATCTCAAGCTTGCCTCTCTGCAAAGTACCGCCCTCTCTTCTCTATCTCCTTAGCTCTCGTGAGCACGGTCTTAGCGAATCTGGATCCTAAAACCGATTCGTAACCAACGATCACAGATTTGAAGCACGACTCAGCATAGGCAAAGTGCGTGCTATTCAATGCGCGTCTTACAAGATGCATATCCACCCCTCTATCCTCTATCTGGTCAGAGTGGAAACTCAATCCAAAGTCGATGAATGAAACGTTTCCGCCATCCGCGAGTATCATGTTTGAGGTTGTTAAGTCTCCATGAACCAGCCGGTTCCCATGCAATCTTCCGATCAGGCTTCCAACCAAATGGCAGATGGAGGCCCTTCTATTTGGAGACATTGCTGAAAGAGCTTCCTTCAACCTTGGGCCCTTCAGGAACTCCATGAAGATTCTGCATTTCTGTTCATCGATAAAGTAAATGACAGGAGTAGGGACTCCCGCTTTCTTTGCTTCATGAATCATTTGCGCTTCGTGAACGGTCCGGTAGCGTCTGATCTGATGATCCAACGAACCTAGTCTGTAGGATTTCTGTATCCTTTCCTTCACTATGACCTCTCGGCCGAACCATTTCGCCAAGTAGAGGTTGGCTTCAGCCCCCATCCTAATGAGACGAGTCTCCAAATGCTACGCTTCCGCAGATTCTATGAATGTTGTTGGCTGAATGAAGGTTGCGGTAGAAAACATTTGTGAGCTGAGCATTGTTCGCGAATTGAAGCTCAGACTAAGCACCCAACAGCAGTAACAGACAACAGACGGGATGCACCATAGGTACACGGAGCGAATCTTCATTTCGAACAGGTGGAATTTGCGTCTCAGGGCTTCTTGATTCAGTCATATTCCTGCAGTATTGCAAGTCTATTCTCAAATCCTGCTTGCCTTTCCTATTTCGCTGTGACCAACACTTTTATTCGACCCAGCGCCAACCTAGGTCGAAACAAGGCGGTACCGGAGAAAGCAAGGATGGCCGAAGACTCTGCGGATGCTTCGAAGGAAGACGGATACACTTGGCAACAGCCAGAATGTAACATAGGCACGCTAGGTCACGTCGACAACGGGAAAAGCACCTTGGTCCAGGCTTTGACGGGCGTCTGGACGGCTAGGCACTCTGAGGAGTTGAGAAGGGGAATCACGATAAGGGTAGGCTACGCTGACGCCGCATTCTACAGGTGTACGAAGTGCAAGCCCCTTGGATGCTACACGACCGAGAAAAAATGCGCGACCCACGGCTCAGAAGCAAAGTTCCTTCGATCCGTCAGCTTCGTCGACTGCCCGGGTCATCATAGCCTCATGGTTACAATGCTTTCAGGGGCCGCTCTCATGGATGGAGCTATGTTTGTACTAGCCAGCAACGTTAAGTGCCCTCAAGCTCAGGATCGTGAACACCTACTCGCAGCCGAGATCGCTGGGCTGAAGAACCTTGTCATAGTTCAGAACAAGATAGACATAGTTGACCGTGACAGGGCATTAGAAAACCTCAAGGAGATAAGGCAGTTTGTCAAGGGAACGATAGCGAGC
>CAYQCQ010000153.1:0-2754 GCA_964416035.1 uncultured Candidatus Bathyarchaeia archaeon
GTAATGTCGTCTCTGATATTCATCTCTTCAATCGTCCTACAGAGCTCTTTCTCCCTTGTTTCCGGCGGGAAGTCGTACAGTTCGCAGACCTCGGAGTAAATGCCCACCTCTCCACAGTCTGCCTGCTTCATTGACACGTACATTTTGGCTGTTGCATCATCCATTGTGAGTATGGCCGCAAGTCCGGGTGTAATTCCTATTTTCTTAAGTTCACGCACTTCTTTCGCAACTTTCTCCTTAGTCTGATTAAAGATGTGCTCAGCCCGCATGACAACCGTCAATACTACTCCTCCACGATATGCCTTCCCTTTGCAGCCCACTCGGCTCTCTGGTGCTCAATGAAAATGCGCTGCCTCTCACTCCATTTCCTCTCCCAATCGTCGCTCAGGTCTATTGCAACGACTCTGCTCGTCCGGGTTTCTCCTTCGCCATGAGAGACAAACTCGTCGACTCTTAGTCTTCCGTCAGTGTAGAGCTGGATTGCCTTGGAGTAGACTCGATGTTCATGTATGAGAACCCTGTCTGAGAGCGATTGAATCGCGTCTTCTCGACTTTCTCTGAACAACTGTCTCTCTGATTCTGGGATCTTGACTGGGTGTTGAATGATTATTGGTCCTTTCTCAACGCTTACGTCGACGAAGTATACGGTGCACCCAGTCACTTTGACGCCATATTCGAGTGCTGCCTCATGAACATATCTTGCATTCAATCCTTTCCATCCAAAAGATGGGAGGAGGGCCGGATGAATGTTCATAGTCTTCCAACGATACTTTCGGAAGAACTCTGATCCAACTATTCTGTCCCAGCCAGCAAGGCAGACCAGTTCCACGCCGTAGGAATCCAAGATATCCCTTATCTGGCGTTCAAACTCTACTCGATCCCTGCCTCTATGGTCAACAAGGTGGTTTGCAACCTGATACATTTGAGCTGTATCTCTTACAGGAGCATCAGAATTATTGTAGATGAGCACGCTTACATTCACGTTCTGAAAGACGCCCAGTTTCTGATGATCCACTATTGCCTGAAAGTTCGAACCTCTTCCCGAAGCCAGCACGCCTACGTTCAGCATTCGATCGTTTCCCCTCTATTACAGGCGAAGGCCGTTCGGCGTCAGCGCATCGTCAACATAGACGTTCCCTTGCCCGTTAACGGAGTACCTCCCCTCGCCAAGCATCTCCAAGGTCTTTGGATAGACCACCCAGTCACCCTGCTCCTTCAACCTCGTTTGATGCTCAGCAGCGATTCGTTTGACGAGAGCAACGTTCTCAGGCCTGCGAAGATCTTGCAAGGTAACGCCGCTAGGAAGGAACACCTCCACTGGCGGAGATCGCATCAGGATCTCCCCGTAGTCCACCCTTTCTCGAACAATATGCGTCGTCGAGTGAAGTCTCTTCTCTCCCGCCAGTATGGCGTCTCGAACTGCGTTAAGACCTGTATACTTCCTTCTATCACCCTCTCTTACCGAGAGATCAGCTGGATGCACATTTACAATACGATCCTCGTACCGTTCCAAGAGAGGACGAGTCACTATGCTCATGTAGCCGCAAAGTGCGATGAGATCAAGATCATATTTCTCTATCATCTCCAGCGTCACTTTGTCGTATTCCGGTCGAAGAGAAAGATCCTTCTTCGATTCCCGACCACGACGCCTGTAAAAGTCCGCAATATCGCCATGTTCGTAGGCGACCTGATGCTTGGATGATATTGATTGGGCTCTGCATTTCTGGTTTGAGGGGTCGAATATATCCGTGAATATGAGAATTACTTTGTAGGGACAGCTGCCGCCTTTCCGGAGCTGGTTCTCAAGTATCTTGACGACATTCGTTCCGGACCCTGACATGAAACAGGCTACTCTCATCGGCTCTGGGCGACGGTTCGGGTCGAATATTTTTCTAGGTGGCATGAAGTCTCCTCAACGCTTTTCTTCCGATATCGGTTCGATGATATTCTCCATCCCAGTGGATCTTGTCGACAGCCCGATAGGTCTCTTCGATTGCTCGTGGTATTGTGTCACCTAGAGCCGTAACGCCTAGAACGCGTCCTCCATTCGTAACTACGTTTGATCCCTCCCTGGCTGTGCCTGCGTGAAAAACAACTACTTGCCCGGCTTTTGCCGCTTCATCTAGGCCGGTAATTATCTTTCCTTTTTGGTATTGACCCGGGTATCCAGATGATGCCATGACGACGCAAACTGCTGCTTGACTGGACCATTTGATCTTTCCCGTTTCAGCCAAGCGTCCGTTCGCACATGCTTCGAGGTATTCGAAAAGATCTGACTTCATCCTGAGAACTGTTGGCTGTATCTCGGGGTCGCCGAACCTCACGTTGAATTCGAGTACGTAGGGCTGTCCTTCACAGATCATAAGTCCAAGGTAAAGGGTGCCCTTGAACCCTATGTTCGCCTGCCTCATTCCGTCTATGAATCTCACAACTATGCCTCTCTGAATCTCTTCCTCCATGTCTTCCGTGACTATCGGGGCTGGGGAGTAGGCGCCCATTCCTCCAGTGTTAGGTCCCTGATCGCCGTCGAAGATTGGCTTATGATCCTGCGAAGAAGCCAAGGGCACATACGTCCGGCTTTCGGTATCAACGATAGCCATGTAGGAAGCTTCTTCACCGACCAGCAGGTCTTCGACTATGATTCGCTCCCCGGAACTACCGAACCTCTTCTGAACCATCATCTCATCAATGGCTCTTAGCGCCTCGGCTTCAGTGCGGCATACTGCAACGCCTTTTCCTGCGGCAAGCCCGTCT
>CAYQCQ010000154.1:0-2697 GCA_964416035.1 uncultured Candidatus Bathyarchaeia archaeon
GTTGAGAACCATCTTCTGCGCCGTCCCGCACTTCATCCTCGAACTTCCTGCAATGACCTCCGGGCCAACTCTCAGAATAATCATTTCATCGGCTAGACGCGCCATTTCCGATTTAGGATTGCACGTGATTCCGAAACGTTTTGCACCTATCCTCCGAGCAGCTCGCATAGCAGCCAAGACGAATGGAGTTCTTCCGCTCGCTGAGAGCCCGATCAAGATATCTTTCCTGCAAATGCCTCTTCTATCAAGTTCTCTCGAAGCTGCTTCCTCATCGTCCTCAGCACCCTCAATAGATCTTCTGAGTGCCCACCATCCTCCAGCAATGATCCCCTGAAATTTCGTCGCCGGAAGTCCAAAAGTTGGCGATATCTCCGCTGCGTCTAGAACCCCGAGCCTGCCGCTCGTGCCTGCACCGACGTAGAAAACTCTTCCTCCACTCTTCAAAGCGTATGTAATCGCATCCACAATCCGTGCGATCCGTTTCGTTTCTTTCGAAACTGCAAGGGGAACGTTGCGATCTTCCTTGTTAATGAAGCGAATTATTTCGAGAGTAGTCATCTTATGGATGCTCTTCGACTTGGGATTCCTTCTCTCAGTAGCTTCGAGGTCGATTCGAGTCATAAGTCGTTCTCCTTCTTGTTTCCAATGCGGTTCCTGAGCGCTCTGGGTCGTCGCTACTTAATTATCCTAAGAAGGAATCAATATAGGTTCGGAATGGTTGCGATGTCAAGAAAGGCCCGTCCAAGCGGCTGCCTGCAAACTACTCTTCGCCTTTTTCCTCCTGTAGGCAGAGTGCCGAAGAGAAAAGTACACGCTGTTGCTCCCGGAAGGATTCTTGTCTTCGCACCCCACCCTGACGATGAACTTCTCTCATGCGGTGGGACGATCCTGAAGTACGTTGGGTGGGGAACAGAGGCAATCGTTCTCGTAGCAACTTCGGGAAAAGGCGGGAGTTCGAGCCAGCGAAGATCAGACCAAGTTGAAAAGGTTAGGCGCCAAGAGTTCGAGATCTCCAAGAGGGAGCTAGGATTGTCAGATCACTCTGAGTTTCTCAGCATTGAGGAGCCCCTTATTTCTCGAGTCAATGTTGAACTGTTCACAACAAGGATCAGAGAATTGAAGCCTGACCTGGTTCTCCTTCCTCATCCAAGAGATCGGCATCGAGTCCATAGGGAAGTTTCGCTTTTGGCTCTGGAAGCTCTCTTCCACTCACCTACGGAAGCGTACGCTGGGAGAGGAAGAGAGTGGTTACCCTATGGAGCATATTGCTATGAGAGCGTCAGTGGCATCTTTGGAGTGACAGTGCCAGTGGAAACGTTCGTAATTTCAGACGTAACCATGCAGTACCCTAAGAAAATGAGGATTATGCGGAAAGCATATCGAACCCAAAGTCGTCTCCTTCGGACGTATGTTAGCTGGATTGAACGTATCGCTCAGCTTAGAGGTGCAGCTGGAAGATGCAAGTATGGAGAGGCATTCGTACCGGAGACTGGCCATGTGCCGTTGAAAATGCTGATTGTGTAGGTGCATCAGAGCCATCGCAGGACATTTCAGGATACGTCTGGACGAATAGAACTTTGATTCTCTCTCCGAGGGTCACTCTTCGGAAACAAGGCATAGTTAGCTCAAAACATTTCTCGTTGATCCAAACCGTAAAGGGATCGTTGGTGTACTCATGTGCGATCGAATGACGTTAAGATAGTTGAACTGCAATTGGAACATCTGAAAGAATGCGTTAAGATCATGGCTGGATCGGATCCTTGGATCACACTCGGCTTGACCCGTATGCGAGCGAGAGCATTCTTTGAACGCCATCTCTCGTTGGGACGATGCTTTGTCTTTCTTCAAGCCGGAAAGGTCACAGGGTTCATTGTCTTCTATGTGAAGGAGGCATTTCCTCTCGGCGGATATGTCAAAGCCATAGGAGTACATATTCGTCATCGCAGGCGAGGAATTCACTTCTTCCCAGATCACTCAAAGGTCTTATCCAACATCTTGCAAACCTCGCAAACGGCTCCAGTCGTAGGTTCACCGCATCGAAGACAGTTTCGCAGTTCTGTGCGCCCCATTGATGCCTTCAGAGAATCTCGAAGCCGTTCCATAGATCTGAAGATTGTGAACTTCGTCCCGGGATGTCGCTCTTCAATTCTGTTCAGCATTTCTCTGATATCGTTCCTAAGGGCTGTTTCCAAGTAAGGGCAGGGACAAGTTTGGAATTTGACTCCCGACAGGTAAGCGTACAGAGCCACCTCTTTCTCGGGTATCTCGCACAGAGGCTTAACCCTCTGTAAGAATCGGCCCGCAGGGTCAACAAGCACAGGTTCAACCCTCGCGATCCTTTTCGCGTCTCCATGAAAAATGTTCAGCAGAATCGTCTGAACCTCATCATCTAAGTTGTGGGCTGTCGCAATCTTGTTGGCCTTTGCCTCTCTAGCTGCTATGTGAATCGCCCTCCGTCTCAGAACTCCGCAATACGAACAAGGAGAAAGTTCCTTCTTCGAGCTGACTATTTGATCAAGAGTCTTTCCGAAAAGCTCTCGAAAAGAGACAACTACGTGGTCGATGTTGAGTTCTTTGCAGGATTCCTGTGCCAGTTTGACTGCCTCAGCCCTGTACCCTCTAATCCCTTCATCAACAGTCAGGGCGGTAAGCATGGCCCTTGGAAACCTTTTCTCAAGCTTCCGTAACACCCTAAGG
>CAYQCQ010000155.1:0-2696 GCA_964416035.1 uncultured Candidatus Bathyarchaeia archaeon
TCAGAAAACTGGGCGAAAGGTGGAAATGTCTAGAAAAGCTTGCAGATGAGACTCACTGCAGCACGAGTATCTATAGAGAAGGGCTGTAACTATATTAACAACCGTTTTAACGCAGTCTCTCATCAAAGCTGTAGTGAGGGTCATTATGAATTTGAGGGGAAAGGATGTCATATCGCTCAAAGACTTCTCAAGAACAGAGATTGACTGGCTACTGGAGAAGTCTGATTCCATGAAGGCTTACGCAAGAACTGGCACCAATCTGCTTCGCGGGAAGTTGATGGGCACACTGTTCTTTGAGCCCAGCACTAGGACGAGGCTCAGCTTTGAATCTGCGATGATGCGCCTTGGAGGAGGCACCATAGGTTTTGCCGAGCCGAAGGTGGCGTCGGTAGAGAAGGGAGAGAATCTAGCCGATACTGTCAGGACTGTTGAGAACTATACTGACGTACTTGTGATCAGACATCCGCTCGAAGGGGCAGCTCGACTTGCCGCAGATTTTGCGTCAGTTCCCGTTATCAATGCGGGTTCAGGTGCTGAGGAACACCCGACGCAGGCGCTTCTAGACCTCTTCACAATTAAGAGGGAGCTAGGATCGATTGATGGCACAACCATAGCTCTTGTAGGTGACCTGCGATATGGAAGAACCGTTCACTCTTTGGCGTATGGGCTCTCGCTCTATAAGGTCAAACTTCACCTTGTTTCTCCCGAACTATTGAGAATGAGGCCGGAAGTGGTACTTGACATCGAAAATCGGATCAAAGTAACAGAAACGCCCGAGATGGAGCCACTTCTGCCGGAGCTGGACGTCCTCTACATGACTAGAATCCAGAAAGAGAGATTCGCCGACCTAGCAGAGTATGAGAAAGTTAGGGGGTCATATAGGCTCAGCGCGAGCCAACTGCACATCGCCAAAGATCGAATGATTGTGATGCATCCGTTACCCCGTGCAGACGAAATTGCCTCCGAAGTAGATGGAACGAAGCACGCGAAATACTTCAGGCAGATGTGGTACGGCCTCTTAACAAGAATGGCGCTGCTGGCTTCGATTTTGGAGCCTAGCTAATCGGTTCAGTCTCAGGCTGGGATCAATGTTCCGCTTGCGTACCGTTTTCTGTCTGTAAGCTCGGCCCTTTTTCCTGCGTTCCAACCCTTCACACGTTGGTAGTAGCCCGTTATTCTGGACCACCATTCGAGTTCTGGATCCACTGAACCGCAGTTAGGACATTTTGGCAGAAGCCCCGACTCCACTTTAGAGCACCTAGTGCATATCGTCAGATCCTTAGTATATGCAAAATATGCCACGAGAGTTCTCGTCGCTATTCTCTTTGTCAGTGAGAATATCGCTTCAGGGGTCGGATTAGCTTCGCCTAGCCAGATGTGCATGATTGCCCCGCCTCTCGTAAGGGGATGGAAACTTGCTTCGATCTTGACCCTCTGGCCGAATGGAATGTCAGCCGAAGGCTTCACATGCGAACTGTTCGTGTAGTATACGGAACCATTTTTCACGTCACCTTGAACCACGGCCTTATCTCCATACACCTTCCTATCGATCAAAGCAAGCCTGTGACATGTACTTTCAGCCGGTGTTTGTAGGACTCCAAACCGTGCACCAGTTTCCTTGGAGTATTCCTCTGCTCGGTCAGCCATGTGACCGATTACTTTCAAGCCGAACCTCCAGGCGTTCGGGGTTTCGTGAAGCTCCTCGCCCACGTGAGCCGTCAATGCCTCGTTCAGACCAATGAAACCTATGTTCAGCACTTGCTTGCTGATCTTCAAGTATGGCTCGCCGCCGCAGTCCATGGACGCGAATGGGAGCGCACCTTCGCTAAGACGCTTCTTTATGACATCCCTCTTGATCTCAAGAGCTTCCTTGGCGAGATCCATTCTCTCGTCAAGTATCTCGAAGAAGATTTGATCATCTCCATTGGATTCGTAGGCTATCCTAGGAAGGTTGACTGTGATTACCCCTAGGCTTCCCATCCTGACCTTGCCTTGCCTAAAGTCTTCTTCCTCGTCGCTGTCAGGGGTGAGGATTATTCGGCAGCATTGGGAATTCACTATGTCCGGCATGTAGCTTGGGCACAGGTTGAGAAAGTAGGGCGATCCGAATTTGGCCGCTAGCTCGGCTGCCTTCAGATATTCAGCATCATAGTGGTCAATGTATTCTGGCCTAAGCTTTATTTCCGGCTTTGGAAAGTTGAAAGGCTTGCCGTTATAGTCGCCACGCAGGTACACGTCTAATATGGCGTTGAAGAACAGATTGGCTTCGTCGGCGTAGTCACCGTAAACGTCTGGGCCAACTTTCCCACCTGGCAGAACTGCAGGGATGTCTTGGGCAACTCTTGGAACTGAGCACTCAAGAGCAATCGAGGAGAAGACAGTTTGTCCCCCTCGAGCCACATACATCTGCGACATCTCATAGATGAACATCTGTGCAAGCTGCTTCACCTTTTCGTAAGGCAAGCCTCGCATGAAGGGCGCCAGCCAGACATTGAAGAAATCATATCCTTGGCCGCCAGCCCAGTTTGTCTGAGCCGCCGCTAAAGCCTTGGCGGCGTGAAGGATAGCGACCTCTGGATGCCTTGCCGGGCCAGCTACAGATGTGTGAACACCCTGACCATCTACGATCAACCCGGTTCGAAGGAAGAATCTGAGATCATGTTCCTGACAGAAAGGTCGCGTTATGAAGTACTCCA
>CAYQCQ010000156.1:0-2665 GCA_964416035.1 uncultured Candidatus Bathyarchaeia archaeon
AAGAGCGCAAACTGTAAAATGGTAGCCACCACGAATGGTTGAAGCTGACTGACGATGCAGGTTGGTTTGAGATTTGGATATATCTTTACGCGTGTTGGCTGAAAAGGTGGTTCGAGACTCGCTACGAGTGACTAGTAGCGATGTTGTGGTGGTCAACACATGGGACTGGACATCCGACCTCGCTTCAGCCCTGGCTTTGGAATGCTACAGGCTGGGCGCAGATGTCCTCATGACCTTGTACACAGATGACTTCTATTTTGAGCATCTAAAGATTCTATCCGAGGAGGATTTGAGGCAGACCTCAAGGCACTGTCTCGAGTTGGCTGATTACACCTCAGTTGAGATCTTTATCGGCGGGCCTGAGGACCATTCAAGGTTCAAGGATATACCAGCAAGCAAGACTGCTGCGAATGCGCAGGGTGAGAAGGTTCATTGGGAGAAGAGCCGTGAGAAGCGTATCAGGACTGCTGCTCTAGAGTTCAGCACCGTTCACCCCCGAGTAGCCAAGACATATCGATTCGACTATTCGTCATGGAAGAAGATCCTTCAGTCCGCCGTAATGGTCGACTACCGTGAGGTTTCGGAGTTTGGAGCAAGATTGGCTTCTACGCTTGAGAAAGGACGGAACGTCAGCGTCAAGCAAGGAAATGAGACGGATCTGAGATTTGAGATCGCTGGAAGAATCCCCTATGTGTCAGACGGTGTCATAGACGAGGCCGACATAGAACGTGGGAAAGTCTTCACATCTATCCCAGCGGGAACTGTTTCTGTCGCACCCGTCGAGACGACTGCTAGTGGCCGCGTGAGATTTGACCTGCCGTTGCCGAGGTCTGGAAAGCTGATTCGAGGTATCGAATGGAAGCTTGAACAAGGCCGGCTTGTCAGTTTCAATGCGAAGCAAAACTTGAATGCAGTCAAAGACTGCTGGGAGATTGCGAAAGGAGATAAAGACAGAATAGGAAGCCTCATCCTAGGCATCAATCCCAGAGCACGATTCGGCTTTAACATTGACTCTTTGGTTAGAGGCGCAGTCTCGATAGGCATGGGAGAAAATAGACAGCTCGGGGGCGAGAACAACACAGATTTTTCGCTGGCAGGCACACTTGGCAAGGCTACGGTGGAACTGGACGGAACACCAATAATCAAGAACGGAAGATTTGTGATCTGAAAGCTCAATAGTATATCATAATATGTAAGCGAAAGTGGTTGAGTCGGCGAGATTTAGCCCATATATGGGGATTTCTTGATATAGCGCTTCTCCGCTATCAAACACGCTCGTCAAGCGCACACCAATGAGGGATGACTCGTTATGAAACTGGGTACGCGTGAAGTTGCGTACAGCGCAGTGATGGCAGCACTGATCTACATAGGCACGTCCATTGCGATTCCTATGCCGAAACCTTTAGGTATATGGCACTTCGGCGACATCGTCACATTCATCGTCTGCATTCTCTTTGGACCCGTTGTAGGTGGGTTATCCTCGGCTATCGGTCCAACGCTCTTTGATGTATGGAACCCCCTCTACCAGAGCCAGTACATCTACTATGCGCCGGCAACATTGGTGATCAGGGGTTGTATGGGTGTGCTCCTCGGCTCCATTAGGGCTGTGGTCAGAAGGAACGTGAGATTGTGGGAGGGTGTGGCCATGGCTATCGCAGTGACGGAGAAGAATCTCGGCTATTTCGCCTATGATTTCAGCCTCTTCGGCTTGGGTGCAGCCCTCTTCGATCTCAGCTTCTTCCCCATGGATGCAATCTTCATCGTCGTCACCATTCCTTTGCTTTACGCTCTCAGAAATCGTTTGGGCAAGATGTACGTCGTCCCGCCGAAGAGCCGAGAAGGCTAGACAAGCAATGATCGATTCTCACGCACACCTTGGAAACTTTCCTCTCTTCAACGTCAGCATGAATGCAGATCAGATGATCAGGCTGATGGATGAGTATGACATAGAGTTGTCTGTCGTCTGCTCTCTACCGAACAGTTTGACTTGGGAGGCTGTCAAGAAGTATCCTCGCAGATTTGTGGGTCTATTGTGGGTTGATCCGAAGAGAGCGGAGGCGGCTGAAGACGTGAAGAAGGCTGTTCGTGAATGGGATTTCAAAGGCGTGAAGATGCACCCCCTTCTCGACTCATTCCTCCCGGATGATGAGTTGGTCAATCCGGTTATGGAAACCGCCCGAAAGCTTCAGCTCCCTATCCTCTTTCACTCAGGTCATCCGCCGTGGTCTTTGCCTTGGCACTTTGGCAATCTCGCAGACCGCTTTCCTGATGTGAAAATCATCTTGGGCCACATGGGGCACGGACATATTGTATACATCAATGGCTCGATAGAGATGGCTTTGAAGCATGAGAACATCTATCTCGAAACTTCAGGCATGCCAATGCATACCAAGGTAAAGGAGGCTGCGCAGAAGGTTGGCGTGGAAAGAGTCCTATACGGCTCAGACATGCCGTTTGGGCATCCGGCCTTTGAATTGGCGAAGATCAGGGTAGCTGGACTCACTGAAGAGGAACTAAACAAGATCCTCGATTCAAATGCAAGAAGACTGTTCAAGTTACCCAGTTGATAGGACCTGATTTCTGTGCCGTGATAGGGCTCAGGCAACGACATCAGACCTAACAGTATTATCAGTGGAACAGAAATGGTAGCCGGATATTTGGTGGG
>CAYQCQ010000157.1:0-2659 GCA_964416035.1 uncultured Candidatus Bathyarchaeia archaeon
TTGAGATGGGTCTTTTCTAATTCCTCATAGTGCAGGAAAACCTCGTGAGGAACGCCGTCCAGTATTATTCCTCCATCCTTCATGACTATGCAACGCTTAGCATACTCAGCCACCAGATCCATGTCGTGGGTGATGAAAATGATTGTCTTCCCATATTTGTCATGCAGCACCTTCATGAGCTCCATTATCTCCCTCCTCTTTTTTGGATCCTGGCCTGTAGTAGGCTCATCCACTACCACAACTTGAGGCTCCATGACCAATACGGAGGCTATCGCCACCCTCTGCCTATCGCCCCTACTCAGGGAGTAGGGTGCCTCTTTCAGAAGCGAGTCAATGAGAAGCGTCTTCGCTACCGAGTTGATCCTTGAATCCCATTGATCTCTAGGAACTTTCAGGTTCTTCAGCCCGAAGCTCAGTTCCTGATATACAGTCTTTGAGAACAGCTGGCTGTCGGGATCTTGGAAGACGTATCCCACGTACTTTATGAGATCGTGAATCGGCGACTCACGAGAGTTTAGTCCGAACACCTTCACGACGCCCCCGGTAGGTTTTAGCAACCCATTCAGAAGCTTGACGAGAGTCGTCTTACCTGACCCGTTCTGTCCTATGATTCCTACGAAATCCTCCTTGTAGAATCTGACCGAAACATCTCGTACCGCCACTACGCCACCGGGATATTGGAAGGAAACATTGTCAACTTCTATGATGGGTTGACTTTTGATTTGATGGGGTTCAGACTCTTCCTCTCGAAGTTCGGGAATAGTTTGTTTCAAGGCCTGGAGGGGCTTGGAAAGTATGTCCAAGGATTCGGATACGGTTAGGGGGATCCTGTCGATCGGAATGCCTGCCGCTTTAAGCTTGTGAGCGAGTAGTGAAACTTGAGGGGGCTGCAGACCTCTCTCATATAGGAGAACTGCGTCCTCCGCCAAGATCTCTCTAGGCGGACCTTCGAGCCGAATTTTCCCCTCTTCGATCATTACGATTCGGTCGGCTATGTCTACTAGTTCCTGCAACTTGTGCTCCACGATGATGATCGTGTTTTCTTCTTCGCGGGAGATCTTTCGGAGAAGAGCGAATATGTTGATTGTTCCAATGGGATCTAAGTTGGAGGTGGGCTCGTCAAGAACGAGTATCTCTGGCTTCATCGCGATCACTGAGGCCAATCCAACTGCTTGTTGTTGGCCTCCGGAGAGAGCGAACGGCGGCCTATCTCTGAGGCCGTTCAGCTCCATGTAATTCAAGACTGAGTTAGTTCGTTGAGCTATCTCTTCGACGGGTATGCCGAGGTTCTCTGGTCCAAATGCCACCTCGTCCTCTACTGTTGCTGAGATGAGTTGGCTTGACGGGTCTTGAAAGAGCATGCCAACCTTCGTCGAAAGATAGCCTGCTGATGTTTCTTTCACGTCTCGCCCTAAGACTTTGACTTCTCCCTCCAATTTCCCTCCGTAGAAATGGGGGACGAGGCCGTTGAACGTGCTGCATAATGTAGTCTTTCCGGCGCCAGTTGGACCTGTGATGAGTACTATCTCTCCTCTCTCAACTTCGAGGTCGATTCCGTTGAGAGCCGGATCAGTGGCGCCTGGGTATGTGTACGTCAGACCTTTGCATGAAATGATTGGGGCTTTTGAGGTCATCTTATGCTACGCTACGCCTCTGTCATCCTCGACAGACTACCAACTATGCTTCTATTACTTCATTTTCTTGTGAACGTAGTAGGCTGCGACCAGAGCTATGACCAAGACCACGACTGCTATGATGTCGGCACCCGGAACCTGTGCGAAGGGGCGTCCACCTCTCTGCCAGAGCTCTCTGATCAGCCAGAATATTACTAGCATCACTATTAGGCCAATGATTCCAATGATTGGCAATTTGCTTCTTGTGGCTTCGGTTGAACTGGCTACCATGGAGCTTTCCCTTCTTTCCATCCGAAGAGCGACTGCAACGCTGCTATGACGGCGGAGAAAATCACAATCTGATAGACTCCGTAGAATGCATAGTACCATCCCATGGTGATTGGCCAAGTTGGGTAGAACGGGTAGAATCCAAGCAGTGAATTCGCGAACACGAACAAGGGCGCCTCTACGGCGAATTGAAGAAGCCATGTAAGAACCCAGAAGACTGGCCAACGAACCTTCTGATTCGGTATCCTTAGAATGACGTATTTCCACACGTACGCCCAATAGATTCCCTTGACAGGCTGGAGGATAAGATCCACTTGCGGAAGTCCTGACGGAATTCCTCTAGCGATTCCAACGATGATTCCTACGATCGGCCCCGCTGCCATGCCTGCGAGACATGGCATGAGTGCGCCTAGGTCGACAACCAGTGGTGGAGCCAATGAAAACGCAAGACCGCTCGCTCTGAACGCAAAAGCGGCTGCTCCAAACGCTGCTGCCAATCCCACGTGCCTACTCGTCAACAATGGCTTTGAAGATTTCTCGCTCATTTTCGATCAGCATCCGCCCTTGACGACTCATGCGTATTTATCAGTTTCGCTCTCCCCAAAGTCTTGAGCGCTCAAAGAGGCAGATGAGTGACCAAAGAAAGCAGATTTCAAGGCCTTCTACGCGGAAAGGCAACAGATGCCCCGAGCATGTGTGTCTTCGTAGTCCTTTCAGGCCGCCAGATTCTAAACAAGGTGTGTGAGCTTAGGCAACAG
>CAYQCQ010000158.1:0-2657 GCA_964416035.1 uncultured Candidatus Bathyarchaeia archaeon
GACGTGAACCCACATCTCCGGCCTCTTCTTCTTCACCGCCTCGACGGCCCTCAGCATGTGATAGTGGAAGCCTCCTCTCATGTCTATTCCAAGGCATTGTGGTTCCCGCTTCATTATCGGATCCAAACATTTCTCGAACTCTTCTCTGCTGCCGAGAGCGGACAAAACAGGCATCATAGGCCTGTCAAAGCCTCGCTCCTCCCTCCATCTCGAAGCATACGAATAGAGAGACACATAGTCTTCTGGACTCACGCCGGGACTTTGCTGAACGGTTACCACATCAAGGTCAGAGAAGAATTGAAGATCGAGGATCGTCCTCAGGTCATCCGCCTTGTCGATCTTGCTCTCACCCTTGAAGGCTAGAAAGAGTAGCTGAGCCGTATCCTCGAGTGTGGATATCTCCCTCGGCAGTCTCATAGCGAGATCCTTCAAGTACTTCTCATCGGTAAGAAGGCGCTTGAGAGTATTCGGCGGCATTAGTTTCGCCGCAACCACGACTTTACTTGGGGAGAGAGTCCTCAGCTCACTTACCTTCATCGCGTTGAGTTCACTGGACTGCGCAAACTTACTTGGGAGTTCAGCCTTGATGCGACCTAACTCCAGCGTTCCTGCAGAGGCGGAAGTCGTTTCGTCAAAGGCCTGATCTTTTACTTTAACCTCAACCATTCGGGGCTACATCCGTCAGGGGTTTTGGGTAGTTCTACTCGAATGTTTTCTTTAACCTTCCGCTGGGGGCTTCACACGAGGGCCATGCGAGGGGAGCTTTACACCTGCGGATTGGAGGTGCTCTCATAAATGCCCAAGATTTATTTTCGTCAAGAATTCTTCATTCGTTAGGAGTTAACCACAATGAGTGTTGAAAGAAATCTTGTAATGATTCCTGGGCCGACCAATGTCGATCCGTCTGTCTTAAGGGCGCTTGCTAAGCCAACAACTTCCCACGTAAGTCCTTCATTTGTAGCAACCTTCAAGCAAGCGCTTGAGAACTTGAAGAAGGTCATGATGACTTCCGGCGATGTCTTCATCGTCTCTGGGTCAGGAACCTTGGCCATGGAGATGGCTGTGGCGAACGTAGTGGAACCTAGTGACAAGGTCCTAGTTGTGTCCAACGGCTATTTCGGCGATAGGTTTGTTGATGTCGCCTCAAGGTTCACTGATGGAGTTGAGAAGCTTTCTTTCGAATGGGGCAAAGCAGCTGACCCTAGCAAGATCAAAGAGAAACTTGGGCAAGGGAACTACAAGGCAGTGATAGTGGTGCACGTTGACACTTCGACTGGGGTAGCCAACGACATCCATGAAATCAGCCGAGCCGTAAAGGACCGAGGTGCACTGTTCATTCTCGACACGGTCTGCTCTTTGGGAGGTATGGAGATCCGGGTCGATGAATGGGGAATAGACGTGTGCCTCTCCGGGTCGCAGAAAGCGTTAGCAGTTCCTCCTGGACTCGCAGTTCTCTCCGCAGGGAAAGAAGCTTTGGACGCCCGTGCCAAGAGAAAGAGGAAGGTTCAATCGTACTATATGGACTTTGAGAATTGGCTTCCCGTGATGCGAGATCCGTCAAAATATTTCGCGACACCTCCAGTGAACATGGTCTATGCTCTTGCCGAAAGCCTAGACATGATCCTAGGTGAAGGTCTCGAGAAAAGGTGTGCTCGACATGCGGCGATCGCGAGAGCCATGAGGTCGGCCTTGAACAAAATTGGCCTAAAGATCGTAGCTGAAGAAAAGGGAAGAGCTGATACAATGACAGCGGCCTACTATCCTTCAGGAATAGATGACGAAGCCTTCCGCAGCAACATGGTGAGACATGGCGTAATAGTGGCTGGCGGCTTGGGACAGCTAAGAGGAAAGATCTTCAGAGTAGGGCACATGGGCAACGTGTCGCCTAACGATCTTATCGCAACGATTGGAGCGATCGAGGCAAGTTTGTCGCAGCTTGATTATTCTTTCCCGGTCGGTGGGGGAGTCGGCGCAGCAATAGAATCCCTAAAGAAGTCGTATCCTGCTAGCTAGGCCAAAAACTCTC
The DNA here is from genome assembly GCA_964416035.1 of uncultured Candidatus Bathyarchaeia archaeon. GTDB lineage: Archaea > Thermoproteota > Bathyarchaeia > 40CM-2-53-6 > JALHTG01 > JALHTG01. The sequence goes on from CAYQCQ010000158.1 coordinate 2,027, forward strand.
AACTAAGTCGTCAGGTTTTCTTGGCAGGTCTCTCCTTTGTTACCTGCTTAGCTATCATCTTGAGAATCTCAGTCCGGTCTGAGTCCCCTTTCTCCACGAACAGACAGCCAGTCTTCTCCCACCAGGAGCTCGGCCTTGAAGCACCAGGCCTCAAGGTGAATTGTAAGGAAAGTGATTTTGCTGCAGCCTCAATCTCGGCGAGCCTCGGAGAATCAACTGACATGGGCTTCGGGATGCTTCTTCCCTGACGCCTGCTCTTGTTTCGGTCTATGTTGGCTACCCAGACTACCATTTTTCCGGGTTGCTTCAATCCTGATCAACAATGCATGCTAGGTTTTTTGAGTGAGGATTGCGTTGATTGCGCCATCCTGCCCAGGCCTCGAAACAACTGTGGCCTGCCCCAGAGACGTTTCGATCACCGATCCCTTTGTTATCACGCCTCTTCGTTGGTAGTCAGGATTAGCCGGGTTCTTGATCACTCTTCGAATCTCAACCTTCTGCGTCTTTCTGGTCGCGGGGTCTGTTACATTCGCGAACTTCCATGTGAGGAGACCTATCTTCGCGGAACCTCCTCTCCCTCTTCTCCTCTGCAATCTTGGTTCACCCACAAGCGTTGTAGTGGGTCCACTGC
>CAYQCQ010000159.1:0-2651 GCA_964416035.1 uncultured Candidatus Bathyarchaeia archaeon
CGATTTGCCTTATTGAGTGTTCTACAGTACTTGGATGCGGACCGACAGCAACTCTCAGCTCAAAGGGTTGACCAGCCTTGACGGAGTCGGGCGCTTCTATCTTTGGAGTGTGCGATTCAACCTTACTGATTGCTTCTTCCGCAGCCGTTTCAGGCGTATATATCAGTTTTCCAAAAGCTTCCATACATCCTAACCTCTCTCGGAAAGATACGCTCTCTACCTATGTAAGAGCATAGCGCGCGCACCATTCCAGACTTCTTCTGAGGACTCCGGGATTATTGGCTCGCTTCAAAGCTTCAGATAATGATCATAGTAAGTATGTGGTTCACCTACGACGCATGATTCCAACCACAGGAAACTTTTCTAGTAAGTCCTCGTTATGGGGAGCTTGCTCCATAGCTTCAGTCAAATCTACGCCAGCTTTGTGCAACACCTGATGGCTCCCATCTCTCCAAAGAAAACTCCTCGATACATCATACACCTTTCCTTTGAACGCCGTATAGGCCAGAGCGCCATTCTTTCCATTGTATCGAGCAAGCTCTTCTTTACTGAACTCCTTCACGTCTATACGCCTCCCGTACAAAAAAAGAGGGAATGGATAGGTCAGAGCCTTTGCTTTGCTGAGGTCTAATCTACCTGAGGAACTTGGACACGAAGGGCGAGGTCTGTCCTCTGCGCATGAAGTGACCGGACGGTCCCTCTCCTAGGAATTCAGAAAACCAAGACTCATGCTCGATTTCCTCGTTCAGAATTGCCTGAGACAAGTCGTAGGTTCTATGGTCCTTGCCAGCCGTCAGGTTACATATGTGAGTGTATCCTCGTACTGCGCATCTCTCTGCCTCCACCAAGACCGTCAACATTGCTTTGATGTCAGTCGGGTCCTTTGGCAGTGTGGCGGGTGGGCAGGCTGAGACATCATGGAAAGCTTTCATGTCCTCTGGTAGTCTGCCTCCAAGCTCATATATTCGGGGAACGAGGGCCTCGAAGTGATTGCGGTCCTCAACGCGAGCCACCTCTGCGATTTCCTTGATCCCTTCTCCTTCCAGTCCTATCAGATTGCATCGCAGGATTGTGTAGTAGTAGTAGGTTGTGAGTTCCGCTGCAGCATTCTTAACCAACAGTTCCACAAGTTGGTCAACATTGATGCCTGATTTCTGCACCATTTCTCGCGCTACTCTAGCCATCTTCGCACCTCATGTTAGATTTGTACCGCGAATCTAATATCTCTTTTGAGAACATTCTTGCGTGGGTGGAGACTGTATGGAATGGGTGGTGCACTATTTGCGGGACTTGCACCCTGTCGTTCAAGCTCTTCTTGCCACGTTCTTCACTTGGGGGGTGACGGCTCTTGGAGCCTCCCTGGTCTTCTTCGTGAAAACAGTGAGTCGCAGGTTCTTGGATACAGCTCTAGGCTTTACAGCAGGTGTCATGATGGCGGCCAGCTTCTGGTCGCTATTGGCACCGTCGATAGCGCTTTCGGAGGAGATGCAGCTCATCCCGTGGTTGCCACCGCTCATAGGCTTCCTGCTTGGCGGTGCCTTCGTCCGGTTGATCGACAGAGTTATGCCACATCTTCATCTCTTCGCGCCGGAAGATGAGGTGGAGGGGAGACCAACCACTTTGCGTAGGGTTGCTCTTCTCGTGTTGGCGATAACAATACACAACGCGCCGGAGGGACTCGCGGTCGGTGTTGCCTTCGGGGCAGTTGCGGGCGACTTGGGCACTACGCGCCTCGGAGCCGCCGTTGCGCTTGCCATAGGTATCGGACTTCAGAACTTTCCGGAGGGGATGGCAGTATCGGTACCGCTGAGACGCGAGGGAATGTCACGGCTGAAGAGTTTCTGGTACGGCCAGCTGTCGGCGATAGTGGAACCGATCGCTGCTGTATTAGGTGCGGCAGCTGTCCTCATCATGCGTCCTATACTCCCCTACGCTCTAGCATTCGCCGCAGGAGCCATGATATTCGTCGTCGCGGAAGAGGTCATCCCGGAGTCGCAGCGAGGCGGCCACACTGATCTGGCTACTCTTGGCGCCATGTTGGGATTCGCGGTCATGATGACGTTGGACGTGGGCCTCGGCTAGCAGGCGCGCGCTACTAAACAGAAGCGGGTCTATGTGGATTCAAACCCGAGAGGAATTTTCCGGCCACTTCTAGCACCAATAATGCAGTGCGTCTTGGCGGCCGCATCATCTAGACCGACGACGAACTACTGACTTCTCTCATCAGGGGAGGAATCCCCCGAACCCCTCTGTCATAATCTACCGAGCTCAGCTCATCGATCAACCCTAGTATGGTTCGCTCGTGGAACGCCACCAATATTGATCTTGCCATGAAACCCTCAAAATGGTGCCATGATTGCCGAGTGGAGTTTAGTGTACTGAGTAAAACGCCTTAAGAAGTCTGTGAGGGACTCCACAGGTTGAGGAGGAAGCCATGGAACTCGCAACAAGGAAGGTTGAGTTGGAAGAAAAGATAAGAATTATGGAATCTGAGAGGGACGAACTGAATAAGGTAATACAGGAACTAGAAGAGAGAATATCGATCAATGATCTCGAAGCCAAGACAGCCGAACTGCAGACAGACCTAGAAGGGCTGAAGGAGAAGAAGAAACAGCTAGAACACAGAATGACTCTGCCCGAGATCTCGGTAC
>CAYQCQ010000160.1:0-2621 GCA_964416035.1 uncultured Candidatus Bathyarchaeia archaeon
CGAGAAGTCTCAAAGAACGAGGTCATGAGAAATTGAAGTACGTATGGATGAACGGCAAGATACTCCGATGGAAAGACGCCACGGTCCATGTGTCTTCTTCCATCGTCAACTCAGGAATGGGAGTCTTTGAGGGGATAAGAGCATACTGGAGCAAAGAGAGATCTCAGCTCCACATCTTTCGTCTGAAGGATCATGTTCAAAGACTCTTTGACTCTTCAAAGGTTCATAGGATGAAAATTCGGTTCTCAAAGAAGCAAGTTGACGACGCAATAGTCCAGACAGTTGCGCGAAACGGTTTCAGAGAAGACGTATACATCAGGCCACTTGTGTTCCGAGGAGGAATATGGCGAATGGCCAAGACTCCGATTGACGTCGTCGTTTTTGTAGTTCCTACACCGCGTCCTGAGAGGATGAGGCGGATGAAAAGGGGAGTGAGATGTTGCGTCAGCAGTTGGAGAAGAATTCCCGACGTAGCCATGCCGGCAAGAGTGAAGACCTGCGGGAATTATGTCAACAGTCGACTTGCCTCCATGGAAGCCGAGGAGGCAGGATACGACGGCGCGATATTTCTGACGATTGATGGAAAAGTCTCTGAGGGTTCCGGAGCCAACATCTTCCTTGTGAGAGAGGGAACCTTGATCACGCCAGGGGTCACATCTGACATACTTGAAGGAATAACGAGGGAAACCCTGCTGTCCGTAGGAGCAGAAGAGCTAGGCATAGATGTCTGCGAGAGAGATGTGGATAGAACCGAGCTTTACGTAGCCGATGAGGCGTTCCTCTGTGGGACTGGTCAGGAGATCACGCCAATCGTTTCAGTGGACGGCATTCCGCTGGGCAAAGGCTCGGTAGGACCAATAACCAAGAAGATACAAAAGTGGTTCTTCGAAGTTGTCGAGGGAAAACAGCCGAGACACATGAACTGGCTTACGCCAGTCTTCCCCTAGACGAAATAGAATTAGAGACCTCAAGTGGACGTGCGATATACCGCCCGTCCCTTCTTCAATTCGATTTGCATCATCAGGTTGTGTAAGTTGTAGTCTTCCTTCTGGGTCAGAGAAGTGATTCTATGAAGAACGAGAGGAAGTTGAAGATTTCAGTTCCCGTAACCATTCCTACCAACTTCTCTTCTCTCACTACCGGCAGGCGCATTATTTTTCTACCTGCCATCAGAATGATTGCATCTTTCATAGATGTCTCTTCATCGACGGTAATGAGGGGGCTACTCATAGGAATCGTAACCTTGGTGTTCCTCATGTCCAAGCCGTTGGCGATTACCTTCGTTAGAAGGTCGCGTTCCGTGAATATGCCAATTGGTTTCGAGTCTCTTGTAACAACCACGCTCCCTATCTTTTTCTCTCCCATGATTTTCGCGGCCTCATAGATAGTTGTTTCAGCGTCGACTGTAACGACGGGACTGACCATAATTTCTTTGACTTTCGGCAAATGGGCTCCTCCAGTTATCGGGCTTGGCAGCGTCACATGCGAAGCGAGAGTAGATAGGCGCTTAATGAGAATCTAAATCTTTGTTCAGAGTATGTCTATTCCAGAAGTGTCTTCAAGGCTATATGCCAGTACAAATCATGGTGGAACCCCTCGAACTCATCGACAAGTTGGCGAAGCCTTTCCCTGTCATTCTTCACTTCTTCCCATGCGAGAATATTCTCGTAGGCTCGCCTCGGGAAGTGGCGCATATGGAACTCTCTAAAATTCTCCTCGAAGGCCTCGACGATCTCCTCCTTCCTTAACTTCACTACCCCGTTGTACAAAAGTGCGTTCTGAGCAAACTTCAAAGTATGACCCAAAGCCGTCTTGGCTCTTTCTCTAGGGTCTAGATTACTCCTCTTCCTTTCCCACAGAGCCCTAAGGTCATGCATCATCTTGATACTTGTCCTCTTGTGGAAGTCGAGTAGAGGAGCCTTCTCGATGATGGGCTCGCCATATATTGTTCTTGCCGATAGGGCCTCCCATGCTGTGGGGACGCTCAGCAGTAGGGACTTACCGAAAACCCACGCCTCATGTATTTCTACTCCGGTTTTTCGTGTGACTATTTCCTTAATGGATCTCAATGTGTCGTGGTCTTGCGGGCTTACTGCGCGGTTCTCGATTACAAGCATTACATCTAGATCGCTGAACCCGGCTACAGGATCCTGCACTGCTGAGCTTCCATAAAGGACTATGCTCGATAGTCGTGCTCCATATCTGTCTTTGCATAACTCAACCAAGAGCTTAGCCGCTTCCTCATATCGATCTTTGGATGGACCCGACGCAGTCATTCTTTCTTCCCCAATACGCCTTAGGCAATGGCGAAATCGTCTGTTCTGATTGAAACTATTAGCAGACACTACTCGTTGTCCTAATTCATGTTCTTAATGCTTGCGCAAGCTTTTCTTTGCTTAGTTGCAGGTAGGTCCTATCCCGTGAGAAGACTTCAAGCGTAATAGTTTCATCATAGCCGATGGCCTCTATTTTCCTCAGGATCTTAGCAAAGTCTATCACTCCGACACCTAGTGGGAGATGGAGATCTCCGTAGCCGCCAAGATTGTCCGATAGGTGAACATGGCTGAGTTTATCGCGGAATCGTTGGATGTACTCTATGGAATTGTTTTCGAGTTTTCCTA
>CAYQCQ010000161.1:0-2588 GCA_964416035.1 uncultured Candidatus Bathyarchaeia archaeon
TTTCCATCGACAGGGCTGATGACACTTCTCTTGTTACTTGTAAAAACTCCTATCGCAACGATTCTTGCCTTTGCCGCACCGTGTTTTCCCGGCTTGCTCTTCTCATACTCCACTATCTTGCAAGGCTCATCATCTATCACAATGTACTGACCAATCTTAAGCGAGCCTACATCCACTGGCCTACTCAACCTAGACACCAGCCCAGGCAAACTTAACGCCTGGTCAAATCTAAAAAGGCTTGCCAACTCTCCTTGTAAGGAATGGAACCGCTGCATGTTTATAACAAAATAGATCGATAGTAGGGGTGGTGCTGCGTCATTGATTAAGAGAGTCGGCGTGGTTTCGAGGCTTGACGATGGTGACGCTCTGGAGACTGCAGCCGACCTCTTCAAGTTCGTTCTTAGCAAGGGTCTTGTCGGAATACCTGAAGAGGAGTTTGCAAGGCTGAAGCGCTTTAGCAGCGGAAAACCTCTCTCTGAGATGAAGGCTGACCTGATAGTCACTGTCGGGGGAGACGGGACGGTTCTGAAGACATCTATGCTCATTCCTGAGCCTGACACGCCGATTCTAGCGGTAAACAGGGGGAGGCGAGGATACCTAACTGAGGTGTCGCCCGAACAGGGAAGGGAAGCCATTAGGGATTGCCTGAAAGGAAAAATCCGACTGGAAGAGCACATGAAGCTCTCCGTAGTTCACAGTAGTGGATCTAGCGTTGATGGTTTGAATGAGGCCCTCTTGGCGCCAGCCCTTCCTTACAAGATGATACCTATCAGCATAAGAGTTGGAGGCTACGATCTTGTCGATTGTCGTGCAGACGGTTTGATCGTGGCTACTCCCACTGGCTCCACGGCGCATGCTTTCTCGGCCGGAGGGCCTGTCTTGGATTCCTCCCTTGATGCCTTCGTATTAGTCTTTCTCTGCCCCGTTGATCCAATTCATCCGGTGGTTGTTCCAGCCAAAAGAGAGATCTCGATCAAGTTGAATGACGCGGCCTCTCGTGCGAGCGTAGTTGTGGATGGAAGGCATCGCCAAGATTTCGCGCCGGGAGCATCGATTTCGATAAGAAAGTCAAAGCGTAAGGCTGTATTCGTGAGATTCAACCGGCCAAGGGTTAGAAGAAGTTTGGTGCGCTTTCCAGCGGTGGAGATCGGAAGAAGTGAGAGTGCTGGTCCTTGATACTTCGGCGTTCCTTATGGGTTTCAATCCGTTATCTGTGAATCTCAAGGTATTCACGGTACCTGCAGTCGAGCAGGAACTCTCTATAACGAGCATGGCTATGGTTCGTTTCTCTGCCGCGCGTGACTCAGGCAAACTTGACGTAAGAAGGCCCACCGAGGTCTCCCGATCGCGCGTTAAGGAGGAATCGTTGAAGTTGGGGGAGCAGCTGGTGCTCTCGGAAGCTGATTCTCAGATTCTGGCGTTGGCAATTGATCTCAAGGACTGCGGTCTAGAGCCCGTGGTGGTGAGCGACGACTATGCGGTCCAGAACGTGGCAGAAACACTATCTATCGCATATGCTTCGCTTGCAACCTTTGGAATATCATACGAGTTCAACTGGATTTCCTACTGTCCCGCCTGTTTCAGACGCTATCCTCAAACTCACCCTTGCACTGAATGTCAGGTCTGTGGAACGGCGTTGAAGAGGAAGGTTTTAAGAAAGCTTGAAGCGAAGAAGAAAGTCTAGGAGATTTGCTTGCGGTCACTTGACCAATTGATCAAGAAGGCTCAGGAGTTTAAGTCGAGAGGGCTTACCACTCAAGAGATTTCTGAGGAGTTGAAGGTTCAAGCTGACACAGTTGTGTGGCTTCTTCTCCGCGGAAAGGAGCGTCTCAGGAGGCCGGCTCCGATAGACCTTTTCGTGGACTGGAGTCACATAGGCTCAAACCCTCGCCGTTTGTCTCTTGCGGGCTGGGCACTAGCCGATTTGGCTCGAGAATCAATCAAGAACGAGGAATTTGAACCGCCTGATGTGGTACTCACGGTTGAAGGAAGCGGCATGGTTCTAGGGATGTCCGTCGCAGAAGAACTTGAGAAGCCTTTGGCCGTGGTCAGGCCGCAAAGGATTGCTGACAAGAAGCTATCTGGAGCAATGAATCCATCGTTTGCATCCATCGACAACAAGAAAGTGTTGGTAGTTGATGCGGTGCTGATGGAAGGTGAAACGGTCAAGGCTGCTATTCAAACTGCTCGAAGTGTCAGAGCAAAACCGACTGGCATAGTTGTGCTCATAAACAAGAGCAATCAAGACAGCGTAGACGGCGTTCCACTGAAGGCGCTAATCCAACTGCTCACCATGACGAAGAGCTAACCCTTCTTTCTGAACTTCGCTAAAAAATAGCCTGAGTCGTGGAGATGCGGGTGGAATCTTTGAGTGAGTACTCCTTCCTGTAACGGAGTATCAAGCCCAGCTGAACCAAGGATCAGGTTCTGCTTCTCCACCTCTAAACCGCACTCTTCGACTGCAAACTTGACATTTTCCTCGCACTCCTGCAAGGTCATAGTACAGACGCTGTAAACCAAGGTTCCTTCCGGGCACAGTAGTTTGGAAGCAGTTTTCAGGAATTGCCTCTGGTACTTAGAGAGTGCTT
>CAYQCQ010000162.1:0-2582 GCA_964416035.1 uncultured Candidatus Bathyarchaeia archaeon
TCGCACCTAGAAACTTCTTTTCACTTCAGGACCTTGGTCTGAACTGTGCCCTGCGTGAGCTTCCCCAGTCTGTCAATGAACTGGCCGTACAGACCGGCCGGCATCTCAACCATCCCTATCCATGATCCGTCCGGCTGCCACTCCTCTTTCGTTATAGTTCCAAAATTCTTCACAGCCCCATATGCCTTGGCTGCGTGCTCAGCGAATATCTTGACGGCGACGCGCATCTGCTCGATCTTCAGAGGTATGATGGGTCTCAGCTCCTCAATTACTACCTTCGCCTGTTCCTCTGCACTCTTGAAGGGATCGATTGAAATCCGAATTTGCGAGAGGGCCTGCTCTATTCTTAACGGAGGGTGAGGCGTTCCAGTTCTAGGGTCAATGCATTGTCTCGCCAAGAACGCGACGATCTGCTTTCTCTTATTCTCAACCAACTGTCTTCTCTGTTCTGTTGTGAGTTGAAGCTCTCCCTTCTTCATTATCTCTTCGGCAATCTTCAAACTGTCAGTAATCCCAAAGGCCTTCTGAAGCTTTTCTACAGATGCCCGGGTTCCCTTGCTGGCATCCGAGTATATCTCCTCTATCGCCACGAGCTGGGACATGGTCACCTGTTTCCCCATTTTGAAATCGAGAGCCTCCTCTGGCTTGACCAAGATCTCGAACTTGTCCTCGCCGACCGACAACCTTGCCGTTGTATACTTCTCGCCCACCCAGAACCCCTTCTTTTACCCCCTTTCCAGTAGCAACTGGGAGGGCTTAACTCTTTTCGACTCGGTTCGATCAGGGTCTCAGAACATGTGGACTAGCGAGTGATCGATGCCCTGAATAGGTGGATCTACTTTGTGCTGGACTTCTTACCTGAGTTGACTTTCTTCAGATATTTGTCTATTTCCTCGGTTGTAAGCCTTTGGAACTTACGGGTGGCGGCTGGTATGATTGCCATTCTTATCTTCTGCGCATCAATTTTCTCTTCAGATATCTCCGCCATACATTTCAAGGCGAGAAGGATTGCCTCCTCTAGTGAGAGATTTTCACGATACTCCGCCTCGAGGATCTTCCTTGCGGATTCCTCTCCGGCGCCTATCGCCCAAGCCTTGAAAGCCCAGAAGGTACCGCTCGGGTCGGTCCAGAATAGCCTACATCCTTTCTTGTCTACTCCGGCGAAAAGCTCGGAGATTCCAAAAGGACGGACGCCAGCATGTTGAGTGTACATCTGCTTGATCTCCCCTATCTTCCGTGTGAGAATCTCAATGTCTACTGGTTCGTCATACATGAGCCGATTGCTTTGAGCGTAGATCCTTGCTTGGTCGACTAGGATATGGGCGTCGCAGCTCAGACCAGAAACCGCCACTCCTACATGGTCGTCTATTTGGAATATCTTGAGCATGAATGAGAGGTCCTGAAGCTTCGACATCGCTCTTTCCTCTGCGGCTATGACAACGCCCTCAGGAGATGTCATCCCCAGCACTGTCGCACCCTTCCTGACGGTCTCTGCAGCGTATTCGACTTGAAACAGACGCCCGTCAGGTGAAAAGACTGTGATAGCACGGTCATACGCGCCCGGAACAGCAAACATCGACAAGTTTTGATCACATACCTCAACGTAAAGGCGGCTTCTTGTGAGGTAACCCAGCTCTAAAACCTTTTCCTTGCAGAAGATCGGTACCGATCGATGGGTCTTTTCAGGCCCTGAGGGTCAGACCGTCGCAGAGGCTATCATACCTTTTGGCGAAGGTCAATCTGGGACTGGCGTCTTCATTCCCGAATGTTCTTCGGGATTCGCCTTATTTGATTCTTACTCTGGAGTTCAGTTGTAGGTCATCGTTTTCTTCGGAATCGCTCATGAAGAACTTATGGAGACTGTGGACATTCAAGGAAAAAAGGCCATTTCACTGATCTTCTGCGCTTCTTATCTTCTTTCTTATCGTCCTGAGAGAGGCAAACGGTGTGAAATAGATAACTCCGATCAAACAGCTTGCTAAAACGCCACTCAAGAGAGTTGTCAGTTCAGAGTCCAAAGGTAACAGGGGAGCCGTCCATGAAGAGATGTAAAGCGTTGCGATCAGAGGAGAGATCAATGCTCGAACCAGAGACCGTATTGTCGGGTTTGCTAGTATTGCCTCAGCCACAATAGGGCTGAACGAGTAGTAGAAGGCGTTGAAAACACGCATGAACTGAGCGCCAGCAAACGTGGACATGACAGTGCGGTCTCTAAACTCTCGAAGGACCTGGACTTGAAGAGCTAGCTCAGAGCCGTACGCAGCAGACGCTATAGCGCAAGGTCGAGTGACCGCCACGGTAGTTGTTGTAGTCGTAGTAGTAGCGCGTACCGTGGTCACCATTGAGGTAGCTGGAATTACTGACGTTTGAGTGAAGGTTACCGTCACAGTAGGTGAGAATATGGTGCTGGTCCTGTAGGATGCGTTCATTGACGTGACGATGACAGTCGGATAGAGTGAAGTCGAGGTGTCGGTAGACGTAACTGTAGTCAAAGATGTGAGGAAGGCGATACTAGTACTTGTTCTCGAGACTGTGGATGTGCTCGTCTGAGTATACCAAGATGTGGAGGTAGATGTAGTTGT
>CAYQCQ010000163.1:0-2560 GCA_964416035.1 uncultured Candidatus Bathyarchaeia archaeon
AAAGCCGGAGATGGAATTCGAGAAGCGCGTCGTCGTCCCGAATGTGATTTTCCCAGATGGAGCCATCATCCGAGACGGAAAGCTCATGGTATATTACGGTGGGGCTGACAAGGTCTGCTGCGTCGCCAGCGCGCCCCTAGACGAATTCCTTAATGAAGAGCGCGCGCGACAATTCTTCAAAACATCAACGTTTTACACACAATCTTTTGTTTTTCGTGCGTTTCGGGTTCGACAAAAAAGTTGATGTTTTCTCTTTGTTTAATGTTTTGAAAAATAGAAACGTTAACGTTTTTCCAGGGTTGAATTTTCGTATGTGAACATTAGAAAGTGAAAGAGGTGGTTTGGAGGATTCTTCCTCTAACATGAACAACAAAATTGTGTGTGCGCACCAGGAGATACACACACAATGCTACTTAGCGCGCGCGTTAGGTCAGTGGAATTGTGTGTGTGCACAAAAGCCTAGGTTTTAGTAAGGCGAGGTCCTATGGGTAGCCGTTTTTCCTGTTTGTGTGATGTACATGAAGACGATGCTCGTCGAGTGCCAATTGCCCAATTCTCCATCGAGAATGGGAGAGGTGGCGGATATGGCGAAGACTCTCGACTACGAAGTCGTCGAGGAAGTAGTACAGAATCGCGAGAAAGTTGATGGCACCTATTGCGTGGGGACGGGCAAAATAACCGAGATTGAGCATCTAGTGAAAGGGAAGAGTATTAAAGCCGTCATCTTCACCCGTTCACTTTCGCCTGGACAGTTCTTTCGGATTCAAAAGAGGCTTGGCGGGGAGGTCAAGGTGATCGACCGGAATCTTCTGATCTTGGAAGTCTTCGAGAAGCGTGCTGCTACTTTTGAAGCGAAGCAGCAGATAGAACTAGCGAAACTGCGGTATACGTTCTCTTGGGGAAGAGAATCAGTCAGAATGAAGGGTATTGTCGGAGAGCAGATGGGGCGAGGCGGACAAGGCGATTACCCATACCAGGCCTACGAGGCTATGGCGAGGAAGAGAATCAGCAGGATAGAAGACGACCTTCGTCGGTCGCGCGAAAAGAAGGAAACCTTGAGGGAGAATAGAAGGAAAACCGGATATCCAATCGTCGCATTGACAGGATATACCCAGAGTGGAAAGACAACGTTCTTCAATCAAGTTGCTTCGGAGTCGAAGAGCACCGGACTAGGACCTTTCACAACACTGTCCACCTGCGCAAGAAAGGTGACCTACTCCTCAAAAGACAAGATACAAGCAGAGTTTATCATCATAGACTCTATCGGACTCATTGAAGACCTGCATCCGACTCTACTCAAAGCCTTTCACACGACTCTGGGTGAGATTGCGAATTCCGATCTCATACTGCTATTTGTGGATGCCAATGATGATTTACCGATAATAGTAAGGAAGGTTACAGTGGCTGAGAAGATCATCAAAGACGAAGCTCCCGACGTTCCTACTATTGTCTGCGCCAACAAGATAGACCTAACCACGAATGAGCACCTCAAAGAGGTGACTGAATTACTAAGGAACTCCTACGGATTATATGTGAGAGAGATAAGCTCAAAGACAGGCGACAAATTGGATACGCTTCTTGAAGCTGTTCATGACGTAATTACGAAATCGAGATGGAGCACGCTGCCTAGGAGAAACCACATAGGAAAACCATAGTTCTTGGCCTTGTCAGGAACAAAAGTGCGAGTTTTGATCTCTAGTAATATTGAGTCTTACATTGTATCGCGCGCTGCAGTTTCTGCAAACGTTCCTTTACTTCGTGAGACTTACGATGACATAGGGGAATTCGGAATTCTGTCAGCGTTCAGGTACGCGAAACACTAGGGCATTTTGGCTTCTGTTCCACTTAAATTATGGGCCGACTGTCACCTGCGGATGTTTGACGGACGTTTTCCGCTAATATCATGGGGAGTAAGGTTGATGTTTAGCACTTCACCACGGGATGTGACGGAGGCAGTGAATTGTTCCTTTTCGCCTTCTTCTGTAACGTAGGTTCCTCTTATCGTCCACATGCCCTTATCGTCTGGAGCTTTAGCTTTCTGTTCCATCAGGATCGAAGCTATTTTTCCATGCCGTGACCGAGTACCGATGATGTACTTCCGGACCATGCTCTTTGCGTCCTCAGCATTCTCTATTCGCAATCTAAATCATCTCCGTGTAATGTCAAACCAGTTGGTATAAGAATTTCAGGCCGCAGATATGACTAGTGAGGTGGACGACCTTTCATTGCGTTGCTTTGTCGATCTCCATACGGATAGTGTCGTTGATTCCCGGTCTGCCAAGTTGCTGATATTCCTCCTCCGTAATCTGCATGTCTATCCTGGCGTCCCACTGCGGACCACTGGGAACGCCGCCGATGATCACACCCCCAGGAAAAACTGTCCCCATCGTCTGCTGCACCTGAGAAGCTATGCTCTGCGCCATCCTCTGTTCCTCGGTCTGGCTGATCGGCTCTATCCTAGTCCTGAGGCCACATCTAACAAGCAGTAGACGAACCATGCCGTCTCCAAGACTCATCACCTGATTGACTTTCAACTCAAGTATCAATGGAATCACACCGT
>CAYQCQ010000164.1:0-2530 GCA_964416035.1 uncultured Candidatus Bathyarchaeia archaeon
GGTTCACATCGGAGATCAGTTCTGCGCCCGCTGCGTCGAGGCCCACACTTTCGGAAGCAAAGAGGGTCATGTCTTCTGCTTTTCCGTAGCATAGCGGCCTGAAGCCATGAGGATCTCTGAACGCGACCAATTCCCGTTCACCTGTAATCATTACAACCGAGTATGCTCCTTCAAGGGCCGCCATGGATCTTGAGACCGCTTTCTCGAGATCTCCAGTTTCAGACAATTCCTTCGCAAGATATCCAAGGATGACCTCGGCGTCGCAGTCTGAGGATAGAGATCTTTCCTGCCGCGTTAGTTCTTGACGCAGAGCCATATAGTTGACCAGATTTCCGTTGTGGCAGAGCGCTATCCCGCCCTTTGGATAATTCAGGAAGAAAGGTTGGAGTGAGTTTTCAGCGGTCTGCCGAGGCTGATCTCCCTGCTTGCTTTGATCAAGTGGCGACGGTCCCGTTGTCGAATACCTGACGTGCGCTATTCCACATTTCCCGTGCAGAGACCTGTAGCTCTCAAGTTCATCTACTAGGCCTAGCGCTTTTTGATGACAGAACCTCGATCCGTCGAATGTGAATACGCCATTTCCTTCTTGCCCTCTGTGTTGGAGTGCGAGCATTGCATGCCACAATTCGTCAACCACTTCGTCGACGGCACTGTGTGCGCCAACGACTCCACACGCTTCCTTCGGCCCTGTCACCCTCACCACTCCGACAGAACAGATCCCTGCTTCTATCCCGGCAAGTTCCGCTTAACTAAACCAACGGGTTTCAATGACTCAATTTTGCATAAAAAGTATTTTGGCGAAGGCACCAGCATTAGCACAAATGTGTTCACATACCCCCAGCAAGCCCGAATCCTCATTTTTTATATCCCCACGGCAACTCCATGTTGTGAATCCGAAGATAGGTGACCTAGCATGAAGGAAGTTGAAATCGGAGAAACAGTGGTTGAGCGCTTCTTGCGGTACGTGAAGTATGATACTCAGTCAGCTGAAGGCACGGGAACCTACCCAAGCACTGAGAAACAAAAGGAGCTAGCGAAGCTACTCGTGGAAGAGTTGAAGGAGCTTGGCCTCAAGGATGCGTCGATGGATCAGTATGGCTATGTCACCGCTACGTTGATTGCGAATACGCAACGGGCGATTCCGATCATAGGTCTTGCTGCGCATATGGATACTTCGCCGGAGGTCTCTGGGAAAGACGTCAAGCCGCAGATTCACAGGAACTATTCCGGCGGAGACATAGTTCTACCGGGAGAGCCTAGCCAAATCATTCGGGCGTCAGAAAGTCCGGAGTTGGCGAAGAAGATCGGAAGTGATATAATTACTTCGGACGGGACGACCATTCTAGGGGCAGACGACAAGGCAGGCATAGCGGAGATTATGGATGCAGCTCACTATCTTGTCAAGCATCCGGAGTTCGAGCATGGAACCGTCAAAATAGCCTTCACGCCTGATGAGGAAGTGGGGACAGGAGTAAAGTACTTTGATGTGAAGAAGTTTGGAGCGAAGTATGCCTACACTCTTGACGGAGAAACGATCGGCGAAGTTGAGAATGAAACGTTCTGCGCGGATTCGGTGGCCGTCACATTTAGGGGCGTGCCCTTCCATCCGGGATATGCTAAGGGCAAACTGGTCAACTCTGTTAAGATTTCCTCGGCCTTCGTTGAGAAACTTCCCAGAGGCGAGATGTCACCGGAAACGACGGAGAAGAAGGAGGGATACGTTCATCCGAACTCTATTCAGGGTGGGGTCGAGACTACAAATGTCAAGTTCATTATCCGTGACTTCGAGGTCAAAGGCCTCAAGGAGAAGGAGGAGTTCCTCAGGAACCTTGCGGAGGAAACTGTGCGAAACTATCCTCGGTCGAGTTTTGAGTTCAAGGTTGAGGAATCATATCGTAACATGAAGTATGTGCTTGACAAGTATCCGGAGGTTGTTGAGAAGGCTATGGAGGCAGTTCGGGTGGCTGGCCTGGAACCCAGACTTCACAGCATTCGGGGAGGCACGGACGGCGCTCGCCTCTGCTACGTGGGTCTCCCAACGCCAAATATCGCTACAGGCGGACATAACTATCACTCGAAACTCGAATGGATCTCTATTCAGGACATGAAGAAAGCTGTAGAAATTGTCCTAAACTTGGTTAGAGTCTGGACAAAGACCTAACCGAACAGTTCTAAACCATTGTCGTTGTGGGGCCGCTCGGAACAGATCTTAGTCGCTTCTTTGAAAAGGGTTCACGCTATGAGGACTCTGCAATTTCGGTCCATTTCGCTGCCAAATCGTCCCGTTTCGGCTTGTAGATCTGCTCATAGAATCCGGATTGCGAAAGTAGTATTTCCTCTGGGAACTGCCGGACGATGGCGAGAGCTTCTTTCCAGGCTTTATTGAAAGCTCGTCCAAAACGGCTTTCTATCTGTCTACAAAAATCTGATTCGGTTTGAACTTCTCCGCCAATCGTAAAGTATGTCTTGCCCCCTCTCTTCGCCTTGTACGCCATCTCATCGCCGAGAAAGTAGACTTCACGGGTTTCAT
>CAYQCQ010000165.1:0-2523 GCA_964416035.1 uncultured Candidatus Bathyarchaeia archaeon
GACAAAAGCGCAGCCGCATACTCTGCCTCCTCAGCTGCATGCCAAAGGGCCCGTTCTACCTTTTCTGACTCCGCTTTCTGATCGTTAGCGATCTGATCTAAGAAGGAAATCGCACTAGAGATTGCGTTCTGTATCTTGGGAACATACTTGGCCTGCACAGGTGCCTACCACGCGTTTTGTCTTATCTTCCGACTTGTTCGACGTACTTGAAGTTATTATCTGCGACAAGAGAAGGATGCAATGTTTCACTCTACGGTTACAGATTTGGCGAGGTTTCTAGGACGGTCAGGATCATGCCCCTTCTCTACAGCAACATGGTATGCTAGCAATTGAAGAGGAACTATGTAGAGCAGAGGCGTCATTATGCTCGGAATGCCTTTGGGCATCTCAATGAAATCGTCAGAAATACTTTGAATCTGATCGTCTCCTTCCTCTATGACGGATATTATGTTGGCGCCTCTCGCCTTCATCTCCATGATGTTTCCGATTATCTTGTTGTGGGTTTCATCTTCCGGAGCAACAAAGACTACGGGATATCCCGGCTCCACAATCGCGATGAATCCGTGTTTGCTTTCTCCAGCTGCATAAGCCAGAGAAGGAACATACGTTATCTCCAGCAGTTTCAACCTGCCTTCTATGGCTGTGACCTCACTGATTCCTCTTCCAAGGAAACAGAAACTTTGACGATCTTTGTATTTTCTCGCCATCTCCTTAACCTTGCTCTCTTGTTTCTGTAAGATACTGGCAACTGCCTCTGGGATTTCTGCAAGCTTCTCAAGAAGATGCGCTGCTTGTTCGGAGCTTATTCTCTCACGTCTTTCTCCAAGGATGATTGCCAGTTTGGTTAGAACTGTTACCTGAGCTGTGAATGTCTTTGTTGCAGCTACTCCTATTTCCGGACCGGAGTTTTGTCCTATGTAGACGTCGGAGAGTCTGGTCAAGGTCGATCCCATGACATTGGTTATGCCAACGACGGATGCCCCTCTATCTCTGGATTGTCTCACCGCATTTAGGGTATCCGCGGTCTCCCCAGACTGACTCGTGGCCACGACAACCGAGTGTTTATTCAGAAGATCTGCATGAACATGATTGAACTCTGAAGCAATGACTGCTTGGCATCGGAGACCTGCGAGCTTAGCCAACGAGTAGCTACCTGCCAAACAGGCGTGGTATGCTGTCCCGCACCCGATGAGGTAGACCGCTTCTGCCGAATCAAGTCTCGAAGCCACAAGGTCGTGATAGATCCTTTGAGTTCGCAGGGCGCTACGGATTGCCTGTGGCTGCTCAAAGATCTCCTTCAACATGAAGTGTGGGTGACCTGACTTCTCTGCGGCTTCCCTTGTCCATGTGACTTCCACTGGAGTTCTTCTAACGGTTTCGCCAGTCTTCGAATTTCTGATCTCGACCTTGCCTAGCTCAAGCGAAGCGACCTCGTCTTCTTCAAGCCACACTGCCCTACTTGTCAGTGGAAGAAATGCAGGAACATCTGACGCGCAGTAGGTTGCATGTTCTCCAATTCCGATCACTAGGGGGCTTTCCCTTCTGGCGCACACTATTCTTTCAGGATCGTAACTGCTGAGGACGGCGATGGCGAAGGCTCCGTCAAGTCTCGTCATGATATCCATAAGAGCACCCGTAAGGCTCGAACCCTTCTTCAGGGATTCTTCGATCAGGTGAGCAATGGCTTCAGTGTCCGTTCTGGATTTGAAGATGTGGCCGCGATCCTCCAGCTCCTTTCGCAATTCCATAAAGTTCTCTATGATCCCGTTGTGTACGACTGCCACGCGATTTTCGCAGTCAGTGTGCGGATGCGCGTTTTCCTTGGAAGGGGCGCCGTGCGTTGCCCATCTGGTGTGCGCGATGCCAATCAGCCCGGGCATGTCGTCTAGATTGATTCGAGCGTGCACCTCTGAGATCTTTCCTTTGTCCTTCTTTATGATCAACTTGTTGTTGCTGACAGTTGCTTGCCCTACGGAGTCGTATCCTCTGTACTCCAAGCGTTCTAGGGCCTGCCGCATTATGGGCGCCGCTTTTCCATTTCTCAAGATGCAGCCGAAGATCCCGCACATCATCAGTTCACATCGAAACGTAGAACGGTCCTGAATGGAAAGGACATTACATAAGCATTCCTAAAGATCGATTTTGAACAGTCGCATTGCGAGCCATACCGTCCACGACGAGCTTCCATGGTTTTGGTCAAGGCAGAGTTTTAATAATAATCTCTACGATTGACCATATCCACCATGTCTTACTTGGTACTCAAGAGCAGGGAGCAAGCCCAAGTGCTGCCGGTTCGAGTATACTCAGACCCCCGGCTCGTGACAGCGATCGTTCAACGCACGCGCTGGAAGATACTTCTCGAACTCTCGCAGAACGCACTCTGTGCACGAGACCTCGCAAAGAAGCTCAACACTACTGAACAGGTGATGTGTTACCACATAAGAAAGCTTGAACGGGCTCGCCTAATTCGACTGGAGAGAACTGAGAAACGAAGAGGCGCTGTAGCACGATACTACGTGTCAA
>CAYQCQ010000166.1:0-2522 GCA_964416035.1 uncultured Candidatus Bathyarchaeia archaeon
TCAAGGCCATTGGTGTTTGGTATCACCTCAAATAAGTGAGAAATGACTTAACAATGAGCCAAGACTCATACACTGGCGGAGGCAATGAGCTACCAACGGTTCGTCGATGAGGTACGCCAAGCGATAGCTGATGCTTTAGGAAAGCTTGGCCATGATGAAAAGATCCCTCTAGAGATTCCACCTGACCCGGCCATGGGAGATCTGGCCACAACTGTTGCATTTGCCATCTCCAAGAAGAAAAGGCAAGACGCATCCAAAGTCGCGAACGACATTCTCACCTACATATCTGTCCCCGAACTGTCGCTGATAGATCGCGTAGAAGCTGCAGGCCCTTACTTGAACTTCTTCATGAGAGTGGACAGGATCGCAGGCGAAGTGTTCAAGTCGGTAACGGAACAGGGATCTTCGTACGGCAGTGCGGACCTAGGCCACAGAAGACGTGTGCTAGTGGAACATACGAATGTGAACCCCAACAAAGCGATCCATATTGGACATGCAAGAAACACCTGCCTAGGCGACTCTCTGGCGAGGATCCTACGGTTTACAGGATACGATGTGCAAGTGGCAAACTACGTAGATGATAGCGGAACACAGGTCGCCGACGTCATTCTGGGGTTCCTCTCGCTTGGATTCAAAACGGATCCGCCTGAAGGTGTGAAATATGACCAGTACTGCGGCGACGACGTCTACGTAAAGGCCAACCAAATGTATGAGGCACGCCCCGAGCTGCTGGAGCAACGGAAGAACATCAGCAGATTGATTGAGGAAGGAAACAACGAAACCGCAGCAATAGCCAAGCAGACCTCGTTGAGGGTTCTGAAAGCACAGCTTGAAACTTGCTGGCGGTTGAATGTTTACTTCGACCTTCTTAATTGGGAGACTGACATTTTGCACTCAGGGTTATGGCATGAAGCTTTCAACAAGCTGAAGGAAACTGGGCTAGTTGTCTTGGAGGACAAGGGCGAACTCGCGGGGTGTTGGGTTGCGAAGGTGACAGAGCTGCCTGAGTTTGCAGCCGAGACGGATGCGGTCCTCGTTAGGAGTGACGGGACAACAACCTACCTCGGGAAAGATGTTCCGTATGCGATGTGGAAACTGGGTCTGTTGGACAAAGATTTCTCATACAAGATACTTCTAAGCCAACCAAATGGCGCCAACCTTTGGACGACAACGTCTCAACAAGGGGTCGAGGATCATCCACTGTTTGGATTCGTAGACACAGCAATATCGGTTATCGACGTTCGTCAAAGCCGTCCCCAAGAAATACTATCGACTTTCCTGCGACTGATCGCAGGTAAGGCAAGCCCGAAGAGGTACATCCACTATGCCTACGAAGTGGTTTCGTTAAATCCGAAGACTGCGAAAGATTTGGGGGTTGCAATGACAGAGGATAAAGAACGAAGAAGGATGCTGCATATGGAGGGGAGACGAGGCCTATTCGTGAACGCCGATACTGTCCTAGATGGCCTCGCAACGAAGGCGCTTGAGGAGACGATAAAGAGGAACCCTGACGCTGAGGAAAGTTGGCTGAGAGAAACCGCAAAGAAGATCGCCACAGCAGCTTTCAGGTATGACCTTACAAAGGTCGATAACGACAAGATCATAGTGTTCGACCTAGACGAGGCAATTGACTTAGAAGGCGAAACCGGACCCTATGTTCAGTACGCACATGTTAGAGCCTGTAGAATCCTTGAGAAAGCAGAGGCCACTGCACAAGACCTTGCGGTAGATCCTTCGCTTCTGACCCAATCCGAAGAGATCACTCTAATAAAAGGACTTTTGAAGTTTCCTTATGTCGTCAATGTAGCTTCTGAAAGCCTGTCCCCACAACGAGTTGCCAAGTATTCGTACGATCTCGCAACAATCTTTAACGCGTTTTACGAAAGATGTAGAGTCATCGGAGCGGAACCACAGAGTCTTGAGCAGACGAGACTTCGAGTGGTCGACTGCACGAGAATTGTTCTCAAGAACTGTCTTATGTTGCTCGGAATAGATACTCCTGACAGGATGTAGGACCGAGGCTGATTCTTAGACTCCGAGTGTCAGAATGGCTATGGGTCTTCGAATGACCAAACGCGCTGGGAGTAGCTGACCTCTCAGGGTTAGCTACTCACGCACTCGCTCTGCAATCATTCTCTTAAGTTGAGCCTCATCGAAGAGTCCGGGATACCGGCTCGTAATGACCTTCTCGTAGTCTGCAGTTTCCTCATCAGTCATGTATTGGAACATGTAGGTTCCCGTGTAAGGTGAGGGGGCTCCGCTTCTAGTTATGAATTCTATATGCATCAACGGATCCCCTTTCTTGATGGTTATCGGCTGGCGTTCATTGTGAAGGTTGACGAGCTCTAAGGCAAGTCTCCCCACGAACCCGCTGTGTACCTTTGCGGCATTGAGAAAGGACAGCCCCATCCGTCCATACTTGCTCTTGGCAGTCAGATGCGCGACATAATCGGGGGGAGTAAATACGATCTCATGCGATACAAGGTTCTTATGTTCAAGATAGTGGAGTGAGGTTTCCTCTC
>CAYQCQ010000167.1:0-2511 GCA_964416035.1 uncultured Candidatus Bathyarchaeia archaeon
GCATGAATTTAAGCTTCATTTGCTCTCAGACCAATAAAGTACAAAAGGAAGAAAATTCGGAAAACGAGGTGACAGACCTTGCGTATTAAGGTAGTTAGAAGACTAAACTTGGAAGAGATCCGAAGGCAACTCAAGATATATGAATCAAGAAGAGGAATGCCGTTTTCTGAGTTTGAGAGAAGGTTCATCGAAAGGAAGGTAGATCTTGGACTTTTTGGAGAATACGTAGAGTGGGCGAGCCTTGTGCACGCGTATGAGGCATACGAGGAAAGTGGAGAGCTTGACTACGCCGTCGAGGAGGTGCGCGAAATCAAGACAGATGAACTGGAAAAAATGTTGACGTTCAAGCGACTCGAACTCCTGAGGACGATTTCGACATCCCATGTTGAATCGATCAATGATGTTGCAAGAAAGGTCGGAAGAAATGTGAAGAACGTTTACAATGATCTGAAGGCGTTGGAGAAGATGGGATTTCTTCATTTCCGAAAGGTAGGAAGGAGAAACCTGATCCCTGAAAGCCTTATTGAAGAAGTCTCAGTGATCATTCAGTAGAGCAAATCTCCAGGTCGAAGAGTCTCTGTGGGTCAATAAGCACCTGAGTGATCTCCGGCCTCTGGATTCGTCGTAGGAGTTCTTTGATCAAGAAGATGATGGTAAGTGCAGCCGCTGTGAGAATGAGGTAGGTGTTCAGAACCACTTCCAGTGCAAGGTCTTGAGCGGAAGACACAGCAGATATCTACGTTACGCAAAATTGGTGGAGTCCCAGATAAGCTTCACTCAGAGATCTAGGATGAACTTCAGGAGGTAGCTGTCATCCTCGCGGCTTATCTCCATTTGATGATAGGTTACCGCTTTGACCTCGACCTTTGACACATGTTTGGCAGGGTCAAATCGCTCACCGAAAATTGTTGCATGTAGTCTCCAACCCTTGTTAGTCTGGAGAAGCTCGCTCACCTCGAATTTCGAGTACAGTTTTCCTTCAATCTCGAACTTTAGGAGAAGCTGCTCTAGCCAACTGTACAGTAGAGCCTTTTGGTCATACTCCTCTATGATAACTACGTCTTTGACCCTCGATTCGACCCTTTGTGTATCCGTCATCACGTCAAACATGGCCAAAGCCGCATTCTCAAATGCTTCCTCCAGACTCTGCCCACGTGCAGCTACGTAGGCGTCCGCAACATGCTCCAGAAACTCAAACTTAGGTTTCATTTCGAATCAGCTGCCACAGAAGTGAGATCATGCCGTTAAGATAAATTGTTCGTGGTCAAACGGACCGCGCGCTTGGCAAGGCAGCCTTCAGGGAAGGTGAAAAGGGTGTATGGCGCAGCTCAACTGGCCAGGCTTCTTCAATTGGGACGCTCGGCGCTCTTTGATTGCTTGTCCTCCAAGCGCACGCTACAAGCAAATGACTTAAGTCATTGGAGAAGGCCATCAATGCTGAGTTTGATAGCTCTTCAGTGCTTGGAGATGGCTGAAGAAATCTCGAATGAAGCTAGAAAAGGAACTTTTGATCGCAGCCCTAGGCTTCACCATAGAATGGTTTGCGAGAAATGCGGCTGCTCCGGAAAGAAGTACATAGAATATCTCAAGGAAGGCAATTTTGAGATCGGACAAGTCGAACAAATCCTTGTAGCCTATCCGGGTCAGTATTATCTGCTCAGCTACGAAACGGAAAAGGTCACTCCAATATTCATAGTGATGAAATGTCCAAGATGCGGGTTTGAGAAGAAGATAACTGATCCCATTCTCACGGTTGAGTATCTCCAAAGCTTCGGAAGGCGCAAAGAAAGAGTTGACTTGTATATCTGATCTTACATTTACTCGAACGTGGCCTCATTGGGATCTGATGACACTGCGACCGGTTTTTACTGGGAAATGAGCAGGCGATAGCATCTTCAGCTGTTTATCTTCTGCGACAGTGCTTCAATGGAAGAAACAGAGCCACGAGACAGCGCTATCAGATGTATGAAACGGTTTTAAGATCGGCGCCATAGGATAAATGGCAGTGAGGCGCGGCCGGGAGCCGGGATAATGTGAGACCAACCGTCTCAGATCCCGAAGGCCGAGCGGATTAATGCACTGTCATGCAGTCCAAAGGCGCAGGCCTTGAGTCCCTTGATGGAAAGCCTGTGGTCCTATTGGGCCGCGGGGGTTCGAATCCCCCTCCCGGCGCCAGAGTTCGAGCCCATATCCTCTCTTACTCACGCGTATGTTTTGTCAGGAAAACTTGGATCTTCTCATGACAACCCACTGCCCGAGAGGATCTCTCCACGCTCCAGTCCTTCTGAAACCGACACTAGTGTAGAGGCGGATCGCGCTCTCATTCCACGGGCGCACATCTAGGATGGAATTCCTCTCAGGGTATCTGGCCAGTGCTTCACGCATGAGAGCTCCTCCAATCCCTTTGCTTCGCCACTTCGTTCTCACTGCGATGCATGCTATTCCTGCTAGAGACTCGCTCCAATCCGTGTTTCTCAGCTTCTGCAGGATGTAGATGAAGAAATGGGGCTT
>CAYQCQ010000168.1:0-2507 GCA_964416035.1 uncultured Candidatus Bathyarchaeia archaeon
CTCTTATTGCGAGGATGGACGATTCTGCTGACCCATCTTTCATTTCAGAGCCGATCAGTGTTCAACGTAGAAACCTCATCAGTAGCACCACAAACACGTTTGAATTTCTAGCACCGGGTTTCATGGCGTTAACAGTTGTGACAGGCGCGCTATCTGGACTAGCCGCCTCCATCGCCAGAGAGAAGGAGCAAGGCACAATGGATGGCTTGATTGTGGCGCCAATACCCAGACATGCAATCGTAATCGGAAAGACTCTAGCTCAAACAGTCAGGGGAATGGTACAAGCATTTGTGATTCTAGGCTTGTCCATCCTATTGTTCGGAGTCAAGATCTATGGAAGCCCCTTCCTGATGGTACTGGTCATGCTTCTCGGAGTAGCTAGTTTCGCAGGCATTGGCATAATAGCAACCTCTATTGCGCCAGAGCAGGAGACGGCCATGATGATAATGATGATGATGCAATTCCCCATGATGTTCCTAAGCGGCATCGTCTTGCCCATGGAGCAGTTGCCAGATTGGTTACAGTCGGTTGGAAAAATGCTACCGCTATACTATGCTGCTGACGCCCTCAGGAAGGTCATAGTTCTCAACGCGAGCTTCACCCAAATCCTCTGGGATGTCATAGTCCTGATTGTCTATGCAACTGTAACGTTAGGAGTAGCCATCCCAATCTTTCGAAAGGCTATGTCAAGGTGACCAGGCGGCGCAAGAAAGACATAAAAGAATCATGGAAAACTGATTGCGAAGGACGTTCGGGCACAGGGATGTTGAAAACTGATGAAGAAGTCATTTACCTTCTTGGCGGTTCTCTTGCTTTGTATGGGGTCACAACTATGGGTCAAGTCAGCGTACTCCGTTGGAAGAGCTCAGATAGTGGTGTCCTCAGTTTATTGGGGCGATTCTCAGACAGCACCGATCAGCGCACGCCCGGGCGACGTGAACATCCCACTATCAATTGTTCTCGCAAATGTTGGAGACGATGTCGCGAGGGCTGTTTCAACTAAACTTCTTTTGACTACACCTTTCTCGTTCGAGTACTATCAGAATGGAGAAAAGCGATTCTCGTCGTCTGTATCACTAAGCGCCGGGGACATACAAGCAGGAATGAGCCAGAGACTACGCTTCATTCTAAACGTCGCTTCAAACGCGACAGAAGGAATCTACCGACTGCCTTTGCAGATATCATATAGCAGCGCTAGAGAGCTCCAAGAAGTTTCTACAACCCAAAACGTAGATGTTCCGATCTGGAGAGGAAGACTACACATTCAAAGGATCGTAACCGTCCCTGAGAAGATCTATCCAGGATCAATAGGAGTCCTTTTGAGAATATGGATCGTCAATACCGGTCAGGGCGCTGAGCAGGACCTAGAGGCAAGGCTTGAACTGGACAAGCCGTTCAAAGCATCTTCAAGCGGCTCAGATAGGGTCTTTCTTGGAATAGTCTCTTCGTATCAGGCAACCTTGGCAGAGTTCCGTATAGACATTGACGATGTGGCTAAGTATGGTGACTACTCCGTTCGCCTCCTATCGCTTGCGGGAAAGGACGCACCGTCGCTGTTGGGTTTGGTGCCCCTCTACTTGAATGAGAAAGCAAGGTTTGAGGCAATCAACCCAAGCCCTGAACAGATCGGTTCAGGAGATACAGGGGTCACAGTTAGTCTGTCAATCAAGAACATAGGAGGAATCGCAGCAAAGTCTGTTCGAGTGCAACTAAGGCCAAGTAACTACTTCTCAGGTACTTTGACGGATTTCCTAGGGACCCTAGACTCAGGTGAGCAAAAGACTGCATTTTTCACTTTGGATGTGGATGGAAAGGCTCCTGACGGAGACTACAGGGTCGATCTTAGAATCGACTGGAGTCAAGATGAGAGCAGTCTCTACGATACCTCAACAGTGGTGTTCAAAGTGAGGAAGAAGCCGTTCGTACTGGAATATGCGCCTCTGCTAGGTTTGGCCGCACTTGTCTTGGTTGCACTGATTTACTATCGCATGCGAAAGCAAAAGACTCAAGCTGGCTGATCTCAACCTGATCAGCATGGCCTGAGACGGGCATAAGTTGTGGAGAGTCGCCAGATGAGAAAATTCACTGTATCTGCGATTCTCTTATGGATCATCTTAGCTTCGCCTCAAATTCTCCCCGCCTTCTCTCACACTGTGCTGGGTACCCCAGACGGTTCTCTTTCATACTTCAGAAAGAACGATCATGAATCGAACCCTAAGAACGATTTCGGTGTCGGCCATGCACCTGGTCCACTCGTACACCTATGGCCTGGCAGTGGGTCAAACAGATACCTTGAAGACTCATCTTTTCCTCCGGGATATCAATCTCCCCTCCAAGATTTTGAGCTTCCTCAGCAAGTGGCGGGCTGCAAGTATTCTCCCGAAGGGGCTATACCTGCATCAACTGTAGATCAGCAGGTTGTTGGCGACTTCATCATCGGCCTGAACTTCTCAAAACCTCTGGCCTTTATGGATCCGGACCGCACTTTCAGATACTGGTCTCTGACG
>CAYQCQ010000169.1:0-2506 GCA_964416035.1 uncultured Candidatus Bathyarchaeia archaeon
TGGCTCTATCGTGTGAACTTAGCGCATGATTTCTACCCTTTTTGTTCATCGAACTGAGGCGATCTCGTCAACATAGGGAATAAAGTCTCAAATAGTTTGAAAGATAAGGCTATTTGTTTTGAAAATCATTGAATTTTTGCGTATTTCTGGAGGATTGTTTTGGTCAGATCTAATGGGAGCGCCGTTCTCCTGTTCCCATCTCTGCCGACTATCGTTTCGGCCTTGAACAGAGAGTTGAGTATCGCTTCCTCAGTCGCTTCGGCGGTGGCTCTAAACAACCACGTCAGGTCCTCCTCGAATACTGAACCAACCGGAGCTCTGATGTCTTCCCTGTAGTGCGGAACGCGGTTCGCAGTGGAGAACGCTATAGCTATGTCTCCGCTTCCATGAGTTGAGACTGAACCTGTCCTTGCAAGGCCGTGTGTTGTCCTCTTCGCCATTCGCTTCAGTTGCCTTGAGGAGACCGGAGCGTTCGTCGCAACGAGGATTATGATTGAGCCGTTTGCCGAAGGCGTAGACGTCATCTGTCCGGACAGGTGCTTTCCGACTGGAGTTCCGTTGATGATCAGGTCCGTGAGCCTACCGAAGTTTGAGAGTACAAGAGAGCCCACAACGTATCCTCCATGTTGCGAGGATAGTATCCTCGATGAGGATCCAATTCCCCCCTTCAACTCGAATGCTGACATACCTGTTCCCGCGCCGACCGCTCCTTCCTCTACTTGCTCGCTCGTCGCTGTACGAAGGGTCTGTCTGACATGTTCAGGTCTCACGTGTCTTCCTCGGATGTCGTTGAGGAAGCGATCATTGCATTCGCCCACCACGGGGTTAACCGTTCCAGTCGTTACCCCAATGTCGGGGTTCAATTCAAGCATGTGTTCGATCAGAGCATCGGCGACTATTCCTACGTTCAACGTGTTCGTGAGGAGGATCGGAGTCTCAAGCGTTCCGACCTCATCGATCTGAATTAGACCTATCGACTTGGTGAAGCCATTGATGACAAATGATGCCGCCTTGACCTTCTCCCTGAAAATGTTACC
Source organism: uncultured Candidatus Bathyarchaeia archaeon (assembly GCA_964416035.1). Taxonomy (GTDB): domain Archaea; phylum Thermoproteota; class Bathyarchaeia; order 40CM-2-53-6; family JALHTG01; genus JALHTG01. The sequence continues at coordinate 1,038 of CAYQCQ010000169.1, forward strand.
GTTGTGAGGTAGAACTGCAGTTACTCCCGTTCTAATTGGGCCCTGTCCGGGCTTGAGAGTTCCCTCACCTTTAATCAATGTGACATGGCCGACTTGAACGCCTTGAACGTCGGTGATGGAATTGTACGTGCCGGGTTCGAGCGATCCAATCTCGATCCCGAAATCCCGCACTCTTGGCCGACCGGCTGACATCTCAATCACGGCCCTTCGTGTAAGCAACCACCACATTTAAGCCTAGATAGGACTAAGAAGGAGCCGAAATACAAATGAGAATCTCCAATTTCACAAAGTCAAAAGTTCACTCGTGACGAATTAATTGATAACAATAACCAGATGTCGGCATCGAAAGAGGCCTGCTAGTTCAGAATGTTTAAACACGCATCGGCCCAGTAAAGATTGGGAAACATAGATGAGTGATCAAGACGCTGAGCTGTTAAGATCGCTGGGATTCTCTGAGAACCAGTGCAAGATCTACTTTGCGCTACTTGAATCGTCAGAGGGAGAGAGCATTGATAAGGTTATGACGGAGCTCGGTGTCCCGCCTGCCGAGGCAGAGGGAGCGATCAGATTGCTGGTTGACAAGGAAGCGATCAAAGTCATCAGCAATAGGTTGGAGGCCAATCCTCCCAAGCAGTTTTTCGCCAAACTAGTCGAGGAGAAGAGGAGTGAGAGCGAGAAGCAGCTTGAGGACTTTGCGGATAGAGCCTTATCACTCCAAAGGCTCTTGGAACCAGCGTACTGGGAGAAGAGGAGGGGGATAAGGCCGGGGGATATTCTTGAACCTCTGGATGACCTGGCTGGTATGGAGATTCGAACAGTTAAGATGATCGGGAACGCCGAGAAGTATGTTCGAATCTTTGCGCAGACTTTTGGTTGGTATGCGAAGATCCGTGAGGAGCTCTACCGAGCCCTCGACCGAGGCGTCCGGGCACGCGCACTCATGATAGCTATCGATGAGCACTCGGGCACAGTCTCCAGAGAGCTCAAGAACCTCGGCGCAGAGGTGAGGCTATCGGCTCAGGACTGGTATCCTGTCAGAGGTACCTTGGTTGACGACTCGGAGCTTGTTTTTCTGATATGGGCAACTGACAAGAGACAAACCCCTAAGCCCGTCTACTATAGGCCGCACTACACGAGGAACGTGGGACTCATCCGAGTGTTCGCTGACGCATTCGACAAGCGATGGGATCAGGCAAGGCCGATCTAGTGCAGATGACAAAGCCTAGATTCGAGGCCAAGCTCACGGTAGGCGTTCCTTGTTCTTGTCAAAGCTTGGTAGATCCGATACTCCGGTAAATGCAAGAGGTGGCTGGGGCAGGTGCAATCTGAGGATCCAAACCGTCTCACAGAAAAAGTGGCGTGACTCAAGTCTCGGATTCGCCTATTCGCCTTGCACTCAAGGTCTTTTGCAGTCTCTGAATAGATGAAGGCTCGGATCCTGCAACTTCTCGCGCTCAAGAGATAGTCGA
>CAYQCQ010000170.1:0-2496 GCA_964416035.1 uncultured Candidatus Bathyarchaeia archaeon
CGCTAAGCAAGGACATGCTGGGTGAGATCGACACCGCTTTGGAAGAGACACGAAGAGACGAACAGGCAAGGGTAGTAGTCCTCTCAGCAGAGGGAGAGAAGGCGTTCTGCGCGGGAATAGATCCCGAAGAGCCGAACCGACAGGAGGCTGAACGGCTTGCGGAGCAAACTCTGAAGAAGATTGAGGAGTTCGACAAGCCGATCATAGCCGCGGTTACAGGTGAGGTGTCAGGACTCGGTGTTGGACTCGCTCTGGCATGTGACATGCGCGTAGCTGCTGAGAACACCAAGTTGCAGAATCCCGCCGAGGGGGCTCGAAGGCTTGCTAAGATCGCTGGAAGACCCAACGCCGCCGACGTGCTCTTTTCAGGAAGAGCTGTTGAAGCAAAAGAGGCCGAAAACGTAGGCCTAGTGAACAAGGTTGTCCCTACGGATGAGTTGCTCACAACTGTCAACTGGACAGCAGGTAAGATAGCCACAAGTGCGCCTCTGGCAGTTCGGCTTTCGAAGAAGTGCGTGAACAAATCCTTTGAAGTGGGGATCGTAGAGGGAAACAGGCTCGAACTCGACGCCATACTTCAATGTGCAAGGACTGAAGACTTGAGAGAAGGAATCAAGGCGGTCTTCGAGAAGCGTACTCCTCAGTTCAAGGGAAAGTAGAATCCGCATTTTTCTGAGGCGAAGTGATGCCATCCAAGGTTGGAATAGTCGGGATAGGGCATTCTAAGTTCGGCAAGAGGGCAGACGCCACCATTCGCGAGCTAGCCCACGAAGCGGTGAGGCCGGCGCTCGAAGATGCGGGCTTGACAATAGGCGGCATGGACGCGTCAGTGATCGGCATAGCAGGTGAGGAGTTCGCTATGCAAGGTGCCCCTGCGGCCGTCGTGCACGACTATGTCGGAATGGGAAACAAGCCGACCTACCGTGTAGAAGCCGCGTGCGCCACCGGTAGCGCGGCGATACGGACAGCTTGGGCGCTGATAAACTCGAAGCTGCATGATGTGGTTCTCGTGATCGGCGCAGAAACAATGACTAGGGTCAGTTCTTCGAGAGCCACAGAGCTCATGGCTCGGGCCGGAGACACACGCTGGGAGTACCCCTTCGGCATAACGTTTCCTGGCTTCTATGCGTTGATGGCTACAGCCCATATGAACGAGTTTGGAACGACGAGAGAGCAGCTCTCCATGGTGTCAGTCAAGAACCACAAGTATGGCGCGATGAACCCGTACGCCCACCTGCAGAAAGAGGTTTCACTTGAGGAGGCCGTGAAGTCCATAGTGATCTCGCATCCACTCAACGTGTACGATTGCTGCCTAATCTCGGATGGCGCAGCCGCAGTAGTAATGGCCAGTGAAGAGAAGGCGAAGGAGATCACAGACACCCCCATCTGGATCAGAGGGCTCGGAGCCGCCTCAGACTCGATGCTCATCGCCGAGAGGCCCACATTGACAGGTCTCACAGGCACCAAAGTGGCCGCCAAGAGAGCTTACGAGATGGCGGGCATGGGTCCCAGCGATGTGGATGTCGCTGAAGTCCATGACTGCTTCACCATCGCTGAGATCATGGCGTATGAGGATCTCGGGTTCTGTGAGAAAGGGAAGGGAGGCAAATTCATAGAGGAAGAACAAAGCTACATCGGAGGAAAGGTTCCAGTTAACATTGACGGAGGACTCAAGTCTAAAGGGCATCCGCTAGGCGCCACCGGAGTCTCAATGGCTGTAGAGCTGGTCAAACAGCTACGCGGAGAGGCAGGCAACCGGCAAGTATCAGGTGCAGAGATTGCTCTGAGCCACAACGTTGGGGAGACAGGGCAGTTCGTATTCGTTCACATATACTCAAGGTGAAAACATGAAGTTCGGATACACTTCATGGCTTCCAGAAACGGAGCTCGTCAACAAGTTCATAGACGCTCTGGGAAAGAACAGGCTACTCGGAACCAAATGCAAGAAATGCAAGCAAAGATATCTCCCGCCTCGCGCCCACTGCAAATGTGGATCAACAGACCTTGAATGGTTCGACGCTCCAAACAGAGGAAAGATTCGGACTTACACTGTGGTAAGCTTCGCTCCAGAAAGCATGTCGAAGTACGCCCCATATATAATCGCGATCGCAGAGGTGGAAGGCGGCATGAGCCTGATGGGGCAACTGACAGATGTTACTCCGTCGATGTTGAAAGTGGGCCTACCGATACAGATAGTCGTCCATCAACCCGACACAGATCGTGCAGTCTACAAGTTCAAACGTGCATGAACTCGTCTGGCCATTTTTTGAGTATCTTTGACATCTCTGGCGTTGATCTCCTAGTAAAATACGAATTGGTTAGAGTAGAAGAGCAGAGCAACAGCGAGCGCCACAATTGACGCCCATACCGCCTTGTTCCATGAAAAGACCTTGAGTCCATCAAAGTCGCCGAACGGTATCAGGTTGAACAGCGCCATGTAGGAGTTAACCCAGCATCCAAGCGCGAGCACATTGTGAAAGGCTCTAGTCGGCATTA
>CAYQCQ010000171.1:0-2406 GCA_964416035.1 uncultured Candidatus Bathyarchaeia archaeon
CCGCCACCCTGCAAAGGTGGCTGAACCCCTCGGGCCCGCCACCATCTGGGTTCGGAACCGACACCTGACCGGCCTCGCTTTAAATACTCCTATGTTAAGCCCTGCATGAACCCAAGGCGCAAGGCAAGCTACTTCCATCTTCTCGAGGGTGCTGAGGTTAGACGCTGGTATGAGAATGTTCGTCGAGGCTCTAAGATTACGGCAGATGTCTATCTGAGAAGACTCGTTCCGTCACGATGCCAGCCGGTTGAGCCCTTTCCAGCACAACAAGATGGCCAACGCCTCTCTCCATCATGATCTTAGAGGCTTCAGCCGCTGAGGCTGCTGCGTCGACTGTCACGATATTCTTAGCCATGTAATCTTTAACCAAGTAAGGCATTTAGATCCCACAACATATGTGATGTCGGGTGCGCATAACTATGTCGCAGACTTCCAACTTCTCTCTTTTCCATTTGGAGAAGAATGTTGAGTACCCTGTCGTAGCTCACATCAGCACATATCCTCCGAGGGAATGCGGAATAGCGGTCTACACGAAAGATCTAGTGGAGTCCTTGGTGTTCAGCAGGTTCACTCACATCGTTCTAGCCCTTGACTACAACAAGCCTCGCTACAAATACAGCTGCCCCGTTAGTTTTATCATCAATGCAGTCAGTCCCTCTGACTACACTGATGCTGCTGAGTTCTTGAACAAGTCGCCAACATCTGTCGTCAGCCTACAACATGAATACGGCATATTCGGTGGAGACTGGGGAAGGTACATACTGAGGTTATCGACGTCATTGGAAAAGCCACTGATAACAACATTTCACACAGTTCTGAGAAGGCCTCCGCCACTAGCGAAAGAGATTCTCACCGAGCTAGCATCTGCAAGCAAGTACGTCATAGTGACGCTGCGAAAGGCGGCTAGGCTCATCACCAACGTATACGACGTGCCCCAGAGCAAGGTCAGAGTGATACAACACGGCGCTCCCCTAGTAGGTCAACGGGATCCCTCCGCGGAGAAAATACAACTCGGTTTGTCTGGAAGATGGATAATATCAACGGTCGGCTTCGTTAGCCCGGCAAAGAGCATAGAATATGGCATAAGGGCGTTAAGGACCTTGGTCAAAGAATATCCTAACATCATCTACATCGTCGTTGGGGAAACTCACCCGGTGCTGAAACAGTATGAAGGAGAAGCGTACCGGAAAAAACTTGAAGATTTGGTAAGAGATCTCGCCCTCACTCAACATGTGACGTTCGTCAACAGGTTCGTCTCTGAGGATGAACTGGCGATGTATCTTAATGTAGCTGATGTCTACATAGCACCGCACGTAAGTCGAGACCAAGTCTCGAGTGGGTCGTTGACAAGAGCAATAGCATCCGGAAAGGCGATAGTAGCATCTCCAACTCCTTTCGCAAAGGAAACTCTCAGCCCGAAGCGAGCCCTCTTTTGCGAGTTTGATGATGCCAAATCTATCGCTCGACAGGTGCACAGAATTTTAAGCAATCCATCGCTGAAGCAAAGGCTCGAGTCACGAGCAAAACAGTATGGAAGACGAATCGGCTGGCAACAAGCGGCGGAGAAATATGCCAAGCTTTTCAACAGAGCTCTCGAAGATTAGGCGATTCACAGACTCCATCAACTTTGATCATTTTCTGTCACTCACAGATGAGACTGGTATGCTTCAACATTCAAAGTTCGGTATACCTGATAGGCGGTTGGGTTATACAACCGATGACAACGCACGCGCCTTGATTGTCTCAACTAGAATGCATGACTTGGAATCGAACAAGAAATGGTCGACTCTGGTTAGTAGGTTCCTCGCCTTCCTGATAGGGATGCAAGAACCCGACGGGCGGCTTCACAATTTGATGGGCTATACTCGTGAGGTTAGAGACGATCTCGATTCAGGTGATCACTTGGGAAGAGCCTTGTGGGCTGCAGGCGCCGTTGTCGATTCTCGTCTTCCGACTGAGATTAGGGCCTCCGCGAAGGAATTGTTCGACAAGGCTTTGCCTTGGGCGCTTCGATCAACTTCGCCCAGAGTGAAGGCACATGCAATCAAAGGTCTGTCCAGATATGTCAGTCGTTTTAGCCGAGACCAGAACGCTAGGCAAAACTTGTCTAACCTTGTAAACCAGCTGGCTACTTCATACATAGGAAACCGCAGCAGCGACTGGAGATGGCTTGAGAATATTCTGTCCTACGAGAATTGGCGATTACCCGAGTGTCTATTTGAAGCCTACTTAGTCGGAGAGAACTGCTTGGAGGTTGCAGAGCAGACCCTCAGATTTCTGATAGATGTGGAGTTCACGAACGGTATAGTTCCAGTTGGCTCAGAGGGATGGTATGCAAGGAACCGCACGAAAGCCGAATTTGATCAGTTGCCAGTGGAGGTAGGATCAGCAGTTGAGGCGCTGCTA
>CAYQCQ010000172.1:0-2400 GCA_964416035.1 uncultured Candidatus Bathyarchaeia archaeon
ATGCATCTCCACTGACTATCTTTCATCATGTCCGTCGCGTACGGTTTTTTCTGAAGGCATTGTCTTGTAGCAGAAGGGTTACCAGAGATGTCGGAGATCTGCAACGTGCGTTTCAAGAGTCTTCCCTTACAGCTTGGCCACCGATTCAACTTCAGTGGTTTGGTTGGATATTCTTGAGGCAGGGCTCGGTGGAATAGGCAGATAGTAGTCAGATAACGAATCCGAAGGCCTCTGCGAACTGTGAGACTTTTCTGAACTCTTTGAGGAACTCCACTCCTCTGTCCGTGAGTGAATAGGTCGTTCTGTCGCTGACACCAATTTCTTGTATGAGGCCCTGTTCTTTGAGTTGAGTGAGATATCTTATGAGTCGGTCATGTGATAGATTTGCTCCGTAGAGGATGCGGGTCGGTTTCGCGTTTCCTTTCTCTCTTTCGACTGCGTGAAGTATGTCCGCGAAGATCCTTATCTGTGATCGATACTTGGATGTCTTCTCCGTCATCTGGCCCTAGCCACTCTTAAGAGCATTGTGAGAAGAGCAACGAATCCCAAGAGTTGGCTCACATGAGCCATTACGAAGAAGAACTTGAGGATTGGCGGAAGGATGAAGAACAGGTGACTCACCGACAGGAGAGCGAACCCGATGAAGACAAGAAGCGAGTTTCGTTCCTTCTTGACACTATGGTTCATCGCTGCTTGAGCTGCCAGGTAGGCGACGAGAAAGAACACGACTACCTCAGGCAATGGATGGTAGTATAGAACCATCGCTGACAGAGTTGTCGCCCCCACGAAACTTCTCGTCTGTCTTAGGTACGCGAACAGCAACAGAGCGTATGCAGCAATCTCGGCCATGATTCGCACAAGATAGCTAACTGTGATAATTGGCAATAGACCTCGGAAAGCAAGCACGGGAATCGTAACTACGCCGTCAACAAGTAACCCTACTCCGAGCAGAACGAAGCTGAAATGGAGAAAGAGCAGTGTCCTTTCCCTGATCAGTCTATAGCCCTTGAGCGCGTAGTAGCCAATCGCGAAGGCAATGGTTGCGTCCACAATCTGCATGGCTGAGTCGAATCCAATGAACCATTGGGGGGCGTACAACGCGCAATCCTCTAGTCTGCGAGTTATTCATGTCCATTATGAGGTTTTCGCATGAATCGTTCTGAGAATCGCATTCAAGATATTTAATGGTTTCAAACGAATGGCGGGAAAATTGTTGAGGAGTGCTTTTAATGCTCGCGACGGTAAGCATGAAAAGCCAGTCTGTGCTATTGTGTGTTGGTGGGTGTCTTGTCCTCCTACTGGCCTCTGAAGGAAACAATTGAATGTGTGCCAAACTTCAGCACCTCAGATCCGAAAGTAGTGAAGGAAATAGTAGGCGAAATTGAAAAGGTTCCCTCAGTCTTCCTTCTTGATCATTCGTTTGACGACTACTACAACAGGCTTGTGGTCACTGTTGTTGGAACGAAGGAGTCTGTGGTGCGTGCTGTCCTGAACGCCAGCGCTAGGGCGGTTCAGCTGATTGATATGAGTAGGCATAAGGGGCAACATCCCCGGCTGGGCGCGGTTGATGTGGTCCCTTTTGTTCCAGTCGAGAATGCGACAATGAACGATTGCATATCTCTATCAAGAGAGTACGGAAGGACTTTAGCGGATGAACTGGGAGTCCCAGTCTATCTCTATGGCGAGGCGGCCTTGTCGCCGGAACGTCGGGACATAGACTGGATAAGGCAGGGCGAATATGAAAATCTGGGCGAGATGATTCGGAGGCCTGAGAGAAAGCCGGACTATGGCCCGGCGAAGCCTCATCCAACGGCTGGAGCAACGATAACCGGCGCTCGCAACGTGATGGTTGGTTTCAATGTGAATCTAGGAACGACAGACATGGAGATCGGTAAGAGAATCGCGAGGGCGCTTCACGGGAAGAAGGGTGGGCTCGCCTTTGTCAGAGCTATGGCCGCGGAGATTCCTCAGAGGAAGGAAGTCCAGATTGGAATGAGCATCTACAGCTTCGAAAATACCCCTCTTCACCGGGTTTTCGAGCTCATCAAGGTTGAGGCTGATAGATACAATGTGCCGATCACTGGATCGGAGATAAATGGAGTGATCCCTGTCAAAGCCATAATCGACGCTGTGAGCTTCTACCTACGACTGAGCAACCTGGCGGATACGAAGATTCTGGAAACCGCAATCACGAAGGCGGTAAAGAGCAAACGTTGGTGAGGGGTTACCTCTGCCTCGAATCCGTGTTGATATGCTCTTAGAAAATGCCAGTCAAGTATTGACGTTCTCAGAGAAGCTCCCGCAAGATCACATGATAGTGGCAAACGGAGCTGTCGCGATCGGTCAGGCAGAAATTGTGGGGGTTGGAGAGACTGAAGAACTTAGGGGAAGGTTCGAAGC
>CAYQCQ010000173.1:0-2368 GCA_964416035.1 uncultured Candidatus Bathyarchaeia archaeon
TCTGGCTTCATCTCCTACGCCGCAATTCCACGGGATGCCGAAGAAAGTGTTCGCTTGTGGGTCCAGAGCACTTCTCTAGGACTTGATCTTCTTGGCGAGCCATGCGAGCTTCCGCCCAAAGTGCTTGACTGTGCTAATGCCTTCTTCATCCTTGACGACTTCTCCTTTCTCACGGCCGAAGGCTATGTTCCAGTATGTCGATCCCGGAACGATCATTCCAAAGATCATGAAGAAGAACATGAGTTGGGCGAACGCGAAGTTGTGGCCGGCGCGTCTAGCCACCACTATCGGTCCACCGACCTTATCCTCAAAGGGCCGTTTTGCTCCTCTGTAGGCGTAGCATCTGCTGATTAGGCTGGTCATCTGAGGCGTGGCGGCGCCGAAGTAGACAGGAGTAGCAAGGATTATGCCATCGGCCTCATGCATCTTGGCGTAGATGGCTTTGAAGTCATCTTTGATGTGGCATTCACCCGTGGTGCGGCAACTGCCGCAGGCATCGCATGGCTCTATCTTTTTCCCAGCAAGGCTGATGAGTTCCGTGTCGAGGCCTTCCTTCCGTATCTCTTCAAGGGCAATCCGAGTAAGGGTTTCAGTGTTGCCTCCGAGTCTGGGGCTTCCGACAATGCCTACAATCTTCATCGATGCGTCACCCATGTTGCCTACGTTTCATGAAAACTTAAGATTTTCACGGGCTGGTCATAGCATAACGCGTGGTAATGTAATGTAAGATTCTGAGATTAAGGAGTTCTTCAAGGTCTTCGCTAGATTCGTCAACTAGTGAGCTTCTTTGCTTTTTGCAACCGACTTAGCAGGACCACTCCAGAAGGCTCAGCTTCGTCGATGATCTGATAGCTAGTCAACCCCGCAAGTCTTTCTGCAAACTCGCGAATGTCTTTGTGCAACGGCATAGCCTCTCTGGGAAGGCGCCTAGTAAAGTATCCTACGGCCATCGCTGCCTTCGGCTCAAGGTAGGTGGGGTTTGCCTTGTCTATCAACTTGGCATAGCCCTCAGGATCCTTCAGGTTCACTCCTTTCGCCAGAGTCATCCTAATGACGGTTGGGCATGAGAAGCTGCTGAGGCTTTCAAGAGTTTCATTCAACCTCACCCACCCATCAGGAATGAGCGGTCGGCAAACGGATCGATGGGTTTCCTCGTCCGGAGCGCAAACGCTGACATATAACTGCGATGGCTCTCTTTCAATTTGGGAAAGAACCTCTGGAAGCAAACCGTTCGTGACTAAGAGAACAGTTGCAAATCCTTGAGCGAAGTATTCTTCGATCAAGTTTCCGATTCTGGGGTAAAGGGTAACCTCGCCCTCAAGGCTTATCGCGGCATGGACGGGATTCAATGCAAGGTTCAAAAGTGATTTGTCAACCTTGTCGCTACCTTTGAACCCGATCAGGGCTCTTCGCTGAGCCTTGATGGACTCTTCAACGATGAATGAGGGGCTTTCAACCTCGTCGGGTGGGAAGGCAGTTTGATTCCATTCAATTCCAAGATCTGTGCTCATCGCTCTCCAGCAGAATAGGCAGGCCTGAAGGCATCTTCCTAGGCTCGGGGTCATCTGCAGGCATCTTAGGCTTCTGACTCCATAGAACCTCTGTTTGTAGCAGTGTCTTTCCTCAGCAGTATTGAGTGCCTGCCTCGTCCAGTAGCACGTTTTGACCGCGCTATGCTTCCCCACGATCTGATACTTCTGTCTTCGAAATACGCGAATCACTTCATCCGGAATCGGCAAGATGTCTACCCAGTCTTGGTCATCTGTCGCCCTAAGTGGAGTATTCGTCTAGTTTCCGACTGAGCTCTTCGATTGTCGGGACCTCGCCCACAAAGAGTGTCTTCTCCCCAATAGCAAAAGCAGGCGTCGAAGAGATCTGCAACATGAGAGCAGTGAAATAGTTCTCGCGATCGGATATGTCAAGAATCTTCAAATCCATGTCTTTTCTTCGATTCTTCAGCTCTTGGGCAATGGCTTTTGCAGCAGGGCATTTGGGGCAGTTTGGCTGTACGAACAGCTTAAGCTCAAGCATAGAAAGCACCCATCAACTCCACTGATTATCAAATACAGATCAATGGCCAGTTTTAGAAGAGGCTGGATCGGCTTTGGGCTTTACGCGAGCTTCACAGACTCTTCTTTCATGCCGTCCTTGGTTATCGTTAAGAGATCTACTCCTTCTCCGCTGCCGATGTCTCTCGCGATTGCTGTCTTCACTGCCTTCGTAGCGAGCTTCTTCGCTTCCTCCGTCGTTAGATCTTCCTTGTACTCGGATTCAAGTAGGCCCATTGCTATCTCCGCTCCTGTTCCCACCGACGCATATTTGTCTTGGATCACTGATCCAATCGGGTCAAGAACGTACAGGCTCGGTC
>CAYQCQ010000174.1:0-2327 GCA_964416035.1 uncultured Candidatus Bathyarchaeia archaeon
GATGAGATGCCATGACTGTGCAGGCAGACTACGTATGGATGGATGGAAAGTTCGTGAACTGGTCAGAAGCCAAGATTCACGTGATGACGCACGCACTGCATTACGGAACAGGGGTCTTCGAAGGAATCCGAGCATACCCCTCGGACGGAGACCTATTGGTGTTTCGGCTCCGAGATCACATAGCTAGGCTCTTCAACTCTGCGACAATATATCAGCTCAACTGCGACTTCACTGCCGACGAGCTCTGCAACGCAACCTTGGAATTGTTGAGAAGGAACAAGATTCGAGCAACAGCGTATATCCGGCCGATCATTTACGCATCGCACCTTGATGTACGTTTAGATATACTGAAAGGATCTTCATCCGTAGCAATCTGTGCATTTCCTATGGAGAAACTCTTTGAGAGGGCAGGCTTGAACGTATGCATCTCATCTTGGAGAAGGATTGATGATTCCTCAACCCCGCCATTGGCTAAGGCATGTGGAAACTACATCAACTCAATCTTGGCGAAGATCGAGGCATCCAGCAACGGCTTCGATGATGCCGTCCTTCTGGACCGGAACGGCTTGGTCAGCGAGGGCAGCGGGGAGAACATATTCATAGTCAAATCAGGAAAGTTAGCGACTCCGCCGTTAACATGCTCCATCCTGCCGGGGATAACAAGAGAGACTGTTATGACTGTGGCTCAAGACTTGGGAATCAGAGTTGAGGAGAGAGCTGTAAGCCGAGCTGAACTCTATACAAGTGATGAAATATTTTTCACTGGCACCGCAGTGGAGATAGTGCCAATTCTGACGATAGACAGAAGAACAGTTTCAGATGGCAAGGCCGGCCCGGTAACGAGAAGACTCATCGATCTCTATGGAAGGATCGTTCGGGGAAAGGAGCCAAGATACACTCATTGGGTCACTAGCGTATATGGCAACGCGTCACTTACAAAGCCTCTGGAGACTGAAGATATGCGACAAGGAAAGGTTAACACAAGTCTCACATCACATGCCAGTTGGAGTGATTTCGAGTCGGATCTTCTTCGGGAAACTAGACCGCAATCTTGACCCAGCCCTCAAAGCCGAAGCGATTCCGAATCAAGTGAAAGTGTGCCTAGCCAAGCGCATCCTTGAGCTTATCGTTCACCGCAGCCGATACGACTCAAACAATAAATCATGAATCAAAGCTATGGATCGGCTAAGGCGCAGGAAACGAACAGAGAAAGCATCCAGTGACCGATGTTCCTGCGCAGCAGACCGTCGGTGATGAAGATGAAAGTTCAGATGGAAGAGATGAACTGGCCATCGATCAAGAAGGCAATTGACTTAGGCTTCAGGACTGTGCTCATACCGGTGGGCTCCATAGAGCAGCATGGACCTCATCTTCCAACGTTTACGGACTCCCTTCTCGCATACGACCTCTGCGAAAGGCTAGCCAAGAAGCTGGGTAGAACACTAGCCGCACCCGTCATCAGGCCCGGCTGTTCTGAGCACCACTTAGCATTCCCCGGAACTATCTCAGTTCCACCCAGCACGCTTCGAGCACTCGTCGACGCCTACGTGGGATCTTTGGTGAAAGCAGGGTTCAAGAACTTCGTCCTAATCCCAACGCACGGAGGAAACTTCGAACCTTTGAGAAAGGGATTTCCGGCTCTCAGGAAGAAATATCGGAAAGCGAATATCTACGGATATTTCGACTTGCAACGCTTTGTAGCAGCGATGAACGAAGTGGCGGCTCAGTACGGAGTGTCTCCGGAAGCAGCAGGCGCGCATTCCGGCTTCGCTGAAACATCATGCGTCCTAGCTGTGAGAAATGAGCTTGTCGATATGTCGTCTGCAGCACCGGGCTACTTGGGGCCCTTCGACAGGGAGGTAAGCCGACAGATCATCAAGCGAGGCATGACGGCTTTCACGAAGAACGGCGTCTTAGGTGACCCGAGAGAATCGTCAAGCGAGGCCGGAGAGAAGATCATCCAGAACTTGGTCGACCACATAGTGGCCACCTTGAACGAAATGAACCTCAAGACGTAGCATGATGACATCACGGCTGTAGCACTTCAGCCTACCAGTTCGTTGTGGTGGATGCAATCAATTCGATCACGGGGGACCTCAATAGAGTTTCGAGAGTAAGTAGAGGTAGCTGAACCTCGAATGCAACTATCGAGGATTGCCGAGAGATGACGCTTCGCATATTCAACACATTGACTCTTAAGAAGGAAGCTTTCCACGCCAAGGGAAGAGTTGTCAAGATATTTCTATGCGGCCCCACAGTATACGATTACTGTCACCTAGGACACGCTCGAACGTTCGTAGCTTTCGACATTATCGCGAGATACTTGA
>CAYQCQ010000175.1:0-2304 GCA_964416035.1 uncultured Candidatus Bathyarchaeia archaeon
ACCTTACTCAAAGTCAACCTCAGCGCTACTCCAACTGAAGTTCCTTCTCCAAGCCGCGCTCCGGCGCCGAATAGACCATCACATGGTGAGGATGCGTCGTAAGACTGACTTCGTCCATAGTCTCGATCTCTAGCTCTCCGAGGCATACAGGATGCTCGACACATATCGTTGTTCCCCCTGCTATCTCAACATCGTATCGGACTGCATGGCCCATGAACCTAATGCCTACAACTCTGCCCCTCAAACAATTCTCGTCTCCTAAGCCTTCGGCTATGGATAGGAATTCTGGCCTTATGGCGATGATCACCTCTTCGCCGACCCTCCGAGTTCTATCAAGGGTCTGAAGACGCATATCCTCAACCTGCACGACAGCGCCTACTGATGTCTGGTGGATCACTTTGGCTTCCAAGAAGTTTGCTTCGCCTAGAAAGTTTGCCGTGAAGATCATTTTCGGACTCAGGTACAGTTCAAGTGGGCTTCCGGATTCAATGATTCTGCCTGCTTTCATAACGACAACTCTATCAGATATTGACATGGCTTCTTCTTGGTCGTGAGTCACATGGAGAACAGTGAGGCCCAGATCAGCCGCCATCTTCCTAATCTCGTACCGTAGGTCTGCTCGGACCTTTGCGTCCAGTGCTCCAAAAGGTTCGTCAAGCAGTAGCAGAGCTGAGCCAGATGCAAGGGCTCGTGCCACTGCCACCTTTTGTTGAGCGCCCCCACTCAATTCCATAGGAAATGAGTCAGCCCGGTCGCTAAGCTTGATCAGGTCGAGTAGCTCGTCGACTAGCGCTTTGGCGCTCTGCGATGTTTGTCCCTGAACTCGCGGTCCATATGAGATATTTTCGAATATCTTCATATGTGGAAAGAGAGCGATCTCTTGAAAGACGTATCCAATTCTCCTATGCTGTATGGGAACGTTTCCCATCGCTTGGCCATTAACCAATATCTTTCCGTCATCTGGTGCAACCACTCCAGCTATACACTTGATGAGTGTGGATTTTCCGCATCCGCTTGGACCTATGATCGATACGTACTCTTTTTCTCGGATCTCCAAGTCGATGTCTTCAAGGGCTATGATCGATCCGAACCTTTTTGTGAGTCCCACTATCTGTACTTCGGGCATCTACAGCACCCTCAATTCTCTCGACAAGCCTATGGGAGGATACGAGTAGACCATCATGTCCGATGGCTTGAAGTACGCAATTACTTTCTTGCCTACCGGCAAGGGCTCTTCGAGTCTCTGTGTAGGGGTCTTCGACGTGAGAACGTCCCCGTTAGCTAGACGTATCTGATGACTGACGAAGCTTCCTAGGAATTGCGAAGATTGAATCTCTCCCTCAATAGTATTGTAACTATCTGAATCAACCTCTTCGGTGGATTCTGCAATATTCACATGATCTTCTCTGATCACCGCCACAACCTCTTCCGCAGACTGATGGGAGGTGTCGCGAACGGTGATTCTCAGACCTTGATGTAGCTCCAGAATGGATTCTTCTAGATGTCTTCTTGCAACTACCGCTTGAAGGAAGTTAGCTCCGCCAACAAAGTGGGCAACAAACAGAGACTGAGGTCTCATGTAAATGTGGAACGGTGTGGCGTACTGTCTTATTCTTCCTTCGCGCAGGACAGCTACACGGTCGCTGATAGCCATCGCCTCAGCTTGGTCATGTGTAACATGAATGGTGGTCACTCCTGAGTCCTCTGCAAGCTTTCTCAATTTGTACCTCAATTCCACGTGAAGTCTTGCATCCAAGGCTCCAAGTGGCTCATCAAGAAGCAGCAACTTTGCCTTTGTGGCCAATCCTCTCGCTAGAGCCACACGCTGCTGCATGCCTCCGCTCAACTCATCCGGTTTCGAATTAGCCCTGTGGCCCAGTCTCATCATTTCCAGCATTTCCCTAGCTACACGAAGCGCTTCATGTTCGCTCACTCCGCGTGCAAGAGGCCCGAACGCCACGTTCTCCAAGACCGTCAGGTGCGGGAAGAGAGCATACTGTTGTGGCACATAGACTGCACCTCGTTCCTCTGCTGGCACTTCAATCGCTGGCTTATCATCGATGTAGAGTTCTCCCTCATCCGGAATCGTTAGGCCAGCAATCAGCCTGAGGAGTGTAGTCTTCCCACTGCCAGTGGGTCCCAAAATGCAGACATATTCCTCGTCAGCTATCTCCATGCTCAGCCGGTTTATCGCCGTGATGGCTCCGAACCGCTTGACGATGTCGACCAGCTTGACTGAGGGCATTTGAGTCATCTCCGCCTTCTCATCGCCAGACGGAGTGCAAGAAGACCGATGAAGGATAT
>CAYQCQ010000176.1:0-2294 GCA_964416035.1 uncultured Candidatus Bathyarchaeia archaeon
TATGCCCGTCAATATTTCAATACCCTCGTCGATGGTCCTGGCTGAGTAGATATGGAACTGGCCCCTCTTAACTGCATCAACCACTTCCTCACGCAGCATGAGATTCCTCAGATTCTGGTGCGGTACTAGCACCCCCTGGTTACTGTTGAGCCCTTTTGCCTGGCATACTTTAAAGAAGCCTTCTATCTTCTGGTTGACGCCACCTATTGGCTGGATTTCACCTTTCTGGTTCACGGAACCGGTCACAGCTACACCCTGTTTTACTGGTATGCCTGAAAGGCTGGAGAGAATGGCATATAGCTCGGTGGAGGAGGCACTGTCCCCTTCCACACCCTCGTAAGACTGCTCGAAACATATGCTGGCGGACAAAGACAGTGGCTTGTCCTGGGCATATTTCCAGCCCAAATAGCCGCTCAGAATCATAACCCCTTTATTGTGAATCGGACCGCTGAGCTGCGACTCTCGTTCTATATTGATAACACCACCGCGTCCCAGAAAAGTCTTAGCAGTAATCCTTGATGGCTTGCCAAAGGTGATGTCTCCGAGGGTATAGACACTCAAACCGTTAACCTGACCTATCACTTCGCCTTCAGTATCTATCATGATGGTACCGCGATTTATCATGTCTCGAATTCGTTCGTCAAGAAGGTTATGCCTGAAAAGACGCTCATCAATAGCCTTTTGAACGTGACTGGCGGAGATAAACTTAGCATCATCCCGAGAGGCCCAGTAGTTGGCTTCCTCAACCCATTCCTTGACCTGGGCAAACCTTGAGGATAGCCGCTCTTTGTCGGCCACTACCCTGGCAGAATACTCGATTATCTTGGCAACACCGCTGCGATCAAAATGCTTGGCTTCACACTCTTCACAACACCCAGAGAGAAAGGCGGCATAAGCCAGCATATTATCTTTGGTTTTTTCAATTTCAAAATCAAAGTCAGCTTTGACCTTGAATATTTCCCAGAAGTCTTCATCATACATCGACAATAACTGGTAAATCATGGCGTCACCGATAAGTACCACCTTCACCCCTATCGGCATCGGTTCCGGCCTCAATCCCTGGGGCGCGATGAGACCGAACTGCTCAAAGGGGTCTTCTATTCTGACTTCTTTGTTCTTAATAGCTCGCTTAAGTGCTGGCCAGACACCAGGATTCGTCAGCACATCATTGACACTGAGCAGTACATAACCACCGTTGGCCTTACTGAGAGCACCTGCTTTTAACATGGTATGGTCGCTAAGGTATCCGCCGAAGAGGAATCGCCGCTCAATCTTGCCGAACATATTGCCGAAATTGGGATTGCTCTCGACAATTACTGGAGGACCTTTGGCTCTGTCATTATCCACAAAGACGTTCACCTGGAACGGAAGGAATGGATTTCTGCCCCCCATAACCTGACTCACCGGGACTCCGAATATGGGATGTATGGGCTCTTCAGTCCCCTTGAAGAGTTCGAGGTTATCGAGTATATAAGCTTTGAGGTCGGTAAGATACTGAGTTATCTTCGGCCAATTAGAATATTGCTCAAGCAGGGGACTGAAGAGGTCGGTGACAGTATACTCACCTATATCCTTGTCCGCCTTCTGCAGTAGTTCTACAGTCTCTCTTTGCACGTTACCTGCTGCTTCAAAGCTCGCCTGTAGCTTTTTACGCAGTTTAACTTGCTTTGAATCAAGCTCTTTCTTCACCTTCTCCTCCAGGGTGAGGTATTCGTTTTCCTGCATTGGCCGGCCCTCAATTATCGGAATCAAAACCGGCCCAACAGGAGTTATCTGAAGGGCAAAGCCCTGGCGGCGAGCCTCGTTATCTATTTCCTCAAATAATCTCTGCTGTTTGGTCTGCCCTTTTTCCATCATCTTTTGTCTCTGATTTTTGTATTCATCGCTAGAGAAGGCTTGCCCCAACTCTTGTCTTATTTTGCTGAGCAGGTCGGCGATCTCGTCTCGTAAGGCTTTGCCCTTACCCTGGGGTAGGCTAGCTATTTGGGGATTATCAGGCTCCTTGAAATTATAAAGGTAACACCAGTCGTCTAAGTCGAAAGTTTCCCCCCGAGTTTCACGTTCCTTAATAACTCTTTCAATATAGGCCTTCACCATGCTCGTCTTTCCCGTCCCGGTGACACCGGCAACATAGATGTTATACCCCACGTTGGTCATATTTATACCGAACTCTATTGCCCGCGTTGCTCGCTCTTGACCAATAAACTCCCGAAGGGGGGCTAAATCTCCGGTACATTCAAAGTCGAACAGTTTGGGGTCACATTCCAAGCGAAGGTTGTCAACCGGTACTTCTT
>CAYQCQ010000177.1:0-2291 GCA_964416035.1 uncultured Candidatus Bathyarchaeia archaeon
TCTAGCTATGAAACGGTGGACGGCGTATCGATCCCGGTCGAGGTTCATAGATTGAGGGACCAAGGATTAACCGAGCTGTTGAGAGAGTACACTCCGAAACGGCTCATCAGCGAGACACCTGGTTTCTCAAAAATCCTGTCGTCAATCGCATTGGGTTAGTGCCCATGTTGCAGTCATGTGCGTCTATCTTGACAGGTGCGAGACAAATTCCTTTTCGGTTTGGGTCTTGATTTCAGGTATTCTCTTGAAGTCCGCGTCGTCACTGACTACGATCGACCCTTCGAGATATGCAGCCGCCGCTATGAAGGCATCAGCCACTGAGACATTGTACTTGCCTTTGAACTCTCCCGCCTTGACAGCTACCTCGTCACTTACCTCAAGCTTCTTGAGATAAACGGCGTACCTAAGCTCTTCCGTTCGTGTCTTAGCCAGATCAGCTCTCTTCTCCCGCAGATAAGTGTAGTAGATCTCCGTCAACGTCACTACGCTTATCCCGGCCTCTATCTCCCCCGCTTCTACTCTTGATGAAATCTTCTGAACAGCTTCCCAACCTTCTTCTCTGGCGAACAGTTTGATCAAAGGCTTCGTATCCAAAATGATTCTAGGCTTGACTGATTCGCTTGTCAAATTCCTTTGTCCACTCCCTTCTCACGGCTTCGATCTCCTTCGAGGGCTTCCGGCCTTTGAACACCTTTTCGTCGACACCAGCTAGCTTCGACAATCTGGGGAGAGGGGTAATCTTGATCGCATGTCCTTCACGTAGAATCAAGAGCTTATCTCCTTCAACTATGCTCAGTTCTCTTCTCAGCCTCGAGGGAATGGTTATCTGGCCCTTCGAAGTGACTGTGATGGTTTCTACCAAGTCGGCTCCTCCCACAAAGAATGAAGTATCCGACACTGATAAATATGTTGGAGAACCCCGAATTTGGGCGACATGAGGCCTGATCGCCTTACATCTTCGATGACCTCTGGCTGATGTGAGAGAGGACTCAGCACCGAGGCCTTTGTCGTAGCGATGTGCGAGCTTTATGTCGGAATATCTCTTACTTCTCATGAGACAAGGGTAGGGATGCCTAGTGAAGCGATCGAAGAACATCACGTTTGGCGTTCGGATCCCAGTTGAAGGTTGGGTTCCAATATCTACTCCGCGTCCTGATTTCGACTATTTCCTCCGTCTCGCGCAGACAGCCGAGAGGTCAGGTTTTGACTTCATCCTCGCCGCGGACCACTTACTAAACTGGATAGGGTCAACGCCGAAAAAGGCCGCTCCCGCTCGATACCTGTCGTTGGGAACGTATGAGTCTTGGACAACCTTGTCCGCGTTAGCCGCAGTGACCAGCAAGGTCAAGCTCAGCAACATCGTTCTCTGCAACATCTTCAGAGCTCCGTCTCTTCTCGCGAAGATGGCCTCGACACTAGACGTAATCTCGGGCGGCAGATTCGTTATGAGCATAGGAGCTGGTTGGCTGAGAGAGGAGTGCCGCAGATACGGCCTCGACTGGTTCCCGTACAGGGAGAGGATCGAGAGGCTTAGAGAGAGCATACAGGTGATGAAGGCGCTTTGGACCAAGGAGAAGGCGGACTTTTCCGGCAAGTACTACAGGCTTGAGGAGGCGATACTGGAACCTAAGCCCATCACTAAGCCTCATCCCCCAATCTGGCTTGGAGGCGCCTCAGGAAGCATCCTGCGCATAGTGGCAGAAGAGGCGGACGGATGGGACGTCGGCTTAGCAGGGTCACCTGAAGCAGTGAAAGCCAAAGTTCAAGGCCTGGAGGAGTACTGCGACAAGGTCTCAAGGAACTCTGACACGATCAAGATCTCTCACTCGTGCATGGCAATCATGTCTGACAAAGAAGAAGAATCCATGAAACTAGTGAAAGCGAAGGCGAAAGATCTCAACGCCACGGTCGAATCTCTCATGGAAAGGCATCTTGTCGGTTCGCCAGGCCAGATAGCGGCGCGCATGAACGAGTATGTCGAAGCTGGCGTCCGACACTTCACACTCTACTTTGACCGTGACCTCCGAAACCTCGACGTATTCGCCTCAGAAGTCATTCCTAAAATCGGCTCGTAGTTGCCTTGCATTGGAGCTTCACCGGCCAAGTAACTGCTTGATAGCCTCAGCAATGCTCCAGACCTTGATTATGCCTTCATCGCGTATTCTGTTGAAATGGCGATCGTTTGTTATCAGGATCGAGTCTGTCTTCAGACATGCAGCCGCATGCATTATGTCCGCCAAGTCAGTAGTGCCGAGGTACCTCTTGCAAATCTTCAGGTGACCTTCTGGGAC
>CAYQCQ010000178.1:0-2280 GCA_964416035.1 uncultured Candidatus Bathyarchaeia archaeon
GAGCGACATGCTGGGTAAGGATGAAGTGCCGAACCAGTGTGCTATGATTCCTGACGGTTTCGGCCTGACCATATAGGGGCGCTAGGGAGGAGGGGGTCAGAACTAGGAGACGGCCGAGCAGTGATTGCTCAGGTTTGGAATTCCTAGGGGAGGGGGGAGCCGTCGTCCAACGACGGCACTGGTGGGGTACAAAATATGGCCACATTCCTTGCTGCATGAACACCATGAGGATGGGGAAAAGGGAGGCCTGGCTCTGCCTAAGAGGAAAGCTTAATCACAAATGAGCCGTTCTGGAAGGATAGGAAGACTCTTGACAAAAGCCAGAGTCGGCGGAGTAGTCGATCTTTCCACTGTTGACTGGTACGGCAAAGTCACATCGATGATATTCTTCGCGGGCTGCAACTTCAGATGCCCCTACTGCCAGAACGCCAGCTTAATCCCAACCGAGTCCGGAAAAGAGATGGACACCGCAGACCTATGCAAGAGGATTGAGGGAAACGCAGACGTTATCGATGCAATTGGCTTCACAGGCGGCGAGCCATGCCTACAAGCTGAGGCTTTGAAGGAAATTGCAAGAAGAGCAAGGGAGATAGGCTTGGAAGTTTTCTTGAACACAAATGGCAGTAACCCGACAGCTGTAACTGGTCTCGCAGATGAGGGCCTTTTGGACTATGTCGCTGTTGACGTAAAGGCACCACTTAGGCCTGAGTCCTATCAGACAGTTGTGGGCATGAAGCATTCGGACTGGGACATGACACGTAGTATCAAGGCTACATTAGAAACATGTCTTGAGAAGAAATTGATGGTTGAGGCTCGGACAACCATAGTACCGACGCTGATGGATAAGGAGACGGATGTGAGAGACGTGGCCAACGAAATTGCAGGCGTAGACGTATACGTGCTTCAGCAATTCAGCCCCGAAGGAGACCTACTTGACCAAAACTTCAAGAACCTAACGCCTCCAACTAGGCAAGATCTACTACGGCTCGCCGAGGCCGCGGCGGAATATGGATTGAAAGAGATAAAGATTCGCACAAGGGAACATGGTGAGGAAAAGGTTTGGCCGTAAGGAAGATTATCGCAACTACAGGTCTGCCAGGCTCGGGGAAAGCTCTGTTCTCCGAAGTCGCCGCTCAGTATGGCTACCCCGTCTTTGTATGCGGAGACGTGGTCAGAGAAGAGACTAGGAAAAGGGGGATGCCTTTAACGCCTTCCAACATGGGTGTCGTCATGCTCAAGATACGCGAGGAAGAAGGGCCAGCGGTGATCTCGAAGAGGCTGATCTCAAAGATCGACACATCTCAATGCGATGTAGCCTTGGTCGAAGGGGTGAGAAGCCCAGAAGAAGTTGAAGAACTCAGGAAACGCTACGGCAACGTGACGGTCGTCGCGATTCACGCATCACCTCAAACACGTTTTGAAAGGCTTGAGACAAGGGGTCGCGAAGATGACCCGAAAACATGGCTAGAGTTCGAGACAAGGGATCGGCGGGAGCTGAACGTAGGGCTGGGCAAGGCCATAGCTCTCGCCGACGAAATCATAGTGAACGAAGGAACGATCGAAGACTTTCAAGACTATACACGAGCATTTCTCCAGGAGATTTTGCTTTGTGAATAGAGTAGAAGTGACAGCGGAAGCAGTTGTGAATCCCACAGAAGACCCTGCAAAAGTCGAGAAGGCACTGAGAGCAATACTGAAAGAAGGCTCAATCGAAAGATCGGACTTGGACAGAAAGAGCTTTCTCCTGCGAGTTAAGGCACATGGACTGAACTCTCTGGCTCCCCTTCAAGGACTACTCAGACAAGACCGGATCAGAGACGCCGCAAGATCCATCCTATTTTCAGGCGTTGAAGGAAAAACGATCCGCTTCCACCTGAACAAGCAAGTTGCATTCGTCAATCACATATCGTTCTCGCAACCGAGCGGAGAGTCTCCTTTAGGCCCGATCAGTGTTGAGATCTCCTGCGACGATCCTGTATCCCTCATAGATTGGGTTGCTCCCCGGTCCAGATAAGCGAAGGAGACACGAGAGAGAACCTGACATGGAGATCGGCCTCTCATCTCTTTACCTGATAGGCAAACCATTCAAATCCCTTTTAGAATCGATCAGACTCCACGACGTGAAGCTCTGGGAGGTTGTTGATGAGAACACCCTGAAACTCGACGAGCACAGAATCCAAAGCCTTCTGAAGCTGAAGGAACAGCACAACCTCACGTTCACAGTGCACGCACCGTTCGCCGACGTTAACATCGCATCGCTAGTTCCAGAGGTTCGACAGA
>CAYQCQ010000179.1:0-2254 GCA_964416035.1 uncultured Candidatus Bathyarchaeia archaeon
CTCCTTTTCGCCAAAGGAGTGATTCTCACTATCAATATGTTGCCTAGCTTCACCTCGTTCTTGATCCGGTTGACATCTGAAAGGTCGCTAAGAGGATAGGCCTTGACGTATGGTCCTTGCTCCATTTTCGAAGAAACGTTCAACAGCTTTACCCCGGCATTTGCCGACGAGCGCGACGGTTCGCCAGGCCCGCCTAGCGAATTGATAGATCCCTCTGACTCCTTAAACGTTTGCCAAGATTATCCAGACAACCTTCCTCGGCACCATTTAAATTCGCGCATCTGACCTATGTCGTTTCGAGGCTCGTCTATTGCTCAGCGAATTCAACCTACTGGTTTCAACGTCTCGCGGCAACGAGAGAAACGCGTGCAGCGAAATATGGTATCTGCTGAGGGAGCTCGGCGACAGCGGACCTGAGACTGACAGGACGCTAGCCATAGGTCTAGTGGTCGCAAAGACCAAGATGAACCCAATCCAAATAGTTCAAGAGTTGGGCAGGAAGCTCGTGGAGAGTCCTTGGAAGTTTCGATACATCCTAAAGGTTTCACCCATTGAGAAGGTTGTATCCTCAAGCTTGGCGGAAATTGAAAAATGTGTCTTGACCATGGTCGACAAAATCGGTAAGGAGGAAAGCTTTCGAGTAACCGTCAGGAAGAGGCATACTACGCTGTCCACAAAAGAGATAGTGGAAACCGTAGCGAGAAAGATCGACAGAAGAGTAGATCTTGAGAATCCTGATAAGGTAGTCCTAATCGAGATTCTAGGAGAGTTGACTGGCGTCTCAGTGATCGGGCCTTCTGACGTATTGTCCGTGGAGAGAGCAAAAAGATCAATCTAAGCCCGCGTGGAGAGCAAGGCCATTTTCTCAATCACCAGCCGAGTCACTGCGTCTCTCTTCATTACGTCCTTTCGAAGCAATGCTCTCACCTGATCATCTGTTATGCCGAAGACTCTTCTCACCGTTGCCTCATCTCCTTCCTCAAGGACTGATTCGTCAGGTTTTCCACCTAAAGTGCTAGGCAGCTCTATCTCAAGTTGCTCAAGCCGGCGCCTATCCTTGGCTATTGCTATGACAGCCAAGTTCTTCGAGTTCGAAGAGACTCCTAGTGCCGCAATTGCATTTTTGATCTGTCTTTGAGCGGAAGCATATAGGAGAACCCCCACTGCCAAGCTTTCTGTCATCTGTGTGCCTTGCGCTCGTCCCTTCAATGCGTTAAGTACTGCAAAACGGAGATGATCTCTGCCAGCTATCCCCTTCACGTCTAAGACTTGAGTTTCAACATCATTCGCAGAACGCCTCAGCTGTTGAAGAACTATCTCCGTGTCTAGGATCCTTGCGTCACGTACGCCAGTAATCATCACATATGTATCGTATTCTTCTAGGTACTCGATTGGCATGTGAGTTAGTCTCCGCACTGCGATATCGATTCAGTCGGCGTTTGGACGCTCGAAACTTCTATGAAATGCCTTAAAAGACATTGCGCATTTCAACCAGTCTATCCAGAAGGATGAACTTTGAGCTTCGAAGTTCCCGATTGGAACGAGATCTATGACGGATGTATAGAGTTGGCTGACCAGATCAAGAAGAGCGGGTTCAACCCTGAGATCATAGTCGGTGTTGCGCGAGGAGGATGGATTCCTGCGCGAATACTCTCAGACCTTCTGGGTAATACATACGTTGCGAGCATGAAGGTTGAATTCTACAAGGGTGTAGCTGAGACTGCAGTGAAACCCGTGGTCAGCCAGCAAGTCTCTACGTCTGTGGCAGGAAAGAGAGTTCTAGTGGTTGACGATGTCGCAGACACTGGCGAGAGCTTGATGACGGTTCGTCAAAATCTTCTGGGCCGTGGGGCTTCGGAAGTCAAGATCGCTACTCTTCACTACAAACCGAAGAGCATCGTTCGGCCAGACTTCTACGCAAGGGAAACGTCTGCTTGGATAGTCTACCCACATGAACGATATGAATTCGTTGAGAACCGAGTGGCAAAGTTCAAGGCCCAAGGAAAATCGATGAGTGAAGCTAAGGACGAACTCGTTCGCATAGGCCTACCTAGAAGGCTGGTTGAAAAGTTTGTCAACGAATGCTGGGATTACACGGATTCTTGACCATTATGTGCAATGTTTACATATTTCACAGAGCGTCATAATGGATGAATGATGTGGACTGACCTGCACGGAAGGGCTCTGTCCGATGTCGTGATGCATCTCCACTGACTATCTTTCATCATGTCCGTCGCGTACGGTTTTTTCTGAA
>CAYQCQ010000180.1:0-2253 GCA_964416035.1 uncultured Candidatus Bathyarchaeia archaeon
GCCGGATTGGTCTTATCTAAAGCGAACCCTTCTCTTCCTAGCCTTCGCTCTGTGTCAGGTAGAATAAGTTTCCATCAGGATCGGCGAATTGAGCCGCATACCCGCCCCAGTATTGCTTCTTAGGTGGTTCGGTGAAGTCTACACCTTTCTTCTTCAGCTTTTCATATTCCGCGTCAAGATCTTCGACAGCGAAATAGATATTTGGCGCACCCTCTTTCTGTCCCTTTCTTCCGCCGAGCATTATTGCGAAGGTCAGTGTCCCAGGAAGGTCGAATATTGCATAGTTGGGCCACTCTTTCCTGACCTTGAAACCGAGAACATCGCGATAGAACGCAAGGGACTTATTCATGTCTGTCGCCTTCACTTCAAGCCAGTTGACTCGCTTGATCAAGAATGACATCTCCCAAGGCTGTGTTCTCTTTTACTCACTTTAGCTTTCAAAGTCTTTCTACTTCTTTTTCCATATGTCTAATGGTGGCTTCATTTCAGGCGATAAAGGCGACTTGTAGACTCTTCCACCGAGCCTCTGTTTGAATTCATCTTGGATTTTCCTGAGTGTCTCAGGTTCGGTTAGCAGGTCGATGACGCAGGCAGACATTATTTTGGCTGCGAAGATTAGGGACTTGTGCCCGATTCCCATGCCCGACTGTGCGGTGTTCTGCCATGAATGGCCGGGGCTTCCTAAGATGAATGTTGCCGTTGTAAACTCCATCGTTGGCGCCTTCCAACTAACATCCGACACGTCTGTTGAACCTGCCCCCCACCTTTCCCACGTGTCAGGAACGGTCTGATCCAAGTCAACATCTGTGAGTTTCTCCCAGTCAGGCCTCTTAGACTTCCGTAGAGAATCTCTCTTCATCTCTGGTGGTATTGTCTTTCCAATTTCTTTCGCGAACTTCTTCTCCTCTTCAGAGTACTTAGGTGGGCCTATCTCACGCATATTGCTGACCACGAGGTCGCCTAAGGCCCGGTTCAGAAGCTTGTTGTACAAACCTCCGACAAACTCAACCCTATGCGTCGTCCCTGTCATGATGGAGGCGCCCTTGGCGATCTCAAGAACTCGATTGTATATCTGCTCGACCTGATCTCGCTCTGGAGCCCGTATATAG
Organism: uncultured Candidatus Bathyarchaeia archaeon; assembly: GCA_964416035.1. Lineage (GTDB taxonomy): Archaea > Thermoproteota > Bathyarchaeia > 40CM-2-53-6 > JALHTG01 > JALHTG01. Next base: position 1,110 of record CAYQCQ010000180.1, read on the forward strand.
TACCACGAGCATGCATAGGCAGGGACCACATTCGGCTGGTCACCGCCAGACTTAACCACGTAGTGTATCCGAGCTTCTTGGATTATGTGTTCACGCAGATAGTTCACGCCTACGTTCATCAACTCGACAGCGTCGGTTGCGCTACGCCCATCCTCGGGCGAGGCTGCTGCATGCGATGAAACTCCGTAGAAGTGGAACTTTGCATCGTTGACTGCGTTGTTGCTACCGTAGCCGCCAGTATTCATCGAGCCAGGATGGTGGCTGAGTACTGCATCCAAGCCGTCAAAGATTCCGTCCCTCACCATGTAGACCTTGCCGCCTGCGGTCTCCTCAGCGGGAGTCCCGAAGAACTTCAACGTGCCCCTGATTCCAGTCGCCTCCATCGCAACTTTCGCGGCTATAGCTCCGGCCATTCCAGAAGCACCATGAATGTTGTGGCCACATCCATGTCCTGGAGCACCCTCGACAAGTGGCTCTTTTCTAGGCACTGCCTTCTGAGACACCCCCGCTAAGGCGTCGTATTCTCCCATGACTCCTAGGACAGGTCGGCCCGAACCGTAAGTCGCCACGAATGCCGTCGGCATTCCGGCTACACCCATCTCAACCTTGAAACCAGATTTTCTCAACTCATCTGCAAGTAGCGCTGAGGATTTGAACTCCTCCAACCCGAGCTCCGTAAATCCCCATATTCTATCGCTCACATCGATTATACGCGCCTCGTTCATGGAAATCCAGTGCAGAGCCTTCTGCTTCGCTGCTTCAGACATGTGAATCACAGACTCAAGCTATGAAATCTGGTTTTATAAGACTTGAACAAGATTGAAGGCAAAAGCGAAACAAGACGCTGCAACTAATACACGTTGAGGTCCAACATTCTCCAAAAGTCCCGGTTGAGGCGATGTGGACAATTCCTTCGCTCATGAGAAAAACCATAGCGATATGAATCTGCCATCTCCCAGTCTATTGGGAAAGGCTTATTCTAATCAGCTTACTCTCTGTCCCGAATGGTCGAGTGGTACTATGAGTAAACCAATCTGGATCGTCCGGGACTACATGAAGTGCAGTGGATGCAGACGATGTGAAATCGCATGCAGCCTCCACCACGAGGACTGGATGTGGCCGGAGACATCCCGAATAAGAATCT
>CAYQCQ010000181.1:0-2224 GCA_964416035.1 uncultured Candidatus Bathyarchaeia archaeon
TCTCGAGAGACATACTCGGTGATTGAGTCTTGTTCGTCAGGTATTTCTCAGCTGCCTGGCCGGGAAGATTCGGAACGTGAATGAATCCTGCTTTCGCATCTAGCCCATTTCTGGCTATGTGGTTGAGGCTTGTGTACATAATGAAGTTGCAGAGATAGGTGCCAGCTGTGTTCGATATGGATGCCGGAATGCCCTTGGAGAGCAAAGCTCTAACTACTCTTTTGATTGGGATCGTTGCAAAATATGCTGAAGGGCCGGCCGGATCAATCGGGGCGTCAACTGGCTTGTGCCCTGAGGCATCAGGGATCGAAAAGTCGGCCGCATTTATCGCTACTCGCTCCACCGCGATATCAGCCCTTCCAGGAGCAAGTCCCAAGCTGAGAACTAGCTTCGGTTGAAGCAAGTCAATGAGCTTCGGCAGTTTTCGCGAAACCTCTTTCGAGGATACTTTGAACCTCACTCCTCTGATCTTATGACCGCTAAAGGCCTTGCCATCGAGCAGCCTAGCCACTTCCCACGTCGGATTTGTCTTTTCTCTACCGTAGGGTCCGAAACCAGTGAGCAATACCTGGTTCATGTCTCCTCACGTCGAACGAGCGACAGGAAGGTTATGTCAAGTGCTCTTAAGGCTTTATCACATCATAGAATACCTCACGTCAAATATTTCATGTGCAAAGAAGAGGGGATGTGGCTTGCGTATCGAGAGGACAGCGAAACTGTGACAGCTGTATTCTTAAGGATGAGGTTCTACCAATCTGCCAGAGAATCGAAGTGGTTGGTCACATTGTTTGACTCGCATACCCATGTCGACACGATCAGGTGCGAAGACATCGAAATGATGGCTGTTTCTGGAATCAGAAGATTGATGCTATGCACAGGTCCGAACGGAGCGACAGTACACACAACGCTACTCGATTACTACGAACAGTTGCTGACAACACATTTAACAAGAGTGAGGGATCGAGGTATAATGCCCTACGTTGCAATCGGAGTTCACCCCTTGTCAATTCCAAGAGACTACGAAAAGGCGCTGAATCACCTTCCATCTTTCCTCGAACGCAACTCTGTGGTTGCGATCGGCGAGATCGGCATTCACAGTGGAAGCGACATAGAGCAGACAGTATTCCTAAGACAGGCGGAAATGGCAAAGGATCACAAGGCTCCGATTGTCATTCACACTCCGATATCTGAGAAGAAGAAAATCGTTCGAATCATTTTGAGTATCCTGAGACAGTCGGGAGTTGACCTTGGGAAGGTGATCGTGGATCACTCATCCAAAGAAGTGGTCAAAGAGATGATAGACGCCGGAGCCAACGTTGGATTGACTTTGAGAAAAGACATGCTATCAAGTGAAGACGCCTACAAAATCCTTGAAGACAATCCCGAGCGCGTTGTTTTGGGAAGCGATGCGAATGGACTTAGACCTTCTGATCCATTGGCTGTCTCGAAGTTCGCTTGGTACTGTCGTTTGAAAGGACTCGACGAGAAGAAACTTCAGAAAGCGTTATGGGAAAATCCGAAAAGAATTTTCAGTTTGAAGTAGGCCTCTTTGAATCCTAGACTTGACCGTTCAAATGAACGTGCAGAGGATGTAGCAATACTTATATTGACGTGAAGACTCTTTCTAGTTGGCAATTGCTCAGAACGCAATTTGCTTTCCGCGATGCCGGCGGCGGCGTCAACCCGACGCTTAAGGCTTGCAGCCTGTGAATGAAGAGTTGACCTCCAATCGCGGGAAAATGAATGAGGGCCTAAACAACCCTGGGACTTGTCCCCTGGAACGTTTGGGTCTTATGTAGGCTTGCAGTTCACTCTGCCAATCTCCAGTCCATTCAAGACCGATGATTGTGCTTCAAGTCGTCCTGATACCGCTTGATCCTGGCGGACCCAACTGCTATCGGGATGAGACTAAGCCATGCAAGTCGTGCGTTTCCTAGCTATGGTGGAGACGCGGCGTACGGCTCAGTATCATGTGGCTAACTTACCCTTCGGACGAGAACAACGCCGGGAAACTGGCGCTAATTCTCGATAGATGGAGAGGCCTGGAACGGTTCTCCGTCTAAAGGGAGTTGAGAGCATGCTTCCCAATTTCGCCGAAGGATAGGGCCGCACCCGATCAGGTCGCTGGTGAGGTAACGGCTCACCAGGCCTATAACCGGTACGGGCCGCGAGAGCGGGAGCCCGGAGATGGGCACTGAGATAAGGGCCCAGGCCCTACGGGGCG
>CAYQCQ010000182.1:0-2218 GCA_964416035.1 uncultured Candidatus Bathyarchaeia archaeon
CTCCTACAGCCAGCTTCTCATCAATCAACAGGCTGAATGCAAACTCGAATGGGTCTTCCCGCCTTGCTCTCGCTATGTCTGCCACAAACCTTCCTTGATACTCCCTGTGCTTCGGGCAGTGGGCTATCATTGTTTTGTCCCAATGGGCGGAGCTTAGTGAGCCCTTCAACATGTCGCGTTTCATTCGCTTCTTAATCTCGGGATCCTTTAGTCGCTGAATGATTTTCTCCGGGCCGCCTTCGTGCGCCCATTGAGGAAGCATATTGATCAGACCAAAGCTTGAGGCGACGTAGGGGTACACGTCGCATGTCACGTCTATTCCCCGCGCTCGAGCCTTCTCAATCATCTGAGTCGTCTGCTTCACCTTTCCCCAGTTTCTTCTTCCACCTGCCTTGTGATGAGATATCTCAACCGGGATCCTGCCTCTCTCACCAATCGTAATTGCCTCCTTCACAGCCTTCAGAAGTGTTTCTCGTTCCCCTCGAATGTGAGACGTGTATATCCCTCCGAAGGAGGAAGCGACCTTTGCTAGTTCGATGATCTCAGCGGTTTTAGAGTAGCTTCCTGGGGGGTAGATGAGTCCGGTTGACATTCCGAATGCGCCCTGCTTCATGGCGTCAGTGAGAATATTCTTCATCCTCTCCAGTTCCTTTGTCGTTGGAGGGCGATTCTCGTATCCTACAACCATCTTCCTAAGGTTGCCGTGTCCGATCAGCGGTGCCACATTAACGGATATTCCCTGTCGCTCAAGTTTCCTTGCGTATTCCTGTAGAGTCGAGTAGTCAATTTTCACTCCTGCCGAAATGATCGGGGCTGCGGTCTTTTCCATTTCTTTTCTAATCGTTTCATTGATCGGAGCTCCTGAGTCTCCGCAATTTCCAATCACTTCGGTAGTTACACCCTGACGGATCTTGCTCTCCGCCCTAGGGTTGATGAGTAATGCGTCATCTGAGTGAGAGTGCATGTCAACGAAGCCAGGGGATACTGCGAGTCCCTTTGCATTGACTAAAGTGTCTGCATTTTGGACTAAGTGGCCAACCTGCACTATCTTACCGTTCCTGACTCCAACGTCTGCTCTAAACCAAGAGTTACCTGTTCCGTCAAGCAGGTATCCATTCCTTACCGCCAGATCCAGCATACCTTCAGCGCCTCCCACAATCGAATATCTGAGGATACCTAGAGAACTGTTCCTTTGAGGCTTTCTAAGCGGTAGCCCTTCTTAAGGGAAGGTTGCGGCTATGAAGCGACAGCTGTCTGATAGGTGGAAATGTACGGCCATTAGGAGATCATGTGTGCCAAACTGTAGCGGATCTCGTAGACTTCCGGTTTTGCCACAGCGTCTATGGCTTCACTGGAAGTCGGCTAAGAAAAATCAAAAAAAGGGGAAGTAAAGGTTTTGCAGTCGCTACTTGGGCTGTCTTGGTTTGGGCCACGGTCGCTTCTGAGCAGGAATCATGGCGTACGCCAACAGTATCAATGCTATTGGCAGTGCAACCATGGCTCCTGGAAGCGGTAGCCATGAGGTCATCAGAAAGTCGAGTCTTCCGAAGATCATGTTGAACCTTGAGAGCACTGTGTTGGCGAAGGAGTAGCCGAATGCCGCCATCATTCCGTACCGCGCAATTCTCGAGATTATCCCTAGTTTGCCTGCGTGCATACTTGGGAATGTGAATATGAAGAAATAGACCACTGTCAACACGATGATGATGAAGAGCAGGTTGCTGAAGCCTGTCCATGCGTCAACTCCAAGAACCTTCATTGCGGCTGTTGATTGGATTTGCGCGATGAACTCCGCCGTGACTGTGGCTCTCATAGATAGCCCGATGCCTATGCCCACCATTACCGCGAGTGGAAATCTGCTGACCCAGAAGTACTTCTTGTGGTACCTAGTGTAGAGAATTACTCCAAGCAGAAACACGACAGCGTAGAGCAATGCTCCCTTCATCAATGGATCCCAACCATACCGAAGCACGTTATCAACCCCATATACGATGCTGTGCCCGGCTGCAGCCCCAACGAACGTGTGTTCAGCGAACTTGAAGAACACGTTGTCCCTAAAAGCGATACTGTATATCCAGATCGTGAATAGCGCTGCTAACCATATTTGGATGACGGATGCTAGATCTACTGCCATTGGCTTAGCCTCCTCGCGCACGTTCTGAAGCTTTTCTTCCGTAGTACGCGATGTTTCCCACTATGACGAAGACGAAGACGAGGA
>CAYQCQ010000183.1:0-677 GCA_964416035.1 uncultured Candidatus Bathyarchaeia archaeon
GATAAGCCGTACGAGGAGTGGTTGAAGCAGGTATCGAACAGAATGATCTCAGGAACACCAGAGCAATGCTTAGAGGAGTTGCATAGGTATACGGATATGGGGGTCACGTATTTCATGGTCAGACCGATAGACTTACCGAATACAGAGGGCCTCAAACTTTTCGCAAAAGAAGTCGTGGGTCGACAAATCTAGGAAGACTTCTTGAAAAGGAATCGCTGAAGCAGCAATGAAAGGTTTTCGGTTGGGTCTCCGCGTTCTCTTCTGGTCCTTGTCTGCTTATAGGGCGGGATGTACATAGTGGTTTTGGGCGTAAGGCGAAGAAATGGCTACTAGAGCGAAGCCTTTGACTTTTTGGGTTGGCCTCATCTTATCCGCTTCGGCTCTGCTGGTTCTCTTTCAGATAGTCTGGTGGACGATTGTGATGACTCATGATTCGAGCCGCACCTCATTCTTGAAAGGAGTAGTTCCCTTCATTGTAGGGGCACTCGTCTTCGTCGTCATCGGCATAGCCATGATCAAGGAGACACTTCAGAGGAAGTGAGTAGATGTGAGTCGAGATTCACCCGTCATCACTCTACTCATTAGGGATTGCGCGGTGCCGTGCCCCCGTTGAGAGTTTCTGTTTGCTATCTCTCCGCGTCTGCGTCTTCAAGGTTCTTCGGTTTCATGTCTATTGC
>CAYQCQ010000183.1:687-2212 GCA_964416035.1 uncultured Candidatus Bathyarchaeia archaeon
GCAACAATGAAAGATTTTCGGTTGGGTCTCCGCGTTCTCTTCTGGTCCTTGTCTGCCTATAGGGTTGGTTCATAAACTCTTACTTTGCTCGTCCAGCTGTCTCTCCGCGTCTGCGTCTTCAAGGTTCTTCGGTTTCATGTCTATTGTCTTCGCAACCCTTCTGGTTTTCTTGCGGAAAGCTGAGAGTGAAGATCTTCTGCAAGCCTCGCAGATGCGGAGATTTCTGCTTCCTGGAATCGGCCCGCCACAGTACTCGCAGCGCGCGCTGTTCACTTGAAAGACCACCCAATAATCGGCCTTAGAGCATATGACACCACTTGCTGTTTCCAGCCCAGAGTTTTCATATCTCCCACAGAGGTGGCACTGTAAGGCATAGATGCCTAGCCTCATCCCCATTCAATCAAGATGCTCCTCACGTTCTCATCTCACGAATCTTCATCAGCTAGCCCCTCTTCACTTGGTTCTCTGATTCGCATTCGAACCATTGCATCGTTGAACCAAGGGTGAGATAGGCATTTTCAGCAGTCTCTCCTGACCCTCCTTGGCGGTGAGTCGAATAGAAAGGCTATTTGGGCCAAGAAAGCTCTATGTGAGCTGATGGTGCTGGAGATGGTGTTAAGTTTCAGAGAAAAGGTGCTAGATTCTTACCGCGGAAAGAACAGCGTGTTATGCGTGGGACTCGATCCTGCCCTACCTTCACAGAGAAGTAGCAACGTAGTCCCCTCTAGATACGTTAACGAGAAAGACGACAACAAATCAAGACTCGATTTCTGTCTCTCTCTTGTTGAGAAAACATCTCCTTACTGCATTGCCTTCAAGCCGAACCAGCAATATGTTGCCGGATTCACATCCAACGATCATCGAAGCCTGACAGACGCCATAAGGGCTACAGGCTGCTTCTCAATTCTAGACTACAAGCTGAACGATATAGGAGACACCGTTGAGTCGGCAATCTTTCACATCAAGAGATGGGGGTACGACGCGATCACGTTCAACCCCTTTCTCGGCAACTTGGAGGGCACGGTGAAGCTGGCGCACTCTGGAGAACAGAAACTGGGAGTAATCGTACTGACCTTGACCTCGAATCCAGAGGCGGTGAGGTATCAAAAGGAGACGAAGTTGAACGGAAAGTCACTGTACCTGGCGGTAGCTGAAGACGTGCAGAAATATGGTGCCGACGGCTGCGTAGTTGGAGCGACAGGACATGTGACAGCTGACGAAATCAAAGCTATCAGGGCAGCAGCAGGAAGCGACAAGATATTCTTGGTTCCAGGAGTCGGGGCCCAGAAAGGAGATCCGCAGAAGGTGATCGAGAGCGGAGGCAACATTCTGATCAATGTGAGTAGAGATGTAATCTACTCCGAGTCTCCAAGAGAGAAGGCCAAGGAGTACACAGAACTTTTCAGAGCCTTGGGTGCTAGACTCCTCTGAAGCACTGTTTCCATGCGAGTATGTATTCCTCAACGGCAGCTTGCACGATTCGCGAGCTGTGGGAAGTTCTGAAACGTTACCTTTAAGCGAACAT
>CAYQCQ010000184.1:0-2211 GCA_964416035.1 uncultured Candidatus Bathyarchaeia archaeon
CTGCAACTCCTGAAGGATTAAGATGCTTCATGTAAGCACATGCAGGCCGGGAAAAATTTCTCAATAGCAAATGTGCTCGATAGATGTCTTCAAAATTGGTTTTGCTCAACCCTTGTTTTCCCGTCTTTAGTTCTCTGAACAGAGGAGCTGTTGCGAATATTGCTGCTGGATAACCCGGATTGTCACCATATCTCAGGCTGTAGACCTTTTCCAAAGAGATCTCAGTATCTCCCATCAAGATCTTGATCTTTGACGGAAAACTCTCCTTCACAGCGGTTCTGTACATCTTCCTGAAACGGATAGTATCTGACATCAATTATCGCCCAAGCTTGACAAGTACTCCAGAATTGCCACGTCATATCGGGATGTGAGAGCAAAAGCTTCCTTGGCGAGTCTTCTCCTACTTTGTTCCGAGATCTCTCCTTTGTTCTTCTTCATCTCTTCCACGAAGCTCTCGTATTGACGCGGATCAGTCAGGACTGAAACTCTTCGGGTCAAAAGAGCGGCCTTTGCCGCTGCTCTTATCAATGCTAAACCTCCAATGTCAATGTTTTCTGCAGCATGTCGCAGTGTCACTCCTTTTTTTGCGACAACCGCTTCGAATGGATAGAGGTTGGCAATCAGAAGGTCGATGGGAACGATTCCTTGCTGATGCATGTATTTCTGATCATTGGAGTCATTGGGGTTTAGCATTAGTCCGCCATGGATCTTTGGGTGAAGCGTCTTGACGAGGCCGTGTGGTGATTCTGGATAACCAGTGAACCGCGATGTCTCAACGCATCCGTATCCAAGCTCCTTTATTCTCTGAGCTGTTCCTCCCGAGGCAATGATCTCAAATTCGAAGGATGAGAGGCAGGGCAGCAGTGTCTCAAGGCCAGACTTGTCATAGACGCTGATCAGAGCCCTCCGAGTCATCCGGTTCTCACCAAAGACTCTCTTCCTTCAACCTCTCTTCCCAATAAGTGAGAACCTTGTCAACCTTCAATGAGGCTATGCCCAGATATTTCGACGGATCACGAATCAGCTCCAACTGCTTTGTTGAGAGCCTCTTAAGGTATGGTTGAAGAGATTGATCAGACGTGGCCAGGTCAACTATTGATCTTCCCGTGCGGGATGACTCAAGACTCAGTCCTCTGACATACTCATGGGCATCTGGATGCCCTGTTGAAGCGAGAAGGAGGTAAAGTGGCTCGGCAACGATTGAGGGAAGGGCAAGATCTAGATTCCTTCTCAGATTCGTCTTGTCAACAACAAGTTTCTGGCAGACTCTGGATAGTCTCCTGACGCAGAAGTCGAATGCCATGAGGATTTCTGCGTCGTACCTCTGAGAGGCCGAATTAGTGAGATCTCTCTGATGCTCCGAAACCTGATCGAGATACTTTGTAATCATTCTAGGAATGAATTCCTTCCAGAGACTCTCGATATTCTCGAAGCTTTCCGGGTTCTTCTTGTGAGGCATGGTGGAGGAGCCAACTCGCTCCTCTTCGAAAGCCTCACCAACCTCTCCTATCTCTGACCTCTGTAAATGCCTCATATCCCTTGAGAAGTTCGCGAGAACGCTCCATGCCGATACGACGCTGTGGAGCAGGTCTGTAGTAGGCTCGGGAGGAACTATCTGAGTTGAAACAAGAGCTGGCTTCAATCCCAGTGAGGACAGAACTTCTTTCTCAAACTCTTCTGGATCTGAAATGAAAAGAGAAGAGGCGTTATAGGCTCCTACCGCCCCAGAAAGCTTTCCAACCAATGCTTGTAACGATTCCTTCAATTTTACGATTCTGTTTCCCCAGCGATTCACGTACTGAGCCAAGGCAAAGCCAAAGGTTATTGGTTCAGCAAACAGGCCATGAGTCCGACCGATCTGAATAGCATCCCGCTCCTTCCTAGCCAATTCAATCCAGATCTTCTCAAGCTTGACCATATCTTGAATTATGATCGACTCAACGGCCTCTCTGTATCTTAACGCGTTGGCCGTGTCGACAATGTCGTAGGACGTTGCGGTCAGATGCACGTACGGCTTTGCCTGATCACTGACTTTACGCCGAATCACATTGACGAGTGCACGTATGTCATGTATCACCCTCCTTTCTTCTTCCGCAACTTCTTGCGCAGTAATAGAGTCAGAGGCGGCGGCAATCTCTTTGGCAGCGTTTTCAGGGCAGATGCCGCGTTTCGCCAAAGTCTCAACAAGGGCCCTCTCAACCATCGCCTTGT
>CAYQCQ010000185.1:0-2193 GCA_964416035.1 uncultured Candidatus Bathyarchaeia archaeon
AACGTGAAGCTCTTCACCTACGCTGAGGTAAAGGACGTTCAGGGATTCATCGGAAACTTCAAGGTCAAAGTACTGCAGAAACCCAAGTATGTGGACGAGAAGAAGTGCACAGCATGCGACGAGTGCACAAAGATTTGCCCCGTTGAAGTCCCAGACGAATTTAATGCCTGCTTGAGTTGGAGAAAGGCAATTTATATTCCGTTTCCTCAGGCTGTCCCGCCGTCCTATGTTCTTGACGAAGTAAACTGTCTGGGCCTGACGCCGTTGGCTTGTGGAAAATGTAAGGATGTCTGCGAACCCGAAGCAATAGACTATGATCAAGCTCCAAAAGAGATCGAGCTTGATATTGACACCATAGTTGTTGCCACGGGATACGACCCATACAGTCCCTTGAGCGATCTGGAATACAACTACGGTGTCTTCCAAAATGTTGTGACTTCACTCGAAGTGGAGCGAATGCTCAACGCCTCAGGACCTACAGCGGGTAAAGTGCTCAGGCCTTCGGATCTCAAAGAGCCGAGAAGAGTCATCTACGTTCAGTGCGTAGGATCCAGAAATGAGAGAACCAACCTCTACTGCTCAAGAGTCTGTTGCATGTATGCAGTGAAGCAGGCTAGGCAGTTAAAGGAGAAACATCCTGAGATCGAGGTTCGAATCTTCTATATAGACATACGGGCCTTCGGCAAGGGCTTCGAGGAGTTCTATCAGAGGGCCGCAAAGGATTATGGAGTCCTATTCACAAGAGGAAGAGTGGCAGAAATACTCGAAGAACCGAAAAGCCAAAACCTCGTAGTTAGAGCAGAGGACACCCTTTCAGGAACCCCGCTCGAGGTAGAGGCTGATCTCGTTGTTCTGTCAGTTGGGATCACTCCGAGCTTGGACACGAAGGAAATCAGAAGAGTCCTCAAGATCCCAACGGGACCGGACGGATTCTTTTCTGAAGCCCATCCGAAACTGAGACCAGTCGATACAGTGATCGAGGGCGTACTTATTGCCGGAACTGCGGCTGGACCGAAAGACATTCCCGACGCAGTTGCTCAAGCAAAAGCAGCAGCGTCAGGAGCCGCATCGCTCATGGCTCCGGGAGTATATGTAGTCGACCCCTACTACGCCATGGTCGACGACTCCATATGTGGAGGCTGCGGGATCTGCGTTCTCCTTTGCCCCTATCGTGCAATTTCAATTGAAGATAAGAGAGCAAGAATCAACGAGGCACTCTGTAAAGGATGCGGGGCGTGCGCTTCCGCCTGCCCGGCAGGCGCTATTAGGATGAACCACTTCACCGATGAGCAAGTGATGACCCAAATTGAACACGCGATCGCGAAGTGATCAGGATGGCGGATAAATTCGAGCCCTACATACTAGGCTTCCTCTGCAATTGGTGCTCCTACGCTGGAGCTGACCTGGCCGGGACAAGTAGAATTCAATACTCTCCCAACTTGAGAGTCATACGCGTAATGTGCAGTGGCAGAGTTGACCCCCAGTTCGTACTGGCCGCTCTCAAGAACGGTGCGGACGGGGTGCTTATAGCAGGATGCCAACCTCCCAGCGACTGCCACTATTTGACTGGAAATCTCAAGGCACGAAGAAGATACTATCTCCTTCTCAAACTTCTCGATCAACTAGGTATAGAGCGAGAACGTGTAAGGCTCGAATGGATCTCTGCATCAGAGGCGGACAAGTTCGCTAGAGTGGTAAACGAATTCACTGAGCAAATCCGAGCCTTAGGCCCCAACCCTCTCAAAGCGAGTTGAAAACAATGAGCCAGACGAAACTCAAATTGGCTATCGGCTTGGGCGCAACATGTTCAGGCTGTGACATGGCCATAGTCGACCTAGCTGAAAAACTGACGGATCTATTCAACGCTGTCGACATCGTTTTCTGGCCTACAGCTTCTGATCAAAAGCTCGAAGACCTTCTGCGACTCCCCGAAGGAAGCGTCGACCTCTGCTTCTATCATGGCTCAATAGCGAACGAGGAGAACAGGGAGATAGCTCAACTACTAAGAAAGAAGGCAAAAACCATGATTGCGTTCGGGGCCTGCGCCTGCCATGGTGGAGTGCCGGGCCTAGCGAATCTTACGACTACCAAACAGCTATTCGCAACTGTCTACAAGCAAACACCTAGCACAGACAACTCAGACTTCAAACAACCACTTCCAGAAACAGCTGTTGGCGAATATTCACTTCACCT
>CAYQCQ010000186.1:0-2192 GCA_964416035.1 uncultured Candidatus Bathyarchaeia archaeon
AGTTATTCATTGACAGCATTAGGACAGGAGCGTCTGGAGGCATAGGGAAGCCCGGGTTGTCTCTAGGATGCGAGTTCACAATACCAACATTCCTTCGAGAAGCCGAAGCCGTAGGGCCTCAGGGGAAAATCGTTGGGAAATACAAAGATTTCTTTGATGAAGCTACAGCGCTTCTCAACCATATGATAAATGTTCTCAGCAGACTGTCGGTAGCTAGTCCCGTCACGAATCCCAGATTCATCTTCAAGATTAGGGGCGACCCTGCTCAATCGGAACAGTTCAGGCGGGAGTTGCTTATGACACATCGTCTTGCTTCGGAGTACTTTCTTCCATACTTTGCCTTCCTCAGGGGGGAGGCGAAGTCAGACTACACTGCCACTGGTTTGAAGCTGAATGATGACTGGACAGGATTCTGGGAAACGGATTCTCAAAGGACCGGGTGCATGGATACAATATTCATTAACCTGCCCAGAATCGCCTACGAGGCGCGCAAGAACGATGATCGCTTCGTTGACCTTCTCAGGAGGGCGCTGGATCTAGTGGTGAAAGCCTTCAAGATCAAGAGAAAATACATTGCCGAAAGAATTCAAGAGTCTCTTCTTCCGACTCTCTCTGGAGCAAGTCCAGCTGACTCATACATTCATAGTGAAAGCTCACTTTACGCAATCAGCCCGATTGGATTGAATGAGGCTGTAGCCGCCCATACCGGATCAAACCTGAGCAGCAAAGATGGAAGCTCAGCCCACTTTGCCTTACGGATCCTGAAGGAGACTTCCAGTTACGCTGAGGCGGCGGCGGAGGAGTCAAGTATGAGATTCGCTCTCGCCCATCGTCCAAGCGATGAGGCAGCTGTTCGATTGGCTGAGCTTGATGTTGAGGAATACGGGGTCGGATCCACAGTTGTCCAAGGATTGAGGAAATATCCATACTACACTGATCTGGTCACAGTTCCACCGACGGAGAGGATATCACTCGACGACAGGCTAGCGATCGAGGCAAGACTCCAATCGCCAGCGGATGGTGGACACCTACTCCCAATAAATTTGAACGCCGCCAAACCCGAGCTGGAGTCTCTTATGAAATTGACGGAAAAGATCTGTAACAGTGAGATCGAGTTCTTTACGTATGCAAGCATGTACTCGCTGTGCAGGAACTGTCAAAGATGGTTTCTAGGAGTTATACCCACTTGCACATTCTGTGGATCTGATAATATCCAACATATGGGGCGCTCATCCGCCACTGTCATTCCAGTCTCTATCTGGCCGAGCGCTAAGGCTCGAACACTGGACAAGCTCATGCAGTACTCTTTTCCTTGAAGGCTTGACCTCTCGCAAGAGATTGAATGAAAGATTATTCGCTTCTCGAAAAGTCGTAACTTGGCCGAAGACGATAGAAGATAGGCGGGCAAATCCTTCTTGGACTATAAGAAGCAATCTCTTGTTCAAGCCGACAGTCTAGCCGTGGAATCGGTGAACGAGAGATCTACTTTACCTGAAGAACGCTTCTCGAACTCACGATCGTGTCAATTCATCTGAGTTTGCGACGGTCGTGAGACAAAAGTTCAGTACACTATTTTATACAGAACTGTCTAAAACTTATATGCGCCATCACAGGCTATCTTGTAGAAAACTTCAATTTGTGGAGCCTGACGACTACTTGACAGTGAAAACAGAGCAAGAGGTCACGCCTGACTCAATCAAGTACTTCCCCGCGGTAAGGACTTCGAAGATAGAGTTCGAGTCATTTGATGCAGAGAAGATCAGGGAATCTCTTATACAAGAAGTGAATCTTTCAAGTGAAGATGCGGAGAGAATCGCCAGAAAGGTTGCCGATAAGGTTAATCGAATAGGTCTCTCATTTCTGTCATCCCCCCTCATACGTGAACTTGTCTGCGTTACCTTGCTCGAAGAGAATTTTGAGAGAGAACGAGCGAGATACACTCGGCTCGGACTACCAGTATACGACGTAACCACTATGGTCGCGAGTGGCGACAAGGAGAACGCCAACCTACAGCACAACCCAGAAACAATCCACAAGCTTGCTGCAGATGCGGTATTCAGCCAATATGCACTGCTGTCAACTCTCCCCCCTCATCTTGCCGATGCGCATATGTCAGGGGAGATTCACATACACGAACTGGAGTACTTCATAACGCGACCTTTCTGTCAGGAACATGATCTCAGATTCTTCCT
>CAYQCQ010000187.1:0-2185 GCA_964416035.1 uncultured Candidatus Bathyarchaeia archaeon
CACGAAATCGTCTCAGCGGCACGAGTCTCATCTTAGAAGGATCGCGAAGGCCATAGCCCTTCTCAGGAGGAACTTCAAAAGCAGCCGCTTGTCCAACTTCCATGCCAGCTAAACTCTCATCGAGTCCTTTTGGAACCCACCCTTCACCCACAACGATAAACATAGGCTCGTATGTGGCGCCCTCTTTGTGTAGCCCCGACTCCCTTGCGATCTTCTCTAGAGTAGTCTCCACGACATCCCCGCTTTCCTTGACCTTACAAGTCAAGTTCGTAAGAATGAAGTCGCCGTTCTTGATGGCCATGTCATAGGACCTTCTGATGCAAAGTGAATCGTTTAGGTTGTTGGCCCAGCCTTATATACTCTTTCGAGTTGAGAGAAAATTCCCGCAGATGCATACTAGAACTTTCGAAGCTCTATCTTCACTGGCCTGTCTAGGGAAATTGAAGCATAATGGCCATGTGCGGCCGAGCCCACATTCACTACCGGTACCCGCCCTACCGAATCGACACCTTGCGCTTCATGTATGTGTCCGCATACCACCAACAGGGGCTTCCTCTCTTCGATGAATCTGCGCACCGCCTCACTGCCAACATGTCTTGTCCCACCCGCCAGATCGAGCTTCGTGTTCTTCGGAGGACAGTGAGAAACAAGAACCATATTCTGAGTAGAACTGGTTTGAACTGCTTGAGCTAGTGCTCTACTAGCCTCGTCCTCCTGAAACTCAAATGGAGCCCTGAATGGGCTTCTCACCGCTCCTCCCAAGCCTATGAACAATATCCCATCGTGAACTATTCTCTTCGCATGAAGACAAACGATGCGCTCAGTGTCCCTCCAATTAGCAAGAGCTGGGTCATCCATATTTCCCGGAACAAACAAGACCTTCTGAACTGATTTAGAGAGTTCCTCAAGGGCATCTTCAGCTAGCCGCATGCCCCAATTGGCCAAGTCACCTGCGACCACAACCAAGCTTGGGCGCTCAAACGAAACTAAGTCTGAGGCCCGTCTCACTGATTCAATGTTGCCATGGAAATCGGCAAACCCGAGGATCTTCACCACTGCACGCCTCCTGGTGCCTCCCCGTTCCGCAACAATCTGCCTATCTCCAATCTATCCGAGTACGAGCAATCTTCAGCACTCTCTCTTTCATGAAGAGTAGGTTGACTCGTCAAAAACATTTACGCCGAGTCAAGGCATTGAAACATTGCCCGATTTCTCAGAAATATCATCGTCACACCTTTAAATATCCGCGCCAAGAGTCTTCAAGCCGGTTTGAATGTGCTTAGCTGTCCCAGCTCAGATCCTTGAGATCACAGGCGACAAGGCGATCGCCGATTTCGGCGGTGTGAAGCGTGAGATCATGATCAGTCTGCTCGAAAAAGTCAAGGTCGGCGACTATGTGATTGTCCACACGGGCTTCGCCATCGAAACCCTAGATGAACAAGAGGCGCTTGAAACTCTAAGACTTTGGAAGGAGATCCTCGGGAAAAGCTAGCTACTTCGCGAGGACAGGCAATGATAACTAGGAGGCTGCGTATTTGCGGACAGCTACTGGCCGTAATGATACTTGTTATCGTCGTCTCCTACGTTCTCAAGTATCCGCATGAAACAACGTTCGGAGAACGCTTCGTTAGAGATCAGATCCCTCTCATATTCCCCTTCTACGTCATCCAGAGCTTCAAGCCAATTACCCTTCTAGTGATCTTTGGATTTGCTTTATGGACGATCGTGATGGAGAACGAGAAGGTCAGTCGGTGGATGTCGAAACCCTTGACGAAGGTCTTCTTGGCGACCTGCGCCTTCATCGCGATGTATGAGAGCACATGGAACTTTCTCGCATGGTTTACTGCATGGATGCTGCAAGGCGGATCAATCGACATACTCGCGAACACGACGCATGAGCACGTAGGGATCCCAGTCAACTTCAACTTCGCAACAAAGATATGGTTTCTCACGGCTGCATGTTTTCTGTACGCATTGTGGACAACAAAAACTTCTAAGTAGCAGAGTTGCAGGTTTTCATTTAGACTCGTTCGGGCGGCAACCTGTCTTGGCTCTTTGAAGTTCTCATTGAGATGTAGCATGCGCCCTCTCTACTCACAGCACAGGGACCAACAGGATGGGTAGGAGTACACGCCTTGTTGAATAGAGGGCATTGCTGCGGATAGACCAGACCTCGAAGAACTTC
>CAYQCQ010000188.1:0-2179 GCA_964416035.1 uncultured Candidatus Bathyarchaeia archaeon
CATATCTAAGCCCCCAATCTATCTGAAGTTCAGCTGGTCCAGCCTGGGGCGTTCCCTGGACGTACTTTCCCCAGTGTACCACTACCCCTCCAATGATCATAACCTTCTTGACATCGAAGATGACAGCATCCGCCAAGATCCTTCCTTTGTCGGAGGGCTGTCCTCCGGACTTGGGGTGAAAGTTAGATCTGTCAACAATTACATACGCGCTTTTCCGATCGTCCGGCTCCACCCTCAGAATCCTGCAAGTAGTTTCTTTGAGATAAGAGTCGTCTAGATAGAGCAACTGCGTGGCAGCGATGTCTCGTGCGAGATCCTCTAGCTTCATTCGCGGTCACACAAACATCTCAGATTTTCGAGTGACAACTCTTAAAGTCTTGGCTTGACATCACCTGTCATGTGAACAGCTCATTAGACATTCGTAAGAAAAATCTCACAAGAACGGGGTTGACATCGCCCACAGCGACTAGGAATAAGCTTTCATATTAGATGCAAGTCTCTAGCGCCTCGGAGAGGTTTAGACGCTTGTTGCGAGAAGTCAGATGGCACGGAAGAGGAGGCCAAGGAGTAGTCACTGCGAGTAGACTTCTGGCCTACGCAGCCCTCATGGAAGGAAAACATGTTCAAGCGTTTCCTGAATTCGGCCCGGAGAGAACTGGGGCGCCTATTCTGGGCTTCACGAGGATCAGCGATCAACCTATCGATATTCACAGCCAGGTCTACGCTCCGAGCTCTGTTGTAGTTCTTGACCCTACTTTGCTGAAGAATGTAGACGTGACTGAGGGACTTGTTAAGGACGGCAAGGTGGTGCTGAACACTCAGAAGAAGAGTGCTGAGATTCGCAGTAGCTTTCGGAGGACCGATATCGTCTGCTACACTATCGATGCCAAGAGAATAGCTCTAGATGTGCTCGGGAGGCCAATATTCAACACGGCGATGCTTGGAGCTTTGATCAAGGTTGAGCCTCTGGCGAAGATCGACTCAGTTGTCAGGGCGCTGAAGGAAAGGTTTCCTGGTCCCCTTGCAGAGAAGAACGCCGAAGCGGTAAGGATGGCGTATGATAGGGTGAGCTCTCAATGAGTAGAGATCAAGGAAAGCCTGGTTGGAGGTCGTTGCCGATCGGTTCTGCAGTTCTTGAACCAGGATCATCGGTCAAGTACAAGACAGGGGACTGGAGGGCCTTTCGACCAGTCTTGGATGAGAAGAAGTGTACGAACTGTCTGATATGTTGGATCTTCTGTCCTGAGCCGGCAATACGACGTAAGGAGAAGACGGTTGAGATCGACTACGACTTCTGTAAAGGTTGCGGGATCTGCGCAGCAGAATGCCCTGTGAAGGCCATCACGATGACGGAGGAGTGAAAGAGATGAGAACAAGAATGGGATTTAATGGAGATGAAGCTTTAGCATACGCGGCCAAGCAGTCAACAGTGGATGTTGTTTCGGCATATCCCATCACACCGCAAACAATAATGGTTGAACTCTTCAGCGAATATGTGGCCAACGGGGAGGTTCACACAAACTTTGTCTGTGTGGAATCTGAGCATTCAGCGATGTCGGCGTGTGTGGGCGCAAGCTTGACGGGGGCAAGAGTTTTGACTGCGACGGCCAGCCAAGGACTTGCGCTTATGCATGAGATGATGTACATAGCTTCGGGTCTGCGATGCCCTATAGTTATGGGCGTGGCGAACCGAGCTCTATCCGCCCCGATCAACATTCACGGCGACCAGTCGGATATGATGGGGTCAAGGGACTGTGGCTGGATACAGATCTACTGTGAAAACGCGCAGGAATCCTATGACTGGACGTTGCAGTCCTTCAAGATAGCAGAAGATCCCAACGTCTTGCTGCCGGTCACAGTCAACTTGGACGGGTTCATTCTTTCACACGCCATGGAAGGAGTCGAGGTTTTGACCGATGAGGAAGCAAAGAGGTTCCTCCCTCCGGGGAAAGTCGACTGCAGGCTTGATCCGAAGAAGCCGGCTACTATAGGTGCCCTGTGCCTTCCAGATTACTACTTTGAGTTTAAGAAGCAGCAGGATGAAGCCATGAAGCAGGTTTCAGCCTCTCTTCTCAAAGTCACGGAGGAGTACGCCAGGCTAAGCGGGCGAAGATATGGCATATCGAACGCATTCGAAACGGAGGATGCAGATGTCACAATTGTGTGCCTCGGGAGTACA
>CAYQCQ010000189.1:0-2176 GCA_964416035.1 uncultured Candidatus Bathyarchaeia archaeon
AATCTTTTTGTGGCCGAGGTTCTTGAAAGAGGCAAGATCCTATTTGAATCGGAGCCTACCCAACGAGCAACCAATGAGAGCCAAGATGAGGCCTAGGTTCTCGCATGTTTGAGAAGTCGCTTTTTCGGAAGCTTAGGTTTTCTTGCTCTTCTAACATCTGTGACAGCCATTTCTCAGCACCTCTAGAGCTTGAGAAGCTTGGCCGCGTTTTCTCCTAAGATCTTTTGCTTCTCATCGGCGCCTATCTTGAGCTCCTTGATTCTTTGCACCGCCTTTTCCAAGTCTGCAATCTGGTGAGGAAAGTCGCTTCCGAGCATTATCTTCTCGGGTCCTAAGAACGTGTATGCCGACATGAACACGTCGCGGTCATAGCAGATGGAATCCATCCAGATCTGTCTCAGATAGTGTGACGGGAGCTTTGAGATATTGGTCTTGCATTCCGGGTAGGCCTGGAAACCCGCATCGATCCTGCCTCGAAGGTATGGGAAGACGCCGCCCAGATGGGAGGAGACCAACTTCAATTCCGGTAGTCTCTCGAGAATGCCGCTGAAGACGAGTCTCAGCACGGCGAGTGTCGTGTCTACGCCGAATCCGAGAATAGGGATGAGCCTGTAGTCGTCCATGGCGGCTCGGTTGATCGGTGATGTAGGGTGGATGTACAACGGGACATCAAGCTTCACGGCCTTCTCATAGACGGGTAGAAACCGCTCCGAGTCGAGGGGTTCACCGTTGACATTGGACGACAGCATAGCTCCCCGTAATCCGCACTCTTCGACAGCTCTTTCCAGCTCGGCCACGGCTGCGTTGGGCTCCTGCAAAGGCAAGGTTGCTAGCGCGGTGAAGCGATCAGGATATTTATCCAAGATCTGGCCGAATGCGTTGTTTGTCAATTCAGCGAGTCTTATTCCGCGTTCCGGCTCTTCACGCTCAACGCCTGGGGTTGTGAGGGTCAGTACTTGCATGTCCACACCGTATTTGTCCATAGCCTTCAACCTGTCTTCCAAGTCTATGTGGGGTCCGACGATGATGTTGTAGTCGCCTGTGTAGCGGATCACCAACCTTGCTTGCTGATCTATCTCAACTGACGCGTACCCTCTCTCCTTTTTGAGCTCGTCGAGATAGGCCTTTGGATAGAAGTGGTTGTGAAAATCGATAATCAAATCCAGCTCCCTCGCATCGCAATTGAAGCGAATCTTCACTGGACAACGGAGCATCAGTTGAAGAAAAGATATTCTAACCAATCATTCGATAAGGGACTGCGAGAACTTGGGGGGCGTGGGACCACGCCCTTACTCGCGCCGTAGCTGACGCGCCTAGCTATTCTAAGCCCCATTTCTTGGATACTTTCACGATTAGGAAGATTACGAATGCAACTACTGTGAATGTGATGAGTGTTCCTATGAAGTGGCCTACACGGAATGGGCCAACCTGTATGACTTCCCAAGCTATTCCGGGCGCGGCGAATTGCACTATTGGCATTATCAGGTCGCCTACTAACGCTTGAACTAGGCCGCCTAGGTATATGCCCATAATGAAGGCAACGGCCATCCCCATGACCTTGTACTTTGAAATGAAACCCATGAACTCAGCCCGCAGACCCTTAGGAGGTGGCGGGGAAGGAGGAGCAGGTTTAGGTTCTAGGAGCGTTCGAATGCGCCGTAACTCTTCCAGTATTTCTTCTTCCTTTGTCAAACAACCACCAGTCATAGATCTCTTTGAGCGCCGCTAAAAGATTTGACGGAATGCAACGTAAGGTTCGATCGTTAGCCCTCGAAGCCACAAGCAACCTCTACGCCCTACAAGACCTAGCGTATGCTCTAAAGCACACTAGTATCGACCCCGCGCGCTGTCCTGAACGGAAAGAGTCGCTTGGCTCTAGGGGCTTAGTCCTGTTCCTACATCTACCCAGATCCTTTCGCCTATCTTCTCGTAGCCTATTTTTTCGTAAACCCTGATAGCTGGGTAATTGTCCGATCTCACGAACAAGGCGGCCGCTTCAGCGTTTCTTAACGCTTCTTCTGTGATAGCCGATGTTGCCAGTGTCGAGTAACCTTTGGTTCGATGATCAGGATGCGTGTAGACTTCACCTATCATCCAGACCTGCGGTATTTGAAGGAAAGAACCAGAGTAGGAAACTAGTTTACCGTCAATGAAGACTCCATACATTTTCATTCTG
>CAYQCQ010000190.1:0-2173 GCA_964416035.1 uncultured Candidatus Bathyarchaeia archaeon
GCTCCGCGTAGCCCTTTCATCCAATGCTTACAATCCAGACAGATGACGAGCATATGCCCAACCCCCACTACATCAATCTCTCGGCGTCGATCATTTGCCTTAAACGCAAAGTGCTTGATAGTTGAGAATCCATTTGCCTCCAAAGACTTGACAGTGATATCCTCAAACTCCTGCCAACTTAGCAGGCGACATATCCTTTCGAAGTCAGCTCCTTCATTCAAGGCCTTGAGTGCCAACACGAGTCTCTGCTCAGAGCCGGCTACTATGATATTGTTCTCAAGCTTGAGCATTCCCGTATCAGAGAGTTGTCTCAATTGCACTTGCCCTTCGGCGAGAGGCAGCCTGGCTGCTCTACAAACTTCCTCAAGTGAGCACCTGTCGTTGTCCTTGGTAAGACTTAGAACTGAAGTTAGAAGGCTTCTCATGAGCGTGAAGACTCTTTTTCGCCTACGTGCATATACTGGGTAAGCGTTGTCGGTGTCGGTTTGGCTGTGACAGATTCGAAATGAGCTTTGATCCTGGCCTTTGCTTCTCGCTGTCGAGGCGTTAGTTTTCCAAGCATTTCAAGTACTTGCAGACAGTTTTCCACCGCGTATCCGTGGAAGTGGTTGTTGAAGTAGCCATATACTCTATCAATATTCTTCGCGGTCTCCTGAATCTTCGGTACCCAAGGCGTTAGCTCCTCTGCGTCATAACGATAGTTGTACCACAGTTGTGATCCCTTCCCATGCCAGCGAAAATAGGCAAAGTCGGTCGTAAGGTGTACATCTGGAGGAAGTACCGGCTCATCGACGGCTACGTAGGAGACGCGATGTCGTTTCAACAGGTCCCAAGTTTCTGGTCGCATCCAAGAAAGATGACGAAATTCCACCGCGAACCTGTACTCTGCAGGTAGGATATTGAAAAACGTCTCCATCTTCTCCAAATCGAAGTCAAGGCTTGGGGGCAGCTGGATTAGTATACAAACCAATTTCCCATCTTGCTGAAGTGGAGCCATCAATTGGCAGAAGCGTCTTACATCCTCATCTACACGTTTTGCCAATTCGAGTTTCTTCTTGTGGGTTATGACCTGAGGCATCTTTGCTGCATAGACGAAATCCGGATTGACGTGCCTCAACCATCCCATGACGGTGCCCCGTGACGGGTAGGCGTAGAAGGTTGAGTCTATCTCCGCTGTCACGAAGACCCGGGAATATGCTCTCAGTTTGCTATCCTTGTTGGTCTCGTATAGAGGCCCCACCCACTCGTCATACGACCAGCCGGAGGTGCCTAGGTAGACGTCGCCCACTTCTCAACCACAAAATATAGGTCGGTCTCATAGGATATAAGGGGGGCACACAATTGACCGCGACCCTAATCGGGGCAGGTGGATGGGCGTATTTCCATGTTCCGGGACAAGACGCCTTGACAACCTATACGAAAGCCTTCAACTTTGTTGAGGTCAACTCAACCTTTTACGAATATCCAGACATGCGAACCGTTGGGTCTTGGAGGAGAAAGGCGCCAAGAGATTTTGAATTCGCAGTTCGTTGCCATCAGGATATAACTCATAGAAATAGGATTGAGCCCTCAAGCGAGAACATCGCCTCTCTGGAAAGAGTCTTGGACATATGCGAAGCACTAATAGCGCCAGTTCTACACGTCTTGACTCCAAGAGACATGAGGTTCAATACGGAAGCGGCTGAAAAGCTTCGGAATCTTTTCGCCTCAGTCAGCTTAGGCCAGGTGAGGATCGCTTTGGAAATTCCTCGGGGTAACGCAGGGTCACCCGATCAGAGTGTAATAAGGGTCATGCAGGACCTGAATATGGTCCACTGTGTCGATCTGTCTCAGAGAGAACCTGCGTACAAATCTGATCTTCTGTACACAAGACTCTTCGGTTCCAGAGAAGACAACGTCTACCAGTTTACAGATGAAGAACTTGAGAGAATCGACGCCAAAGCCTCAAGACCGGAATTCGAGAAATCCATTCTAGTCTTCCACGGCGTGAAAATGTACAAGGACGCAGCTAGACTCAAAGTCTTTAGGAGCACCGGAAGCTTTCCCTCCGTCACTTCCAGTGTCGGCCTTGAATCCTTACGTGAGGTCCTCTCAGAGGATCAGCCGTTCCCCACATCCAAGATAGCACTGATCGAACGCCAAGGCTGGAAGATCATTGACTTGACTCCAGACA
>CAYQCQ010000191.1:0-2116 GCA_964416035.1 uncultured Candidatus Bathyarchaeia archaeon
GCGTACCCTGTCTATGTCCCGCGACATCACGGCAAATGGTTCGAAAGGTTTCCTCTTCCGCATACGGATCTTGAGAAGAGGTTTGTCCTGAGTCGCGGAAGCAGCAACATGGATCCCGCCGATTCCCTTCACTCCAAGGACCGCACCTTCATCAAGGAGATGAGATGACTCCTTCAGTTCTTGGCTCTGCTCAACAGGGGCCCCAGTCCTATCATAAAGTCTGATCTTCGGACCGCATGAAGAGCAACAGATCCCCTGGGCATGAAACCTCCTATCCTTAGGGTCCTCGTATTCTCCGCGACAACTCGGGCACATCGGAAAGGACCTCATGTTAGTTCGATCTCTATCGTAGGGGAGATCGAATATCGCGGTGAACCTCGGACCGCACGAAGCGCAGCATGTGAACGGATAGGAGTACCACCTTGATGTTTGGTCTAACACGTCGTCAACGCATTGCTGGCAAATCCCTACATCAGGCGGAATCATTGAGCCGGAGGATGGTCGTCGTCGATCGCTGGCGTAAATGGTGAACTCATGGAAGTTCTCGAAACAACCTGTCAACTCAACCTGCAGGTCCGCGACTTGACATACTGGCGGCGATTTTGTCCTTAGTTCCCGGATGAATCCTTCAATTCTGTTGCGATCTCCTTCAATGTGGACCTCGACGCCAGCGTCGCCGAAGTTGCGGACATAGCCGACTATCCCATGCCGAGTCGCCAAATTGTAAAGAAACGGCCTGAAGCCGACTCCTTGCACAATTCCCTTGAAGCGTAGCTTGGCGCCTATCCTGTCCAACCCTTGCCCCAGCCATAGTCGAGTGAGGAGATTCAAATCGCTGTTAAAAACGTAGATATACGCTCCTCTCGAACCTCATGTTGATGGAGCAACTCAGAATTGGCTGGACCATCAAAAAGACGCGATGAGTCCCCGTCGTCTCAACTTGGAGAATGGACAGTGATGGGAATCATCAAGCGTCTTGACGACCAGAGGCGGGTGATAGACATGCTCCGCAGTGAAGTGGAGCAGCTGAAGTCGGCGAAAGTGGGGAATGTGTCCGGGAATTCAGCTACCCAAGAACTGGGCCAACTAGCACGAAACATCGAAACGGCACTTATGGCCAACAAGCAACTCACAGACAGTGTGATCAAGATCAGGAAGGCTATTTCACGCCTAATGACCGAGAATGAGAGATTAAGACGGGAGATCGAGGCGGTTAAGGCGGGACTGTTGCAACCACCTATGCACCCGCAGACGCATCGACTCTGTGAAGCGCATCTCAGAATGCTTCGAGCGGTGAGTACTGGCGCCAAATCCTCGGCCGAGATCTCTCATGTCGTAGGCCGAAGTAGAGAACATACGAGCAGGATGGTGAGGAAGATGGTTGAGTTAGGTATGTTTGAGAAGCAGATGCATGGGTACACGCCTAAGTATGCCTTGACGGAGGCGGGAAGTGTGGTCCTGAAGAACTCGGAGGACACTTCACTTCGACAAGACGCTATCCCATGAAAATGTTCCTGTCTGCTTCACCGTGTACAGCCATTCAGCCGACGAACCTGAACGTAAGACTACGCCTCTGTCCACAAAGCGAGACAGGTAGGTGCACACCGTGCTTAGGCCGATGGGCTCCCCGTGTCTCTCCTCGTACGCGTGTTGAACGTCGCTCGACCTAAAGGCCCTGCCTTGAAACTTCGAAAGAAGGTCGCGCATTCTTTCGAACTTCTCGCGGGCCGGTTGGCGTGAACCGTCGCCCGGAGAGCTGGGTAGCCTGCCCATCAACTCTACGTAGTCTAGGACTCTACCGATCTTCTCTTTGGTGATTGCTCCCTCAAGAGTGATGGTGTGCTTCGTGCCGATATCATCGAAGAATTCGACCTTGACCTTGCGGGCCGGCATTCTCTCACCAACACTGGAGTTAGCGGTTCTTCGGTTCACAAGTTAATACATTTTTTGGTGAAGTACATGCTCATCCAGTTCACTGCGAGAACTGGGATCGACGGACCAGCGACGCGAAGGCGTGCGTTTTCGGGAAAGGGGGTGGATATTGGCGCAGTTCACGAAAAGTGAATAGAGTATCCCGCGAAACATGTGCATAGGCTCTGTTATGGCTTGTCCACCT
>CAYQCQ010000192.1:0-2113 GCA_964416035.1 uncultured Candidatus Bathyarchaeia archaeon
GGCCTTTGTGCTCCCCACAATGGAGCTTCTTCAAAGATCATAGCCACTAGAATTGTCATCCGAAGGCTCATCCGATGAGAGAGAGGAGGATTGCCTTTTGGACATGGAGCCTACTTTCTGCTTCGTCCCAGACTACTGATCTGGGACCATCAATTACTTCATCGGTCACTTCTTCCCCTCTGTGTGCCGGAAGGCAATGCATGAAGATTGCGTCTGGTTTTGTAACTCGAAAGGTCTCCTCTGTGACCTGATACTTTGGAAGGAATGTTCTCAGCCTTTTATCCTTCTCTGCCTCTTGTCCGATCGAGACGAACGTATCTGTGTACACAACGTCGGCGTCCTTGGCTGCAACTTCAGGTTCGATCGTTAGCTCAACCTTTGAGCCTGAGCCCTTCGAAAACTCGCCTGCAAGTCCAACGGCTTCGGCGCTCGGCTCATAGCCCTCAGGGTGAGCTACGCTAATATCCATCCCGACTCTTGTGCATCCCAAGAGCAAAGTATTGCATACATTGTTTCCGTCTCCGATATACGCCAGCTTGAGTTCTTCCAGTCTCTTCTTCCTCTCCAAGATTGTCAGGAAATCTGCCAGAATCTGACATGGGTGATAGAGGTCGGAGAGCCCGTTGATGACAGAGACTGTTGCGTTCTCAGCCAGCGCCACTATGTCTCCGTGCGAGTAGACTCTCGCCATGATAGCATCGACGTACCGGCTCAGTACTCGTGCCGTGTCCGCAATCGTTTCTCCTCGACTAAGTTGGAGCTCGTTCCAACTCAGGTTTATCGCGTGTCCGCCCAGTTGACGCATCGCAGTTTCAAATGAGACCCTAGTCCGTGTGGACGGTTTCTGAAAGATCATCGCAAGGATCTTGGGGCGGAGGGCAATTGTCGTCGTCAGACGCCCTCTTATTTTCTTCAGTTTTTCTGCCTGCTTCAATAGATCCATAATGTTCTCTTTGGTGAGTTCTGCGAGAGAGAGAAGGTCCTTGCCCTTCAGCTTTGCCAACCATTAGACCCCGGCCAGAGATCACTGCGTCGCAAGTATAAAAGAGCGTTCAGATGCTACGCCATTATCTTGCTGACCAGAGTCTCTGAGTCAAAGGCCGCGAGGTCCTCGTAACGCTGCCCCACTCCCAGGAAAATGATTGGTTTCTTCGTAACGTAGGCTATCGAGATGGCCGAACCGCCCTTCGCGTCTGCGTCGAGCTTTGTCAATATACTTCCGTCTACCTTGACATATCTGATGAACTCCTCTGCTTGGGAGACAGCGTCGTTTCCAGCCAGAGCGTCTCCAACGAAGATTGTGAAGTCCGGAGATGTCACTCTGACAATTTTTTCGATCTCTTTCATCAGGTTCTTGTCGGTTTGCATTCTTCCCGCTGTATCTATCAACACTACGTCTATTCCATGGGATCTTGCGTAGTTGATCGTGTCAAACGCGACAGCAGCGGCATCCGCTCCATACCTGTGCTTAATGCTTCTCACTCCGACTCTCTCTGCGTGCGTTTCAAGTTGCTCTATTGATCCAGTCCTGTAGGTGTCGCTGCATGAAACAACTACACTAAATCCTTTCTTCTGAAGGAAGTTCGCAACCTTCGCGATTGTCGTGGTCTTGCCCGTTCCATTTATGCCCACGAAAGTGATCACTGCGGGCTGACCTGTGCCGCGTTTCTTCTGAAGTTCTTCGAGAATATCTATTCTCCCTCCGGCATTCAGCACGTCTTTCAGGACCTCTCGAAGTATTGATTCCAGAATCTCTGCCTTGTCCGTGAATCTTGGGACCTCGGTCTTCTCAACTTTCTCCTTTATCATTTGGCATATGTGCTCTGCTACTTCAAGGGCAACGTCGTTCTGGATGAGAAGGAGCTTGAACTCCTCAAGAAGTTTGTCGAGTTCTTTACCTTTGATCTCTGTCTTCGAGAGCTTATCGAGGAAGTTGCTCATGTTCGTCCTTAGTTTCTCAAACAACCTCCACGTTCTCTCCGGCTTTCTTTCTTAGAAGCTCGTTGAGCTTAGCCCTGTCATCTTCCAGCCTACTGACAGTTTGGCTTAGTTGCTGTTGGAGGGATATCCTAACCTTCTCTAGGTCTGCCCGCCTGCTCTTCAATTCAGCAAT
>CAYQCQ010000193.1:0-339 GCA_964416035.1 uncultured Candidatus Bathyarchaeia archaeon
TTCGGTTAGTTGTTGGTCCATGTCTTGGGCTAGGAGTTGGGGTGGGACGGCTTCGCGGACCTGGTCGACGGTGATGGGAAGAGGGGTGGCGGCGTGTTCTTGGTGGTCGAGGGTGAGGACTATGTATCTGAGGAAGCGTCGGAAGATGCCGCGGCTCATCTTGGCGATCATGAGCAGGGCTTCTTGCGTGAAAGGTTCTGTTCCGTGGAATCTTTTCTCATAGAATTTGAGTAGGGCTTTGGGTTTGAAGGGTTCTAGATCGATTCGGTTCATCTTGCCCAGGAAGAAGTGGCCTCGGAACAACTCCTTCTGGAAGGAGATTACGATGTTTGGCTGGTT
>CAYQCQ010000193.1:349-2112 GCA_964416035.1 uncultured Candidatus Bathyarchaeia archaeon
ATCCAGTAGATAGTTTCGAGGTCGGTTGTGACCCGCCTTATGTCGGTCTTGGAATAGTCCGGGAGATCGATGAGGATGGTTCTAGCCTCGCTAAGAGTCTGCAAGAATGACTCGTATCGCAGTCGTTCCACTGCGGCTTTTCCAAGCATGGGCTCGGCCTCGGTGAAATCGAATGAGAGCAGACCTTCAAGCATCGCCTTGCATCGTAATAGTTCTCTGAAGCCTCTATTCGATTTGGAGAGGCTTGGATCTGGGCTTCTCCCCTCTAGGACATGGGCGATTTTGCCACGATAGATTCTCTTCAGCTTTGAGGCGAGGCCGTCACTATGTCTCAGAAGCTCGAGGATTAGTTCGCTTGGCCGTCGCCATTTGAAGATGAGTATCGTTTCTGAAAGGTCGGGCTTCTGTTTGGCCTCTGCGGTGTCGGACTTGCGGAGTTCGTGGGCGATGGCTAGCATCGCGCTTGTCTTTCCAACGCCCTGATATCCTATGAGGGCGTGGAGGCCGCCTCGTTCACTGGCGAGTTTTCGGCACAGGTTAGAGACCTCGTCTGGCATTAGGTATCCATCGTCTATCCATGTTGAGCCTCTTGTCTCCGCTGTGATGTGCGAGGCCCATTCCCTCAGGCCTGTGAGGGGCTTTTGGGTAGGGCTTGTGTGCTCTTTGGTCATGCTCGTTGCCCCCCGCATGACCTTTTCTGCAAGGACCCAAATATGCTTGAGAGATCCCTGAAAGTGTCAGCGAATGGGTTACCGCAAGGTGGACAGCACTCGAGCTGAGCCTTACGAGACATGGTGGACTGACGCCGGGTCAAGCACGGGTTGAGACGTTCCATCAGTGCCGGAGGCTTTTGTTTTCGGAAAACCGAAATATGTTTTGGTAAACCGAAAAGTGAGCATTTTGACGTGATAGTGGGTCCACACAGAAGGCTCTAGGCATAGGATTTCTACGACAACGTTCGAGCTCGTTTGGCTTATAGGAGCTGCTCGTCTGGGTAGTGATGTAGCTTCGTGACCGTCTGACGTGCGGGGCGTCTATGTCATAATACCGAATTCGCTTTGTGCTCTGAGAGCCGGCCGCTTTCATTTTTAGATAGTTTTTCAAGGAACGATTGTTCTATGAGAAACCTATTTGAATATCCCGGCTTCAGGATACTCGCGATTTTTCTCAAGGAGCCTTACAGAGAGTTCTACCTTAGAGAAGTCGCTTCTCATGCAAGGGTGAGCGTCAGCACTGTCAAAGCCTATCTCGATTCACTCGTGGGTGACCCCTAGACCAAGTTTGCCTGTCTAGGTCCTTGAGCCTGCGCTCGAACCGTGGAGCAAACTCAAGTCTGAACTTGGTCTTCAAGACCAAGCTCCCTTATCAGATTCTCGAGCGGCCGAGTCTTTCCCTCTTTCACTTCGCCCAAGGCGTCTTCTATGTCCTGAACCAATCCCTTGTCGTCTGAGACCTCGATGGTTTCAATGAGTTCCTCCATCAGCCTAGCAGTCTTCGCTAGGAGCTCCTTTTCCTCTAGTGTGAGTAACGCGTCCATGACCCTCACTCGGCGTATTGACTCTCGCCTCTTCTATTTATTGATTCTCGGGAAACGTACGCATCGCTAGTCTGAGAGACGCATTCGGCTCTCACCCAAGAATCCAGACTGTCCAGAGTATTCAGGTGTTCTCTTGTGCTAGTCGAATTGCATTGTCACTGACTAGTGCCGATGTGCGGGGGTGGGATTCGCACCAGTTTACCAGTAAAAGAAGAAACATTTTGGA
>CAYQCQ010000194.1:0-2100 GCA_964416035.1 uncultured Candidatus Bathyarchaeia archaeon
CGGCTGGGAAGTTCGAAGGGAGATGTGTCGTATGGGCTGGAGCAGGTATCTCAAGACGCGTCTGAAGGAGCGATTGGGCAGATCTTGATACTTGATCAAACTCTGCGCGAAGCCGACGAGGAGAGGAGGAGATTGATTGACGAGACGATTCGAAACGTTGAGGGTAAGGGGGGGAGAGTACTGATAATTAGCGGCGAGCACGAGGGAGGCGCAAAACTGAACTCGTTGGGAGGCATTGCGGCACTGTTGAGATACCCCAAGCATCGATGAAAGCTTGTTTCTCAGTTGTATGTATGGTGGCGGCGAACCGACAAAGCCTAACCTGATAGGACCTCCAGTCTGGAGCTGGGCTACGGTCTTCTTCTCGAATGATATTCTCGTCTCACAGCTGGGTTCGATTCAATGATCTTCTTCAGGGCCTCTTCGAACTGCTCTTCTTCTGACAATGGAACGACGAGAAATATACCGGTTCTACCGACCTTGTCCCTTCGGGTTAGGACTCTGACTCTCTCTTTGACTATGTCAGGGCTAACGGCCAAGATCCTTGCCACCTCTGACTCTCTACCGACGACTTGAGACTCGAAGTGCCCCCTCTCCGTAGGCTCTATCAGTGTAAGCCTCTTTGTGACCCCAGGTGCTCGTCGACCGGATCGTATCGCGTCAAGGTCAACCATGCCACCGAACCTGTAGAATTCGTATTCAAGTCTCTTGAATTTCAAGAGAGGGAAGGTTACAGAGGCGGTTTCCTCAGCGTTCAGATATATGTGAGCCTTTGGCGAGTGACTTGGCGTCGCCTGTGCAATCAACCTTGTGAATAGTTTGTAGCCTCGCTTGGTTAAACAAAGTTCAAGCCTATATGACGGGACAGTCTGAGGTACGAGAACATCTATATCGCTGTCCCTTTCGACGTCACCTCTTGCCACGCTGCCGTGAATTGCGGATTGAAAGGTTTCTGCCTCCAGCGCTTCCATTATCTGCGCTGCGATCCTTCGTTTCTCTTCAAGAAGATTCCAGTGGGATTGGTCGTAGATGTGCTCAGTACTATCCGTTCGGCTGACCGGTTTTTCGGCCATTCTCAACCACTTTCAGATGCGCACACATTTCCAGTGATCCAGTCGAGGTAGGGCGCGTAACCTTTCTCAATCCGCAATGCAATGATCTCAGGAAGTTCATAGCTGTGAAGAGCCCTTATCCTGTTCTCCGCCTTCTCATAGACTGAAGATTTGGTCTTTGCAATTAATAGGTGCTCTTCCGATTCTTCAACTTGGTCTCTCCATCGATAGATAGAATCGATCTTCGCGATATTTACGCATGAAGCGAGACGCTCATCCACGAGGGTTCTTGCGATTCTTCTTGCTTGATCTAGGTCTCTGCACGTCGAAAGTAGCAGTAGGGCGTCTGTCTGATTGGTTGCTGCGGGTGTTTTCTTCATATTCTGCTCAGACAAGTCTCGTTCCGCTCGCATCGATTTATGTAGTCATACTCCAATAATGAGTTTTCGCGGCCGCTGTCAACCGAAGAGGGGGTGTTGCGCAAATGGAATATGCCGTGTGCCACAATTCCTTAAATATTTCTGTCGGAGCAGCCGAGTCTTAGGGTAGAAGGCCTCAATCTTTCAAAACAAACAGCATGCGTTTCAAGGCATCTCCGTTATGCATTGAGGCCGAACTCGGCTTTGTTCAAGCTTAAAAGATAATAACGGGGTGTCTCAAACACTGGGGAGGCAAGTATCGCAGGACGTCGTCACGACTTGGTCGAAGAAACGTTCCCATGGATGCAGAATATTGCCGGGTTAGTCTTCTATCTGGTAGCTTGGGTTGTACTCTTCCTTCTGGCAAGGCGCTTCAACCTTGAAGAGAGAGGTTTGAAGGTTGGCCCACTCTATTTTGTTTACAAGACTACGTCGCTGAATCGAACTTTGGAACGCTTTGCGAAAAGGTTCCGGCGGGTTTGGCGTGTCTTCTTTAACGTGGGAGCCGCGGTTGGTGTAGGAATGCTGCTGCTCATAATCTACCAGCTTCTGAGGAACGCTTTCAATCTCGTCTATAGGACGCGAGAGGCGGGGCCAGTTCAGGTTTTTCTTCCGATACCTGGAGTCAC
>CAYQCQ010000195.1:0-2099 GCA_964416035.1 uncultured Candidatus Bathyarchaeia archaeon
CAAAGGCAAAGTGATCAGCGACCTATAGCCGATCTTTCTTTTCCTCTACTTCGTAGAAGAGGAGTCCAAGAGAGCACACTGAGGTTTGCTTTGTCGTAGATTCATCTCAGGTTCTTGGGCGAGTAGTCCGTGTAATGTCTTGCCAAAACAAAACGCAGAACTCTCCCCCAAAAGTCGTGCCACATTTTGCATGCACTCCAGACCGAAGTACAGCAAACGTTAACCAAGGATCCTAAAGGTAAACTTGTCAGTGATGAATGGACTCATTCACTTCCTTAGTTGCATACGATCCGGGTCATCACGTCGGTCAGATTGCATTTTAACCGTCACGTCATAAAGGGATAATATCCCACTCGCCCCACCATATCAAGTGGATATGACAATTGAGATTGAAGAATCCAGCTTGTCAGTACTTCCGTACCTTCCTTGTGTATTGATGCTTCAGCATAAGCCACCTAGCGATCAGATAACCGGGCAAGTAATATGCAACCACTATCAGTGCGAAGTTCAAGATCGTTCCCTTCACACCCAAGACCGCCCAGCCGTAGCCCCACTGCCCATCGGGATTCAAAGGATTATGCGCATGCCGGGGGTCCCTCTTCCGAAGCGGCAAGCTCTTTAATCTCGTGGGAACTAGGAAAGAAATTGAGCCCCCAACGCGGACAAATCGTCATTTAAATCGGAGATGAAACCGTTTGCACAACTCTGAAGAAAGGATCGTAGAGGCCGAGCGCCTGAAGGAATTCTGTGCCAATGTTTTGAGGAAGCTTAAGGTTCCACGTGAGGAAGCGGAGATAACTGCGGACATTCTTGTTTCGGCGGATCTGAGAGGGATCGAGTCGCATGGAGTCTCACGACTACCTAGGTACGCGAAAAGGTTGATGAACGGGTGGATTCGGCCTGAGGCTAAAATTACGGTAAGAAGGGAAACTCCCGTAAACCTACTAATAGATGCGGAAAACAGTCTAGGCCAAGTAGCCGCCTACAGGGCAATGGAGCGATGTATCAAGAAAGCTGGGCAATCCTATTTCGGATTTGCATCCGTAACAAATGGGAATCACATTGGAATTGCCGGCTATTATGCCATGATGGCTCTGAAAGAGAATATGATCGGGCTTTGCATGACTAATGCTTGGCCTCTTGTCGTTCCGACTTTCGGCATAGAACCGATAATCGGGACGAACCCGATGGCCTTCGCCATACCAGCTAAGCACGAGCGCCCCTTCGTCTTGGACATGGCTACGAGTGTCGCACCCATCGGAAAGATGGAGGTCTACAGGAGACACAGGAAGCCTGTCCCGGCAGGCTGGGCGATTGACGAAAACGGTGACCCTGCACTTGACGCAGAAACCGTAATGCGTTGCGTATACAAATCAAAGCGTGGTGGACTCTTACCTCTCGGAGGACTAGAGGAGACAGCGGGATACAAGGGATACGGTTTGTCTCTACTTGTTGACATACTTGCAGGCATATTGTCCGGCGCCGCTTACGGGCCTCATGTTGGAACCCCTGAGGATCCCAAACCTTCCAATATCGGGATCTTCGTCGGCGCGATCAACGTCAGCGCCTTCACCCCTGTAAACGAGTTCAGAGAACGCATGGACATTATGATCAAGTCTATCAAAGCATCAACCAAAGCCAAGGGTCAAGACAGAATCTATATTCATGGAGAAAAGGAATGGGAGCTGGAGGAACAGCACAGGAAAACTGGCATACCATTGTACATCAAAGTCTGGGAGAGCTTGCGAGATCTGGCTAGGCAAGTTAACGTAGAATTCGCTTTATAGCATGTACACAGTCGGCGGAGTTATTGCTGCTATTTCTACCAGGCTAGCCCATTTGTATTGGGGGTGCTCTGAGCGTCAAACGGTTGCCGGAGAACTCGAAGAATCTGATCTGATCCGACCCCACCCAGTTCGGAAACGAACTGCCCCTCACATGGTGAGTGACCGACCGCGATGGATATCTGCACTCGCTTCACACAAGACTGGCTTTTCGTCCACAGTGTTCGCAACGTTGCACCATTCTTCCATTTCCATTTGACCGGCCATGCCTATTGCACTTGATTAGGCGCCGGTCATATGGCTTGAACTCTCTGC
>CAYQCQ010000196.1:0-2070 GCA_964416035.1 uncultured Candidatus Bathyarchaeia archaeon
CTAGGCCTTGGGCATGAGCTGCGAGGAGGAAGTTCTGAGTTGCAATGGGTGGGTCGCACTTGAAGTATTTTGGATGCTTCTGTGGGTCGCCCAGCACGACCAGGACTACCGGGCTCTCTGCCATGAATCTCCCGTGCGGATGGAGCTTCGCGAGCGCCTCTCTTCTCTCCTTGTTCCGAACTACGATGAAATGCCAAGGTTGTCTGTTGCTGGCTGAAGGTGCCCACCGAGCCGCCTCTAGGCATGCAAGAAGCTTTTCAGGCTCAACATTACGGCTTCGATCATACTTCCTTATGCTTCTACGTGTCCGGATCGCTTCGAGAACGTCCATCTTGTCCATCACTTGACTCTCGAAATGGTGTGGGTTTCGTGTAATATATATAGCGATCTTGTCACCTTTGGTCGGCGTAGGCTCTTGACATGTGACATTGTATCTACAGGGCAGCTGTCAAGTGCATAATCGCTCACACTCATGATGGATATGCAAGGGAGAAGGGCGGCCCTCTATTGCCTTTATGCGTCACGGAACTAAACTTCATTAAGATCAGAGCCTTGAGACAGCCGGCTCTGGGTGGACTGCGAATGGTGATGAATCTTGCCGCTCCAAGTCTATAACACAATGAGCGGACGACTCGAGCCTTTCGAACCGCTCAGCGAAGGCCAAGTCAACATCTATGTTTGTGGTCCGACCGTCTACGACTACTGCCACATAGGCCACGCTCGAACCTACGTATCCTTCGATGTCATTGTTCGATACTTGGAGTACAAGGGTTACAAGGTCAGATATGTTGTCAACATCACAGATATCGATGACAAGATCATTGCTCGCAGCAGAGAGGTGAACGAGGAGCCGCTGGTTTTGGCGAGAAGGTTTGAGGAAGCCTTCCATGAGGACATGAAGCCGTTTCACCTCAGGCCCGCCGATCATTACCCTCGCGTTTCAGAGCACATAGACGATGTCGTCGCCGTCATCAAGGTGTTGGTTGCCAAAGGATTTGCATACGAAGCAGACGGTGAAGTCTACTTTGACGTCACAAAGATTGAGGACTTCGGAAAGCTATCACATCAGAAGCTTGAGAAGATGCATGTCGGCGCCAGAGTAGCGGTCGATCGCAGGAAAAGAAGCCCATACGACTTCGTGTTGTGGAAACGAGCCGGGGAGAATGAGCTTGGCTGGGACAGCCCTTGGGGGAACGGTAGACCAGGATGGCACATGGAATGCTCCGTTATGTCGATGAAATATCTTGGACCGCAACTTGACATTCATGGAGGCGCAAAGGACCTAATCTTCCCTCATCACGAGAACGAGGTAGTCCAGTCCGAGGCCTATACCGGAAAGAAGCCTTTCGTAAGGTATTGGATTCACACGGGCTTTCTTAGCATCGATGGACAGAAGATGTCGAAATCTCTTGGAAACTTCGTAACGATCAGAGATCTCCTCAAGAGGCACAGGGCAGAATCATTCAGGTTCTTTGTCCTCTCAACGCATTACAGGCGTCCTGTTGACTTCACGGAAGAAGGGTTGACCCAAGCACAAGCCGCGCTTGACAGTATGTACGAGACACGTGATCGATTACGGACCATACTCAACGATCCCGGCTATCAAGCTGTAGGCACTAATGAGGAGAGCAAGTTGTTGGAAGAGATAGCCGATGCAAAAGAGAAGTTCCTGATGGGCATGGACAATGACTTCAACACCGCGGTCGCGCTTGCAAGCTTTCACCAACTGATAGGAATCGGGAATAGGATCGCAGACGTGAAGCCGTCCAAGAGGCTCATTGAAACAATCCTATCAGCAATCAATGATTTGGGCTCTATCTTTGGCCTCTTCCAAGAAGAGAAGGAGAAGCCAGAGCTCCCCCAGGAGGTGAGAGTTCTGATCGAGGAACGGGACAGAGCCAGAAAGCAGAGAGACTGGAAGAAAGCGGACGAGATCAGAGAGCGACTCAGAAAGATGGGAGTAGCCCTAAGAGACTCTCCTGAAGGCACCGTATGGGTTTCTGAAAAATAGCAGTCTCAACTAGCAGTCTCCGAATGGTTCAATTGCACTAGGTGGCGCGTATGGCGCTA
>CAYQCQ010000197.1:0-2068 GCA_964416035.1 uncultured Candidatus Bathyarchaeia archaeon
GAAAGTTGCGACTGTTGAATGTCAGAAGCATGCACCTGACTCCGAGATTGTAACCGATATCCACCCGGTCAGCCACTGGACCAATGGTCTGAGGTTCAAGCTGCAACATAACGGCCTCCTTTTGCTCTCTCTTAGCTCGACGAATGTCCTCGGCAGACATCGCAAGAACGAAGCCAGGAGTCTGCCGAAGCATGGCGCGTGTCGATCCAATTTGCTCCAAGGTTACCTGGAAGTCTTCGGCAGGATTCAAAAGATGATCCAACGCTTCGAAGAAACAAGCTACTCCAGAGTTCCAAAGCCGCTCTCTGTCTTTCTCCCACCCGCTCTCCTCATGATGAGTCGTAATGTGGGTATGGAGATCTATCGAGATCAGTTTCTGATGGAGCTCTTCCGACCTCTCCTCTTCAGGTCCCGTGAGCTGAACTGTTCGCCTAAATCTCTCCTTCAAGGGAAGCTTTAGATAGTCGGACCGGGGCAGAAACGGAGCGCTCAAGTCTCATCAACAACCTCCAGCAATTTGACCTCAAGTTCCCTTTTGCGTCCTGTACAATTCGATAAAAGCATTTCGACAAAAGCAAGATGATTCAAAAGAAAGAGAAGATGTGGCAGAGTCCTACTGTCATATGCGGAAATAGTCATGCGCGGTTTGAGTAGACCTTCTGAACATCTCTCGTGATTTATGTGCAGTTGCTGGTCTGAACTTAGTCCAATATACGTCTGGTCCACGAATCTACACGTTAAGCGTGTGCCATTTTGTCGAAGAGCCCCATGACAACTGCCAATGCGAGAAGGAGCATTATCGCAATCGCTAGTGTGAATGGGTATTGTGGCGAGTGCTCATACAACACTCCGCCTACAAAGGGAGCAAGAGTCGAAGTGAACATGCTAATCGATTGTGGTACAGAAACCCAACGGGCCTTTGCAGATTCTGGGCCAAGAGGGGTAATGATCGCATTCATGAGAGACCATAACGTGTACGAGCATCCGCCTAGGAAGACCGCGATCATCAGGACATAGAATTCACCAAACATCAAGAGAAGAGTTAATGAAACGCTGCATAAAGCTAGCGCGGCCGAAACAGCATACGATTTCCGCCACATGTCCCCGAGCCTTCCCAGCATGACCCCGAGTACAGAGGATCCGAAGAACAGGATTGAGCCCAAGACACCAATTTTGAACTCGCTGTAGCCGTATACGTCCGAAAGAAATCTGGGGATGAAGGGTCTGAAGAGCATCATGGTAAACATGGTCGACGAGAAGAGGATTGAAAGCGCGAGTACCTGTCTTTTTCTTAGAAGTTGAAGAATTGAATAGCCTTCCTCTGAATAATGCTGTCTACGGCCGGTTGGTCGCTGACTAGTGATGAAGAGAAGCGTAATGCCTGCTGATGCGTACAGCATCGAGGCCATCAAGAAGACGATCCGCATTCCAACTGTCGTTGCTAAGTAACCACCCAAGGCCGGGGAGAAAATATAGCCAAGCGACCATCCAGCAGAAATTGCTGTGAAGGCGAGAGTCAACTTGTCCTTGTCTGTAGCCCTGACAACATAGGCTGCTACTGACGGTCCGCCAAGCCAAGACCCCCAAAGAATCATGCCGGGAATCGTGTCAGGCCAATTCGTAGCAAGGGCGAAGACTATCGGTACAGGCACCCAAATGCCCCATCCAACGACCATGACCTTCTTCAGGTCATATCTATCAGCAAGAATCCCACTAATCAGAAGAGTTGAGGCTGCGATCAGGTTCACGATAGCATAAAGCGTACCAATCTCCACGGAATTAGCTCCCAGGGTCTTAGTCATGTAGACGGGCAGAAGATAGGCGTAGAGGCCGTCGCCGAACGAGCCAACAAAGTTGGACATGATAATCAGGCTCAAATCTCTGTTCAGTGTATGATGAGAAACCGCAACGTTGATCTTGTACTCTCCTGATGGATCCGATTTCAAGCCTCAGTCTATCTCTATTGGCAGG
Organism: uncultured Candidatus Bathyarchaeia archaeon; assembly: GCA_964416035.1. GTDB lineage: Archaea > Thermoproteota > Bathyarchaeia > 40CM-2-53-6 > JALHTG01 > JALHTG01. The sequence goes on from CAYQCQ010000197.1 coordinate 1,972, forward strand.
CCTCATACACACTAGATAGTGAACTCTTATCGTTTTTCATGTTTGAAAACGCATGCTGTCAGTTGTTTCAGTGTGCTGATTGCTCATGTGATATCCG
>CAYQCQ010000198.1:0-2053 GCA_964416035.1 uncultured Candidatus Bathyarchaeia archaeon
TTCACTTCAACACTGGCGGATGCAACGCTTGTGACATAGAGGTCGTGGCAACGCTTACGCCTCGGTTTGACCTTGAAAGATTCGGTGCATTGCTGAAAGGGAGTCCACGTCACGCTGACGTATTAGTGGTTACTGGCCCCGTGACTAGGCAGACGAGAGATCGAATAATCCGCATTTGGGAGCAGATGCCTGAGCCGAAGTTCTCAGTTGCAGTGGGCAACTGCTGCATAAGCGGCGGAGTCTATAGAGGTTGCTACAGCACGTATCCCGGGCTTGACTCAGTGATTCCCGTCACAGCGTACGTCTACGGATGTCCTCCAAAGCCTGAGAATATAATCCATGGAGTGGCGATCCTCACGAGCAAGATTCGAGGCGGCTAGAGTTGAGTCTGGAAAGAGAAGAGAAACTCGCATCAGAAATTAAGAACTTGTTGGGTGACCAAGCCTTGGAGATCAAGATACAGAGGATCAGAAGCATCTTCGTGACTGTGAAGAAGGAAGACTACAAGGAATCGATAAGAGAGGTCGTGGACAGGTTTGCAATAACCCACCTGTCAACGATCACAGGAGCTGACTCGGGGCAGACGATAGATGTGATGCCTCACCTTTCCTACGCTGGAATAAAGATAACCTTCAAGTCATCGGTGCCGAAGACGGCGGCAGAGATTGACACTTTGACCGACATAATACCAGGAGCTGTCATGTATGAAAAAGAGATACACGACCTTCTAGGGGTCGGATTCAAAGGACACCCAAGTCTAGGGAGATTCATACTTCCGGACGATTGGCCAAGCGATGCGTACCCTCTGAGAAAAGAGTACAAGGTTGTTCGACCCGAACCGATCCGTAAGACGTGAAGCGGTATGCCTGAGTTTAGTGTGATTGTTGGCCCACAGCATCCGGCACTGAAGGAACCTGAAAGTTTCACGTTTTGGGTTGACGGAGAGGATGTCGTTCGTACAGAGGTGAGAATAGGATACGCTCACAAAGGTGTGGAGAAGGCTGCGGAATCGCGGACCTACATTCAGAACATACCGCTTATTGAACGCATCTGTGGGATCTGCAATGTCGCACACACGATCTGCTACACTCAAAATGTGGAGTATCTCTATGGACGCCAAATTCCAAGACGAGCAGAGTTCATCCGAACCATAATCGAGGAGCTGAACCGGATCCATAGCCACCTCCTTTGGATCGGAATCGCGGGCCACGAGATTGGTTTCGACACGCTTCTGATGTATGTCTGGCGGGACCGTGAAGTCGTTATGGATCTGATCGAGGAGATGACGGGCAACCGCGTCTCAACCGCACTTATGACGATAGGAGGCGTGACCCGAGATGTTACTCCCGAGCTGACAACCAAGATAAGAAAAGGCCTCGACATCCTAGAAGAGCGAACAAAGTACTACGAGAAAATATTAGCGAGTGAGTCGACTGTGCTGGCAAGGACGAGGGGGGTCGGGATCCTCACGCGGGAAGAGGCGATTAAGCATTGTGCCGTCGGCCCAACACTGCGAGCCTCAGGAACCAAGTTTGACGTCAGGGCTGAGGATCCTTATGCAGCCCACGACGAGGTGCCGTTCGAAGTGATAACAACTGACACATGCGACCTATTCGGCCGAGTGGTCGTCAGAGTCTATGAAACCATAGAGTCTATACGGCAAGTTCGCTACTGCCTCGACCATCTGCCAAGCGGACCAATCCGAATCCGCCTACCAAACACACCGCCGAGGGGAGAGTCCGTTTGCAGGGTCGAAGCCCCACGTGGCGAAGACATACACTACGTTAGATCCGATGGCACAGATAGGCCTGCCAGGTACAAGGTGCGGGCGCCGACACTTGGAAATCTGGCGGCGCTAGTTGAGATGCTAACGTCGAAGGGAGATTACAAGGTTCGTGTCGCAGATATCCCCATAATCTTAGCTGGAATAGACCCGTGCATGTGTTGCATGGACAGAACCGCAAGATTCATTGAGCCTTCAAAGGACAGAGAATGGGTTTGGACTTGGAACCAACTCAAGAAATACGCGAAGGAGAGATAGACAATGGCGATG
>CAYQCQ010000199.1:0-2045 GCA_964416035.1 uncultured Candidatus Bathyarchaeia archaeon
CCTTTCTCTCGTACGATTTCGGGTCTTATCACCCACTTAAGCCGGTCAGGCTGAATCTGGTAGCTGAGCTATCTCGATCAATGGGCCTCTTGGATTCCACCAATGTCTCCCTAGTGAAACCGGTAATGGCAGACATCGAGCACATTCTCTTGTTTCACAAGAAGGAATACGTGGATTTGGTTGAGCAATCGAGCAGACTTGGCAAAGGATTGCTTGACCTCGGAGATACGCCTGCGTTCAAGGGCTGCTTCGAGTCCTCTAGGCTTTACGTCGGAGGGTCAATCCTGGCAGCAGATCTCTTGATGCAGGGAAGCGCCGATCACGCCTTCAACCCTGCAGGTGGGCTACATCATGCACATCCCTACGGCGCTTCTGGGTTCTGCATCTTCAATGACCCAGCCATCGTCGTGGCCTACCTGAAACAGAGATACGAAACGAAAAGGATGCTCTACTTAGACATAGATGCTCATCATGGGGACGGAGTCATGTACGGCTTCTACTCTGACCCTTCGCTTCTGAACATTGATTTTCATGAGGACGGTCGATACCTCTTTCCGGGAACAGGGTTCACTTACGAGATCGGGAAGGGAGAAGCAAGAGGCCTGAAGGTAAACGTTCCACTGCCTCCTGGAACGGGCGACGAAGCATATCTCAAAGCTTTTGGAGAGATAGTTCCGAGAATGGTCGAGGCATTTCAGCCACAGATCATTCTTATGCAGTGCGGCGCGGACTCGCATTTCGATGACCGTTTGGCAAACCTAAGGCTGACCACTAAGAGCTACGAGAAGATGATCGACATTGTTCATATGTTGGCCCACAAAGTCTGCGACGGAAGAATACTTCTATTCGGAGGGGGAGGCTACTCTCTGAGTAGTGTAGCCCGGTGCTGGACCTTGGCCTTTGCCAAGCTCGCTGAGATGCAACTCGGAGATCAGATTCCTGAAAGCTGGCGTGAGCTGTTCGAGGAGGCATCAGGAGAGGAAGCCCCTAGGCAACTTCGCGATTCAGAAAGTGGGATCGGTACTGAGCCGACGACATACGTCGAAGGAGTGTTGAAAGAGTTGAAGACTATCGTTCCCATCTTGCGTCGATAAGGAAAGCTGTCAAGCAAGGCTTTATTTTCGTCTTGACCTATCTGTCTCAGGGCGCATCGTCTAGTTGGTTAGGATGTCACCCTGACACGGTGACGGTCCGCGGTTCAAATCCGCGTGCGCCCACCAAAACACATGACCTGCTGTCGCTTTTGCAAAGGATTATTGCTTTCCTCGCGCATGATTTAGGAAGCGTGATTCATTATGGTCCGACAAGTTCTTGACTACATAGATCAAAACCATCGACGTTTCTTAGCGGACTTGGAAAGGCTGGTCCGTCAACCGAGCGTCGCAGCAAAGAACGAGGGCATGAAGGAATGCGCTGAATTAGTCGTTAGGATGATGGAGGAAACCGAAGTCAAAGCAGAGCTGTTGGAAGTCCATAATGCTTTCCCGGTGGTGTATGGAGAGATTCGATCAAGAGAGAACCCGAAGAGAACAGTTCTCTTCTACGATCACTACGACGTTCAGCCCGCCGAGCCTTTGGAGCTATGGGAAACCCCTCCGTTCGAACCGTCCATAAGAGAGGGCAAGATGTTCGGGAGGGGAGTTGCAGACAACAAAGGAAAACTAGTCTCTAGTCTCAAGCTCGTGGAATCTTGGCTGAAGACCAGAGGGGACGTTCCCTGCAACTTCAAGTTTCTCGTTGAGGGAGAGGAGGAGATCGGTAGCCTACACCTTGAGCAGTACTTTGAACGGTATGGTGAGAAGTTCGCATGTGACGGCGTGGTTTGGGAGTTCGGAGGAGTCGACGAAGAGGAGAGGCCTACCATAACTCTCGGTGTAAAGGGAATCCTCTACGTGGAGTTGGAGGCAAAAGGCCCCGTAAGGGATGTGCATTCAGCGACTGCCGCCATCGTGGATAACCCTGCTTGGCGGCTGGTCAGAGCGCTGGGCATCTTGAAAGACGAGAGGGATCGTGTCCTGATCCCGGGCTGGTATAAGGACGTTAAA
>CAYQCQ010000200.1:0-2033 GCA_964416035.1 uncultured Candidatus Bathyarchaeia archaeon
GATGGCGTCATGATCAGTCATGTACCTAAAAATCCTTACCATTTCAAGGCTTGTCTCAGCTATTCCGGGGAACTTTGTAGGTTTCTACCTGTTTGGTTGTTCATGAAAAGAGAGTTTAGCTGGGAGAACTTCATCAAGGCTTCTTAAATCACTCTTCTCGTCTCGAATGCCATCGTCGCGTTCCTGTACGTGTACTTCCGCGCCTTTGTGGAGGTTTTGTACCCGGCAACCTTCAGAGAGACCTGGGTCCACGTGTCACTGGGCCTGATTGCTTGGTGGTACGTTACGATGCTTCCCTTTGTATTGCTTCTCGGCCCTCCTCTAATCCGAGCAGTCGCCTCAGCTTTCCCGGGGCTAGTTTCCGAAGAAATAAAGACTTCAATCATGAAGGGCGAGGTGCCGAGAAAGAGCTTCTCTCTAGCGATGATCCTTCCGGGCTCGTTGATGTTGCTGATCGGAATAGCGATAACGGTTGTTGATCCCGGTCAGATATTGGCGCTGAAGCTGGCGACGTTTCCTTTGATACTTGCAGGTATGCAGGCAATGTTCGTGGGCAGCGGAGTCATTCTTCTGGTTCTAGGAGTTGTGGTTCTTGCAACAGGAAGGCTTGTTGCTAAAGCCAAATGAAACGAAGAGATTTCCCTAGGAACGGATGCTACTAATCCAAAGTCTTTTTACCTCCAATTGGTCTAAACTATCAGGCAGGGTGGAGTCTGAAAGATGCCTGCGGCATTTGTCTTGATAAACGCTGAGATCGGCTCTGAAGATGAAGTCCTGAAGGAACTCAGGAAGATGGACAATGTCAAGGAAGCCTATGTCGTCTACGGAGTCTACGACATCGTAGCCAAGGTCGAAGCGGAAACAATGGACAAACTCAAGGAAGTTGTGACTTGGAAGGTGCGTAGGCTTAACAAAGTTAGATCGACACTGACGATGATAGTCGTCGAAGGAAGCTAGGCTCTCTTTTTGTTCAACCTTTTCTATTAGAACTGCAGCCGAGACATTTAGGGGACCCTCGGCGATGAGTCCAGTGCTGCACATAGGTGTTGACGATACAGACTCGCCGAGGATGGGGTGCACCACCTACATAGCAGCACTAATTGTCGACGAGCTGACGAAACTAGGCTGCACTTTTGTCGATTATCCAAATCTGGTAAGGTTGAACCCGAACGTTCCATGGAAGACCAGAGGAAATGGAGCAGTTTGCCTAAGGTTCACGTGTGACGAGAAAAAGATCAGTTCAGCTATGAGAAGCATTGTTAGGATTGTGAAGAGTAACTCTGACATGACTCATAGAAGGACAGATCCAGCCATCGCCTGCCTGGGGGGCGACATCCCTACTGAGTTGACCATGTTTTCGAAGAAGGTCATTCGCAGCATCGCCTCGGTCAAGGAGGCTGAGAAAATCGCGAGGAGATACAAGATCTCTTGCATCCGCCTTAAGGGAAGAAGGGGAATAATCGGAGCGATTGCTGCAATTGGAGAGACATTGCAAGGGGATCACACCTTTGAATTGATTGCATACAGAGCCCGACAGAACAGATCGTCTCCTAGAAGAGTTGACCAAGAGTCGGTTCTCAGGATGGATAGAGAGACGCGGCCCCTGACCTTCAATAACATTGATCCGGAAACGGGCAGAATTCTGATAACTCCACGAGGAAGAGACCCCATACTCTACGGGATCCGTGGTGAAAGCCCAGAAGCTGTCCTTCGAGGCCACGGTATTGTCAAGGCAAATGAGAATGTGGAACGGTGGGTGATCTTCCGAACGAACCACGGAACCGACGACCATCTGTCTAGGCTCCCCAATATTGCGGAGACATCTCCGTATCGACCAGTTATTGTCACTGGCAGAGTTTCTGCTATGCCCAACACAATTCCCGGAGGACACGTGATACTGCGGTTGAGTGACGATTCAGGTGCGATCGATTGTGCGGCATATGAGCCGACCGGAAGTTTCAGAGACATTGTCAGAAAGCTAATAGTAGGAGATCTGGTTGAGGCCTATGGTGGGATCAGAAAAGGTACGAGGA
>CAYQCQ010000201.1:0-2007 GCA_964416035.1 uncultured Candidatus Bathyarchaeia archaeon
TGTATGGGCGAGCGACCCCAGACCTTTCAGGATGATGCGACGCCCTGGTGAGTTCGGCGCCCGCTTCAGAGGAACCGGTCATCACGTCGAATACGATCCTTAGATTTGGAAAGACATCCAGTTTCATGAGAGGGTAGGCGGCGAGAATCATGGCTGTGGCGTTGCAACCAGGACAAGCCACGTGCTTTGCCTTCTTTATCTCTTCTCTGTGAAGTTCCGGTAGACCGTAGACGTATTCCTTCAAGAGTGTTGGAGCAGGATGATCCTGTCCATAATACTCCTTATAGGCGTCCGGGTCTTTGAGGCGGAAGTCTGCGCTGGTGTCGATGAGCTTCGTGTTGTAGCCTACAAGATTCTTCGTGATGTTGGCGCTGGCTCCGGAGGGGACGCAGATGAATGTTACGTCGCTGTCTCGGGCTTGTTTAAGGACGCTCTCAGTCGCTTGGGTAAAGACTAGGTCAGACGGTTCGTATAGGGCGAACTTTAGGTCAGTGAGACCCAGAAGGTTTGGATGTTCCCGGTGAACATATTCTCCCGCCAAGTCGGTTCTACGTGTTGTGGCAAACCGGAGTTTCACATGTGGGTGTCTCACAAGGACTTCAAGGAGGACGGCGCCAGTGTAACCTGTAGCCCCGATTATGCCTGCTCTTATTTGGTCAACCATTGACAATCATCCTTTACCCAGAAAGGTGGTAGCCTGCTTAAAGTCTTCTAGGAATTCAAGAGAGGAACATGTTAGATGGTGTGGGCGGTTGTGGTAGTAGAGGTTCTGGTACGCGGTTTTCGCAGCAAGGCGCTTTGTCCAGCTGGTTCACTTTTCCTCGACGCTAATCTCAAAGAGAACTGAGCCTGTTCCCGCGTTTGGGCCCCAGATGTGGCTGTCTGGACATTGAATGAAGCGGCCGACTTTTGCTCCTTTGTCGTGAGCGTATAATCTGTAGTACATGCTTGCAAATGCTACGGGGCAAACTACGTCGGATTCTTTCAACAGAAGGTTCGATCCTTCGATTACGAATTTCGAGCCAGGCTTGATTCCTGCGTGGCATGTGCCTTTTACCTCTTTGGCCGTAACCATTATTCTCTTCAAAGTCTGATCACTTCGAAACAGCTTCGATAGGGCAACTGGTTGCAATAAAAGAGTTACTACGAGATAAGAGCTGGCGACAAGACCATCTACATTGACCGTGTCCAGAACATTTTCAAGTCAATTGCGCAGCCTTAATCGGTTGAAATGGACCATACCGTCGGCGTGGATCTCGGGGGAACCAACGTTAGGGTCGCTCTGGGAGATGTCAAGGGCAAGATCATTTCTCGCATAAACGAGAGATCGGAGAAGCTCTCTGGTCCTACAGGGATAAGTCAGCAGATAATACGAATGATTCGCTTGTTAGGACCAGTGGACAGAGTCAGCTGCATCGGGATAGGATCCGCTGGACCCTTAGACCTGAAGGACGGTTCGATCGTCCATTCTCCCAATCTAGGCTTCGATCATATCCCTTTGGTAAAGCCCTTGGAAAAGGAGTTTGGAGTTCCAATCTACTTGGCTAACGACTGTGTTGCCGCGGTAGTTGCGGAGAAGGAGTTGGGTCAAGGCAGGGGGTATGCAAACCTCGTGTACGTTACGATAAGCTCTGGTATAGGGGCCGGAGTATTCGTTGACAACCACCTTCTCCTTGGCAAGGACGGTAACGCTCACGAGATCGGCCACACGACGATAGATCATTCCGGAAGACTTGTCTGTGGTTGTGGGAAAAGAGGTCACTGGGAAGCCTACTGCGGAGGAGCCAACATCCCTCGCTTCATTAGACTTCAGCTGGAATCAAAGGCCCGAGTGGAAATCGAGGGTAGCATGTTGTACAGAATCTCGGCAGGCGATTTGAACAAGTTATCTTCAGCGGACTTATTCGAGTCCGCCAGAAGGGGAGATGGGCTTGCTTTGCAGATTGTGGAGGAGATGGGAAGACTCAACGCGATGGGGTTCGCCAATACAACAAACGCTTACGATCC
>CAYQCQ010000202.1:0-1989 GCA_964416035.1 uncultured Candidatus Bathyarchaeia archaeon
GGCGACTATGGGAAGAGACGCAGCCCAAAGCTTGTTAGATACCTCGCGGGTCTTCAAGTCGCTCCACGAGCCTAAAATCAGGAACGCAAGACAGACCATGGTTGTCAAGGAGTCTAGGTATGTAAGCACGATACGACGACCCTATTGAAATCCAGGCGAACCTTCTTAAAGCATATCGTCCGTAAAGAAGCCGCTAGCACATCGTCAGCCACCTCCCCGTGATATTGGTGGACTGCTAGACCGCTAGATCGGTTTAGCTCCTTGGAAGTCAATACTTGTTAAGAGGATCCGTTCTCGAGGAAGAAATCTCTTCGCTGCGTCGTATACTTTTCGTTCCTTTTTCTCCCCAACAAGAGCGTGCGCAGCCTCTCCTAGCATATTCTGTGTTGCGCCTATCGCACCACTATTCTCCATCGAGGATACCAGACGGTGCAAACGTTCCGTCATGAATCCTATGTTGTCAGCAAATTTTCGACAGACAACAAGAAAGTTCTCTGCCGTAGGCTTCCTCAAAATGGCTCTTGTCGCCAGCCTCCCATGCCGGTTTATTATACGCCTCCATGTTTGACTTGAGAGGACGTTTGGTTTTGGTATCGGTCCGAACCAGCCTGTGACGATCCGGTAGCTCGAGTCTATGGGAATTCTGTCGATCACATTGAATCCTGGTGCGCCGGCTTGCACTGTGACTACGTGCCCTCCTACCATCAGTGGTCCGACAGTACCCAGGCCGGTCTTACATTTGACCTCTGCAACATGAGCTACCTGACCCATTTGATTGTAGGTCATGTCGAGATCTAGAGCTTGACAAAGCGCAAAGGCCGTTGAGAGAGCACCGGCGGCGCTGGTTCCATATCCACAACCTATAGGTAAATCTGTCGAGTGACGGACTGAAACCTTTGCGTGAACTTCCGCTCGTCTCAATATCATGCGGACAACAGTTTCAGTGGTTTTGGCCTCTTTGCTGAGTTGTCTGTTCAGGTATACGGTGACATCATCTTTTCTTTTCTTCTCGACTCTAACCTCAGTCTTGACGCCTCTGCTTATTACGAAGCCTCCTCCTCTTGCGCCGATCCTCAGAGGATTCGAGATCGGAGTTCCGTCCGCTTCCCGATCCACGATCTCGAAGAAACTTGAGATTCCAGCAGGAGAATGTGCTCTAGCTGTTCTCAAGGCGGAGCCACTTCATGCTTTAAGACGTTTTCAACAGAGATGGAAAGGCCCTATGACACGCGTTGAGGATCGGAGGGCCGAAGATGAGTAGGAAAGGCATCTGGTTCGAGAAGGTCCAAACGAACCATATCAACGCTGCTGACAGGGGCACTTGATATCCCATGCCGGCGGGGAGTATGAAGAACTGGCTGAAGGCCCAGAGACCCAAGCCGACGATGGCGCTACCGCAAGCGTTTCCTACGATCGATCCCACCGCGTAGCTCCTCCATCTTGGCCAGAATCGATTTACAACTACAAGTAGCAAGAGGCTGAGCCCGCAGAAGATGATGAAGAGCGATGTCGTGAAAAAATCCATCTCGCCGCTGATGTACCATCTGGCTGCAAAGGCCAGAACCACAAAGATTGAGCCGAATCCTAGAAGCCTGTTAACCAACTTAGACGGCAGATTCTTGGCGGATATCCAGCCGATCAGATGGAACATAACATAGTTCGCCGAGACCCCAACTGAAAGGCTGAGCAGAGCGTTTCCGTGCACCACCATATCGCTGATGAATATTCCAATAGAGGCTCCTACGCCACCAACGAAAGGGCCGAACAGCGCTGCAAAAACTGCTGGGACCACAACTGCTAGGCCCCAGAACCTTACAACACCGACTATGGGGGCGAAGATGCCCAGATACGTTAGCAGTCCAATCCCTGCGTAAAGTGCTCCGTTCAATGCCGCCATAGTTAGACGAAGCTCTCTAGGATACATCGAGACCACGGATGGCGTCATGATCAGTCATGTACCTAAAAATCCTTACCATTTCAAGGCTTGTC
>CAYQCQ010000203.1:0-1986 GCA_964416035.1 uncultured Candidatus Bathyarchaeia archaeon
AATTTGATGATCGCTCTGTCAATGACGTAGAGCGAGTAGTATCGTGCCAGTCTTGCCAAGCTAGTTCCCCGTACTGGACGAAGCCGCGCGCATTGATCATCAAGAGGGCAGGTGGTCGGAAGACTTTCCTGTAGCCCTTTGCCTCGAACATGCGTTGCAGGCAAGGACCTAGCAGGTAGCTTCGCTCTGCCGATCAACAGGATTCTCCGGGCCGCATGGCTTCCAACAGGCAGCGCCCTCAAACATCTGGAAGCGACTGCGAAGATTGTTGGGCACCGTCTCTAGCCAAACGGTCTTTGAAGTCTCGTAGGCCTACTTCGCGGCCGATTATGCTGATGATTTGTTGCTGGGCGGTTAGGCTCAGGTCGTCCGCGTCCACGTTCAGGGAGAACTTCTCCGTCAAAGGTGAACAGACAGTTGTCAAAACAGACATATGGCATTCCGTGGGAGCCGAGTAGGGATCAGATGGATCATGATTGCACAAGAAAGAGAGGGTCTCTAAGCCTTCTTTTGATGTCTTGCTTTTGCTTCTTTCACATAATCCGCGAATTTGTAATCAGTCTTTTCCACGTACTCTAATCCGAGCTTAGAGTATAGCTGTTTCACGACGACTTTCTCGATTACCTTTGCGCCTGCACCGAGTACCCTCTCGAGGTCTGAGGAGAAAGCCTCTGGATTATCAGCGATCATATCCCTTCTTAAGCGGCTCATCTTCTCCAGATGAAAGTAAATGGCTTGCTTGACACTTTCACCGAGAACCATCAGGCCGTCATCAATATTCTTAAGAAGAGCTTTCTCAAACTCTCTCCCGATTCCAGTAGGCATCAGTTCGGCCAATACTGATTCCTCGTTTGGAAAGCTTGAGATTAGTTAGCTAATTAGTCTGTTCTACAATTTCTGTTAAATTGCGAAGAGAGAGGAGGGCTGCTTCTACTGCACTTATTACGGTAGTAGCTATCGCATCATCCGTCAGTTTTTATGCGGACTGACTGACTCATGGCTACGCTCACTCAGGCGAAACGCGAGGTTCCTTTCGGTCGGCTAGAAGCCACGTAGCTACAAACCGCTGGAAGCACAGAAGGGCCCCCAGATAATGCGTACTCGTATTCTCAACAGCAATCGGTCAACCATGTGAGACACCTTCCAAAGGAGAAATTATAACTCCTGCAATACGCACCATATGTTTGGGGACATGGTAGGGAATCATCTTGCCTCTAAGCGTGAACAAGAACGCGTTAAGGCTCATAGACTGGGCGATAGGAAAGAGAGATGAGCTTGGCATCGAAGTAGTGACGGGGCCGCTTGGATGCACTGTTGTTGATGCGGGAGTCAAGGCGGCTGGAGGCCATGTCGCGGGTAGATGGGTCGCAGAAGTGTGTCTTGGCGGCTGTGGATCTGTTTCCTCAACTTTGATGCAGTATGGGGACTTGGTTCTGCCAAGCATTTTTGTTGAGACCGATTATCCGGCAATTGCGACTCTTGGATCACAGCTCGCTGGATGGAACATAAGAGCAAAGGACTATTTCGCTATGGGCTCCGGCCCTGCAAGGGCCTTGTCCAAGAAGCCCAAGAAGATCTATGAGCTAATACAGTACGAGGATCGTAGCGATTCTGCCGTCATCGTGCTAGAAGCTGACTCGTTTCCTACAGAGGAAGCTGTGAAAACGATAGGATATGAATGTGAGATCTCACTCAAGAACCTCTATGTCATAGTCGCACCTACGTCCTCCGTTGTGGGCTCGATCCAAGTAAGCGCAAGAACGGTCGAGACTGGGATTCACAAACTCCTCATACTAGGTTTGGATCCAAAGCTTGTCAGCTACGGATGTGGATATGCGCCCATTGCTCCAGTACATCCAGACAATGCAAGAGCCATCGGAAGAACAAACGATGCATTGATCTACGGTGGAGTCGCGTCTTACTATGCCTGGGTCGATAGCGATCGCCAGCTAGAAGAAATCGTATCAAGGAGCCCCTCTGCTAGCG
>CAYQCQ010000204.1:0-1983 GCA_964416035.1 uncultured Candidatus Bathyarchaeia archaeon
CCTGTCGCTATGTAGCTTGAAAGCAGCCATTCTCCAGGCGCAAACTCCAACGTCTTCTCCAATATGCCTTGATCGATTGTGAAAGTGTTACTGACCAAGCTACGATCATACGGGCGAGGCAGAGGCCCCACAAAGTATGTATGCAGTTGCTGAAGCGCATTCGTGTTCAGGTAGGCTATCCGCTGAGTCGCTAGACAAGTCCCCAGCCCGTATTTTCTTCCCTGCCTCATCAACCTCTCAATATGTTCAGTGCATTCTCTCTCGATTCCCCGTGCCTTATCGTAGGCAGGCACGAACTCTTGCGCCTCATCGAAGACAAAAAGAATCAGCGGGTCAACTTTGAATTCTCTCTTTCTTCGACTGAGGACACGCGTCGATAGATTGATGGCTAGCCCCTTCATCAGTTCTGGATCAACCATTGAGAGGCATACGAGACGTGTTTCTCCCATCAGGAGGTCGACAATATCTTCCGCTGAGAGCCCCTCTGCCTTCCTCCTAGATTTGGAAGGCTGCGCCTTGATGTGATCCATAAGCGTCAAGCGAGTAGTAGCCCATCCCGCGAGGTTACTGTTTGCCCATACCTTGAATTTCGGGACAACTGCACTCGCTTTCGAATCTAGGTAGTTGACAAAGGCCTCGTCGATGCGGTCATCCTCTTGCTTGCCTTTCTCTTTCACATATTCCTCAATTGCCACTCTGATCTCTCGGATAGCATCACGGTAATTGGGCTTATCTGCGGTATCTCTGGCTCGAGATAGCGCTTCAAGGTCCTGCAACACTGATCCGTAAGTTCCAACAATGTCCACAGTTTCCACATATGCCTCCACTTTTCTTTGCTCAATTGCCTTCTCAAAGACAGACTTCGACCTTGTGTCCTTCTCGAACCTTCTCGGCTTCACAACAATTCTGGAGAGTTGGTATTCATCTCGAACCGGTGTTTCAAGAACGATCTTTGAAGGAACATCTACGTCTGAGAACACGTCTTGGAGAAGGAACGGGTACTCCATTGAGATATCAAATATCACGACCTTCATATTCTCTGTGTGATAGATCAGGCGTCTTAGGATGTTTGCGAGCAGGTTGCTCTTGCCACATCCTGTAAACCCAAAGATTCCAAAATGGTATCGGACCAATCTATCGAAGTCTACGTAGATCGGTACGCGCTCTTTCTCCGACTCGAACATCTTGATTGTTCCGAGACGTGGATCCTCTCGGGCTGACGGCGTCGTCTTGATCTCTTGCCATGGCTTTCCGATCTTCTCTAGGATCGTCTTGTTGTACATCTGATGGATTGTGTTCCTGTTGAGTATGTGCACACGTTCAGCTATGACGGGGTACGTGAATCCCTTCACGTACTGCGTTTCGCCTTTCTCGTCTATGACGAGGTCGTAGTTCAACGGAATCGCCCAGATCTGAATCATCATCATCGACTTGTCATCTGTATCCCAGTCCTGAACCGACTGCTGAATGATCTCAAACTGGTAGGGATAGTAGCTCTGGTCAGTCAACCCTCTAAGCCCGTAATGCTCAGGTCCTAACCGCGAGATCTCAAGCAAAGTGAACCTTCTCGCGCCTTGGCTTGATGATTTAAAGTTCCGGACCCCTAAGAGCATGCCTTCCTCAAGCAGCCCCATAAGGTCCTTCTGATATTCCGCCTTCGCTTGGCACTGGTACTTCGCTGATATTCCCGTCGTCTCGGACGGCGCTTCGGTTCTACGCACAGCATATACGTTGCTTAGCCTTGCCGAGAAGCGCCCTTCTAGGTCCGTGAATAGTTCAAGCGGTTCTTCTCGCGTACTCAACCTCAGCCCTCCTTTCGCGGAACGTGTTCATGTAGAACGAGAACCTTCGAAGCTTCGGGTTGTTCGCCAACCATAACCCCGTAGCCTCAACCACACCCTTAATCCTCAACCGCTGCTCTTTAGCTATTTTATCCGCTATGAATATCGGCTTGTTATGCCCAAACACTTCAGGTATGCTCCT
>CAYQCQ010000205.1:0-1958 GCA_964416035.1 uncultured Candidatus Bathyarchaeia archaeon
TCGAATTGATCATGAGCGGCCTGTAAGCCCAATCAGAAGTTGATAGCCCTAGACTTGACGACTATGAGAGGACAAAAGCCTGCAGAGAAGGATAGGTTAGCAGTTTACAATACAGGGATCGAAGCGCTAGTAGCCGGAGCCATAGTACTGGTGATAGGGGTAATGTTTCAATTCTTAGCTGGGGATATTGCCTCGAGGATCTCAGGCACAACCGATCTGTCGTACGTAATCCAGCAAGTTTCTTGGATCTTCTGGGTGGCACCTGTCTGTTATCTAGCTTCTGCTCTGATACTGGGCGCTGGGATATTTCTGCTATACCGGGCCTATCAGCAAGCTCATCCTCGAGACAAAAAGCGGACGCGGCTGACATCCTACCGGTAATGTGACTACTCGGTTCGAGATCCTGTCGGTCCTATGTTGCCGACGGGAAGATTCGCGTGGAAGTAGCTGGACTTGGTTCTGGAAACTTAACAGTTGAGAGGATGTCAAGACTGATAATCCTTTGGGAAAAAAACGGACGCCCGAGAGGAGCTCAGGGACTGAGGCAGCAATCTGGAGAAACATATCTGAGAAAATGGAGACTGCATGGATCGGCTTTAATCCTGTAGTCTATTTTTTCGCCATCTTTTCGGTCGCTTGTACGGGACTAATCTGAGTAAGTAGCGGCTTTGAGTGCGTCGATTGTTGAGCCGAGTTCAGTGAACTTGATCTGGTAAAAGGTCGCCAGTCTGCGTGCATCTCTGTCGAGGCTCGGCTCGACTATTAGTGTAGTGTCGGCTACGCGACCCTTCACGTCAAGTTTCTTTGCAAAGAATCTTATTACCTGGATGGAGCTGATTGGCTTGTTAGATGATTCAATGTCTATGACGACAGGTTTTCCGCCGTTTCGAAAAAGTGCCAGGCAGAAGATGTGTTCCACTCCCGAGCTACCAACAATCATATGGTTTTTCCTCACATCGAAGCCTGAGGCCGCAAGATACTTCCCGAACTCTTCCTGAAGAACCTCGACTGCTTCAGGTTTAGCCTTGGCCGGCTCTTTCACTCTTGTCTCAGACTCTTCTGCGGCGAGTACTTCTGATGCTAATCTTGCTGACGACCACATGTTTTCGAAAAAGTGTTGCATTGTTCTTATCAACATGGGACTATTCGTCCAGATAGCAGTGGCCTCTTTTGGGTCAACGGACTCTATGGGTCTTGTCAGGAAGATTATCTGTTTTCCATCAACAACTAGGAAGTGCGGTGTGGGGTAGTCGCTGAAACTCTTGATCGGTATCTTTCCCATGTGTGCGACTATAGGTCGAACTCTCTGAGTCACTTCTGCTAGGACTCTCACTTCAATATTTCTGCGAGAGACTTCAGACATTCTTTCAAGAACGCCAAGCCGATCTACGTGAAAGAGCGCTGGTTCAGAGGCGATCATTATCACGTTCTTCTCGCCTTCACCAACTATTTCTGCGGCTTTCCGGTAGATGCCTTCGATGCCTCTCAAGAACTGAAACTTCTCTTCTTCAACTGTTTCCGTTCTCGCGACGAGGGCTGATTGCCATATTGAGAGCAGTTCAGGCCTGATCTTTTCCATTAGACGTTCTCTTTGCCTATGAGCTTCCAGAAGAACGTCTATTGCCTTGGGCAGTGGGATCGCCGAGAATCTTATGGGCCTGCCAGCTACTGCCTCAACGATGCCCTTTTCCTGTAAGGCCTTTAGGGTGTTGTAGGTCTGTCCTCTTCGAATGGAGAGGGCCCTCGCTATCTCCCCCGCAGGAGAAGGCCCTCTCTTGGCCATGTAAATGTAGATCTTGCTTTCTGGCTCGGTTAGTCCGTACTCAAGCAATTTGTCTGTGACTGCTGGCTCGGACATGGCTTATGCGAAGAAAAGGATGGCTAGATCGGGCTAAAGTAGGTTTCGTACGACTCTCCAATTGATTAGGAGGATGAACGACGGAGTTGGCTTCCTCGTC
>CAYQCQ010000206.1:0-1938 GCA_964416035.1 uncultured Candidatus Bathyarchaeia archaeon
CACATACCCCAGCCTAGACGAGATTCCTGACGAGTTGGCTAGCGAAATAGAAATCGTTGATGTGTTTCGGAGGTCTGAAGAGGTTCCCTCCATAATTGACCAAGCAATTAGGTTAAAGCTGAAATTTGGCAAGTTGAGAGTCGTGTGGATGCAGCTCGGAATAGTGAACATCGGCGCTGCTGCAGTCGCCTCAAGAGCTGGTCTGACGGTCGTGATGGATCATTGCATGGCTCAAGAACACCGTCGGTTGATAGGAGGACGTTCCTAGGCTAATGCTAGTTGATACCCACGCACATTTGCAGTGGCCGTCGTTCGACTCGGACAGGACCGAGGTTATCGCGCGTGCAAGGACAAAGAACGTCAAGACAATCGTGAATGTCGGATATGACTTGGCCGCATGCGGGCAGGCCGTAGACATCGCGGAGCAATATGAAGGCGTGGTTGCGGCGGTCGGCATTCACCCACACACCGCCAGTTCATTCACTGAGAGTGTCGAGGGGGCTCTGCGTAACCTCGCAAAGAAGAGTAAGGTTGTCGCAGTCGGGGAGATAGGTCTTGATTTCTATCGCAACCTTTCACCAAGAGATCGGCAGATAGAGGCGTTCGAGAGGCAGCTAGCTTTGGCAGAGGAGCTGTCTCTTCCCGTCGTAGTTCACCAAAGGCACGCGGAACGAGAGACACTTGAGGTTCTGCGAGAGTTCTCTGGGAAGAAAGTTTTGATGCATTGTTGGTCCGGGAGTTTGGACATGGCGTCACTATTTGTGCAACTCGGGTGCATGATCTCGTTGGCTGGGCCCGTCACTTTTCCCAACGCTAGTCACTTGCATGAAGTCGCAAAGAATATTCCTATGGGCAGTCTTGTTCTTGAAACGGACTCTCCTTGGCTTGCTCCACAACCATACAGGGGAGGAAGAAATGAGCCAGCTTTCGTCGTCTCAATAGCTGACGCTGTTGCTGAACTGAGGGGGATTGACGCGCAAGCGATATCTGAAATCACAACGGAAAATGCCAGGCGGTTCTTTTCGATTTAGAGAGAGTGAGCTGTCTCCAACTCCATCTGTCTGCTCCACGGCCTGCAGTTAGCTGAAGTAAGGGAACCTACATCAATGCTGATGATCGCTGGACTTTGTTGACTGGGCCGGCCTGCTTCCTAGTCGAAGACTGGTCTGGCTGTTCGATTTGTTCTCTGACCATGTTTATGATGCTCCTGACTGTGTCGCTGACCGTTGGGTCTTGTCTACGATCGCGCAAAGCCTCTAGAAAGTCCCAATGCGTCCTCGGCAGGCTCAGACTTCGGCTCTGATATCTTGGCCTGGGTGACGTGTACGTTGGCGGTCTACCTGTCCGCTTATCCGTCCTCAAGACTCCCTCCATTGAAATCACCTCAAGGGTTTATGATTCGTTTTGAGTGAAATCAACTTTCGACGCTACTTACGCTTCAAGAAGTCCTTGGAAGAGTCTTCTCAGGCGCAGACAAACGTACTTGGAAAGCTTCTTCGTTGTGTCTCATAAGGACAGTTAACAGGAAAGTGTAAACAAGATGCGGTTGTGTCCTCGAAGAACCCGCATAGCTCCTTTTCGACTAGAAGGTGACATGTGGGAACGAGCGTATGGAAGAGAGGAGATTTCGCTACTGTTTTGTTGTCGGTCTCTGAAACCTCACTACTATCGTTCCCTTCTTCTGTAGATACACAAACACCGCAAAAACCACAAGAGCGACGACAAGACAGTATGCTACAACTCTCGTCAGGGCGAGGTTTTGAGTGAGGTTCTCGTTGTCTGCAATCAGTCTTTGGTGCTCTTCGTTTAGTCTATTATACCGCGTGCTCAGCGTGGAATAGTCTGAAGAGAGCTTGTTGTAGTCCGAGGTCAACTTGTCATAGTCGGCCTTGAGCTGGGTGTATTCCGGGGTTATGGCTAAGACGTATGTGAGGGGGC
>CAYQCQ010000207.1:0-1920 GCA_964416035.1 uncultured Candidatus Bathyarchaeia archaeon
TCAATCTCAACTAAGGGGAACTGCGTATCTATTCTCTTGACATATGCTGGAAGACTCATCTCACTTCCTCAATTGTCAAGAGCTGTGAATCGTCCTTGACAGGATTCACCATGGGCGGACTGGTGTATATCTGCCGAACCCAAGCTTCTGCCTGCTCTCTAGAGTTCGCCTCAACATAGATCTCCCAGTACCTTCCTGACCTCACTCTGGCAACTCCGGAGATTCCCTTCCTCTTCAGTCTCCCGCTCAGTGTGTCTCCCTCAGGATCGGAGACTCCTTCACGAGGACGCACCACAATCCTTGCTCGATAGAGCATATGTCCACCCCGAAGGCTGAACTCTACAGATCTCCATACGCAAACTTGCCAAAGTTGCCGTCGATGACCACTTGGTTTCCTACCGGACCCGTTTCAACCTTCCCGACGACCTTGGCTTCAACTCCAAAGCTCTCAACAATGCTGAGCGCAGCATCCACTGCCTCCTCCTCCAAAACTATCTCATACCCCACTCCCATATTGTAGTCCTGAAACATATCTCGCCACGGTTCGTTCGACTCCTTCTGTATCAGAAAGAAGATGGGGTCGGGCTGGAAAACAACACGTTTGGAGTATCGCAGTCCTCTCCCCAGCTTAAGGCACTTCGTTTGTCCACCTCCAGTATTGTGGATCAAACCCGTCACCGATGGTCCCAGTCTGTTCAGGATCTTAAGGACGATTGGAGCGAAGATTCTCGTGGGAGAGGTTATCGCTTCTCCAATCGTCATTCCAAGGTCGTCCACATGATCCTCAACCTTGAATTGCCCATAATATCCCATCGTGCCCCCTGTCCGGATCTCGGGATACTTCCTCTCATACTCCTTACTCAGCAAACAATGTCTGGCAAGAGTAACTCCATTACACATGATCCCGCTATTTGGTTTCTTTTCGTAGCGAACCCTGCCCCCACTCCTAACTCCGATGATCTTGTTTCCCGGCTGGATCCTCTCTCCTGTAACGACCTTAGATAACTCAACTCGCCCCTGTATGAATCCTGACACATCCAATGTGGAAAGCTGATCTGGCAGATCCGCAGTTTCTCCCCCGTCAAAAGGTAGCAGGATCTCGTAGTCCCTTAGCAGATCTGTCAGCTCCACAAGATCAGAGTTAAGAATTCTCAGCAAGTCTTCTTTGGGTACTCTTGCCTTGTTAAGGGCGACATAGTCTACAAAGCTGATCGGTTTCGCACCAACGCATATTATGTCATCGAGATTCATTGCCACAACATCCTGCATTATTCCCCTGAACGAATTGATGTCTCCTTTCTCTTTGAAGTTGAGGTAGTTTTGAACTGGCTTGCTTCCTGCGCTGTCCGCGTGCGAAACCAAGGCGTACTCTGGAAAGTCCGGGTCCTGCTTTACAACACAGAATGCTGTCGGATACATCGCCCGAATGGTAGACCTGAAGACTTCAATTCCTTTCTTGCGTATGTCGACGCCCACCTTTGCGTATTCCGATTCGTTCATACTGACTCCGCCTAGAAATGGCTGAAACATCTCTCCCCCGTGAAGACCATCGCCATCCCATATTCGTCACACGCATCAATGACTTCTTGATCTTTCACAGAACCGCCGGGCTGAATAATTGCAACAACACCGTGCTTGGCTAGTATATCAACCGTGTCACGGAACGGGAGAAAGCCATCCGAGGCAGCGACTGCGCCCGCAAGCCGTTCTTTCCGTCCCATTTCTACAGGCTTCTCAACGGCCAGCCTAGCCGCTGTCACCCGGTCCTGTTGCCCTGTGCCAATTCCCAGCGTACACCCATTCTTGCTCACAACTACGGCGTTGGATCTTACATGTGCACAGACCGTCCACGAAAAGAGAAGATCATCATACTCTCTTTCCGTTGGAGGCCTCTTAGTAACGACTGTCACATCCGACTTG
>CAYQCQ010000208.1:0-1915 GCA_964416035.1 uncultured Candidatus Bathyarchaeia archaeon
CAAGGATCGTTCCCACAAGAGCTTACTGGACTAGGGCCAAGAACTTCGCGATACCTTTGCTAGAGCAGGGGCTATACGTCTATGGCCCTCTGGCAATCATGCTTGGAGAATTTGAAGCCAACAATTTTCCCGCCGTCGCCATACTTCCCTACGCGGACATGTCACGGTCGGATCCGAGAGCTGCACTGGTTGCAGTTCGGACGGTTGCGAAATCCTGCAAACTGAAGATCGACATCTCTGATCTTGAGAACTATGCAAAGGTCATCGAGGCCGACCTGAATCAGAGAACTAAGATAGCCCGGAAATCAGTTCAAGGGATATACGTCTAGCCCGCCTCGAAGTATATGTCGCACATGGCTGCCTCCAACAACTTCTTTCGTCGGACCGCTGATGCACGACAACGCAACCGTTGCGCGTTCTAGGATAGGGATCGACGCGTCTCTAAACGCTTTTTCGTCACCTTGAAGAGAGCTTTGAGAGCATCCTTGCTCCACGGTGTGTCTCCTGTATAAGAGACGGTGAATCTCCTACCGGTCTTACGCGAAAGTCTTTTCAAAGCAGGTATCAGACGCCTGCTCAACGAATCATTCGTGGCATGCAGAACTATCCTTTCGTAGCTTGAAGACGCGACATACTCTCGAATTGTGCTTGCGACAAATTGCTCAGTTTCTGGGTCTGTGGGGGTTGGAGACTCCGTCTGTGACAGCGGGTAGACATCGTCGATCTCTAGTGGAACTACTCCATAAGGAGAACCATACAGGCAGGCGTGTATCCTTCTGTCTCGGAGGATTGGATCTAGGGTCGCCATTTGCGGACTGGTGTGATATGGCTTCATGTGAACATTTGGTAGTAAAAGTAGAATCCGGCTTCCTTTAGGAGGAGAGTAAGACTCAGACAGCTTCGTTCTGTGGCGAATGACCTCGGGTCTTGATATCCCGCGAGATCCGAGGTACAATAGACCTTTCTTCTTGGTTGATGGGCTGTGGCTTTCGATGAATCGGGCGTATTTCTTGAGGGTTCCAAAAGCCTGAAGTAGTGAAGGGTGGGATCTTGCTCGAATCTCGATGAGTTCCCACAATCTTCCCTCGGTAATGGCCTGCTTTACGCGTCTGATCTCTTCGAGGCAAACGAAGAGGTTGTGCTCAGCCAATTTCCTCTCTGCGTCAGGTCTTCCGAGTTCTCTCAGCTCGCTAGGTGTATGTCGCTGACATACCGGGCATGAGCAGGGAAAGTATTCGATCTCTCTCAGCCTGAGCGTTCCGCTTTCTGTCAGGTATCGGCCTTGCTTGGCGAATATTGCGTAGGATGCTGAGTCGAATAGATCGCAGCCCAGGGCGGTCGCCAAAGCGAGCATGAATGGGTGGCCGGCACCGAAGAGGTGTAACGGTTTTGATGGCGGTATGTTCATCTTGGCTGTCATGATCATGTCGACAAGTCTGTCGAACATGTACCGCTCCATTATGGGGGTCGGACTGCCAAGAGAGTATATGGCGAATGGGCGTTGGCTCATTTCCTTGGCTGACTTGGTCACTAGGTCAAGGAATGCCCCGCCTTGGATTGGGCCTTCCCAGAGGATGTCAGATCTGGTTATTGTCTTCAGGGTGAGGTCGGCTCTTCGGATGGTTTCGTTGACGGTCCACTCTGCTCTTGCTCTGCTGACTGCCCAGCCTGTTGGGACATCAAGTATGATCGCAATATCTGTGCTGATGGCCTCTTGGAACAGCGCTATTTCCTGTGGTTGGACATCTACGTTGCCGTATTCCAAGATCTGGTAAGCTCCTGAATCAGTAACTATGACGCCGCCGTAGTCGAGGAGTCTGTGTATTCCCTTTGCTACGGCTTCGTGTCCCAGATTCTTCTTGATTAGGTAGGCATTCGCGATTATGGCGTTGCATCTGAAGGTTTTCAGCATATC
>CAYQCQ010000209.1:0-1915 GCA_964416035.1 uncultured Candidatus Bathyarchaeia archaeon
CATTGAAGAGCAGACCCGTCAAGCTCTGGTCAATCTGCAAACCATTCTAGAAGCAGCCGGAGCCTCTCTTGACGACGCCGTAAAGACGACCGTCTTCATGGCCGACATGAATGAGTTCTCTCGAATGAACGGGGAATACGCGAAGTTCTTCCCGGAAGATCCTCCTGCACGATCAACGATCGGCGCGGCGCTACCTCCGGGCATAAAGGTCGAGATAGAACTCACGGCTTACGTCGGAGCCAAGTGATCTTACGCGTCGGTGATCTCATGGAAGCAAAGGTTAGAGTCGAGTGGCTAGGAGAACTACGATTCAAGGGAACAAACTCGCATGGCAAGTCTGCAATCATGGATGCGACAGACGTGGAAGGTCGTCCCGCCGGCGTGACCCCAATGCAACTTCTTCTGATGGCCCTTGGAGGATGCACGGGCATCGACATAGTCTCCATCCTAAGGAAGCAACGTCAGAACCTCACAGGATTTGCCGTGAACATAACTGGACATCGAAGGTCGGAACCGCCGAAGTACTATGAAAGGATACACGTTGAATATGTCCTGAGGGGATCAGGTCTAGATGACAAGAAAGTTCGCAGAGCAATTCTGTTGTCGGAGGAGAAATACTGCTCAGTGCGTGCCATGCTCATAGACAAGGCTCAAGTAACGAGCTCTTATAGGGTTGAGGCGTAGCCAGCCCAAAGAAAAAGGTGGAGGGGAAGCCGGAGCTCCGGTTCACTCCTACTTCTTCTTCTTTCCTTTCTTGCCTTTCTTTGGCATCGCTTTGTGTTTTCCTTGAGCTTCATTAGCTCTGCTTATGGATGTGCAATGTATCATATTATCTCTTGCGGTCAGAATCAAAGTCCGGAAGTAGGTTCTGACCGAATTTGGGTCATTCTCAGCCGATGCGTTTGGCGTCTTTTTCCAAGCGCTACGATAGGGTAGTCGCGTCATTCTCGAAGCCCTTTCGGAATGAAGCCATTTGTGCCCACTTTTTCTCCGATTCATCCAGATCATCTGATGAGATTACTGTGTCTAGGTACTTCATGTGGAGTTCCACGGCTCTCCTAATGTTCTCCTCAGTCAGGTATGCATCTCCTCTAAGCGATGCCGCCGTCCGCAGCGCGTCAAGCGGGGCACGCCAGTAGCTCAACATGTGCACAGCCCTAATCGACACGCCACTTTGTCGAAGGTATTTCACCAACGGTCCAAGTAATCCTTCATAAAAGATCGCATTCTCGACATTTTGAAAGGTCTTCTCGACAAGATCCTCAACGGATCTCTTCCAAGTAGACTGTGCGATTCGCAACTCATCAACGAGAGTCTGCCGCCATTCCTCCAAGTCTATGTCAGAACAGACTCTTCCCCTATAGGAGAGGAGCAGAATTCTTTCAGCGAACTTTCCAGAGTGGACGTGTGTTGCCAGATCGTCGTAGCAGTAGACCTCTGCCTTGCGTTTGTGCGCCGAGGTAGACAGGTACTTGAGAAGCGGCTTCAACTTGGATCTGAACGAGTCCGCGAGTGGTCTTAGCAGACCGGTCATCAGCTGATAGCTATTCCAGAGTTCGTCCTCAGAAATCTCTCCTAGGGCATATGCTTGGACAAAATGTTCAAGGTCCTGTGGCAGACCTAAGAGAACTGCATCATGCTTCGACTGCTCAAGCCATCTTATGGCAGTCTCGACTGATTTTCTATGCCCCTGGATCGAGAAAACTGTCGCGCTACTCATTTTGATGCCTTGACAGGAAAGACAATAATAACCAGACTAAAAAGAAGGGAAAATATGTTTGGTTCAGATGTTCTTCTCCTATGTTCTACTCAAATTCGGAGGGCGTCTCTTCCTCTCCCCTCTTCCCCGGTCTCGGTGGGGGTCCCTCTCTCGGCTTTCCGGCTGCGATCACATCGTCTATCTTCAGAATCATCG
>CAYQCQ010000210.1:0-1909 GCA_964416035.1 uncultured Candidatus Bathyarchaeia archaeon
AAATCCGGTCCAGCAATTACAATTGGCACGGGGTCGGCTGAGTGATCCTTCACCGATACTGGGGTTGCGTGGTCCGATGTTAGCACTATGTAGTGTGCGTTGAGATCCAGCGATTTGAGGACTTGTTTCATTGCTCCGTCAATTTTCTCTATCGTCCATACCTTCTTCTCGAAGTCTCCGTTGTGACTTGCGATATCTGGCGCTTTTATGTGAAGAAACACCAAGTCGTACTTCTCCATGGCTGTGACGGCAGCCTTGGCCTTCGCCACGAAGTTGGTATCCAGGCCACCTGTAGCCCCTTCCACATCTATTGGGTGCATGCCTGCAAGGCGGCAGATCCCTCGCACAATTGGGACAACACCTACGAACGCTGCGCTAATGGAATGCTTCGTGGCTAGTGTCTCAATCGGAGGAATGGTTCCGGCCCCTCGCGATAGGACTATGTTTGCTGGAGGAAGCCCCATACTAACTCTCTCAGTGTTGACTGGGTGATTCTTGAGAACCAAGTGGGACTTTTCGGTGAATTCGTTCAGGATCTCAGCAGTACGTCTGCTCTCTTCACCAGCGTCTTCAGGCTTTGCTTTCTGAACAGACCTGCCTTCTATGTGCGGATCTGTATCTGAGACGTTTCGTGAGAGGCCCTTTCCTCTTAGAATCAGAACGCCTCTATGCTCAACCGTCGGTGTAAACTCAAATGAAACATCCGGTGAGCTCATCTTGATCTCATTAACAGCTTTCGCCAACTCCTCTCTCCCTTCAGATGCTCGTCCTGCTCGCCTATCCATGACAATCATCTTGTCGTCTGCGGTTGCAAAGTTGCATCGGAAGGCAACGTCGCCAGGATTGACCGAGATCCCTGCGCCAACGGCTTCTAGTCCACCGCGTCCAGTATAGCACTCGTAGGGATTGTATCCGAGAAGGGCGAAGTGAGCAACATCGCTACCTGGCCTGACTCCTGGCCCGAGGGGATGCATCAAACCTATCGATCCTGTCCCGGCCAATGCGTCTATGTTGGGCTTCTTGGCCACACTCAAAGGGGTTTGAAATCCTCGTATTCTAGCGGGTCGATCACCCATTCCGTCACATACAACGATCAATACGCGGTGTTTCTCCAATTTGGGTTGCTCCTTCTCTGAAATGTCTACGATGCATGTACATAATGCTGCCGTCGATTTCGTGATTCGCGCATAACTGCGGGACTTGTATCTCGAAGTTGTTTTATATTTACTGATGCCTAAGCAAGTCTTGAAGGTGGATTGAGTATGCTAGACTTCACTTTTACCGACGAGCAGGAGCTTTTCAGGAAGACTCTGGGAGAATTTTGCCAGAAGAAGATAGCTCCTGTTCTGAGGGACATGGAGGAAAAGAAGCGTATTCCTATCGAAGTTATCAGAGGCATGGCCGGACTGGGTTTGATGGGAATAACTGCTTCGCCAGAATTTGGCGGCGCAGGAGCGGATCCAATACTGGCCGGCATCGCAGGAGAAGAGATTGGACGCGCAGACATAACATGTGCCACCGCAGTCTTCTACCTGGTTCCGGCTTCTTGGGGCCACATCCTTAACACCTATGGAAATAGGGAGACAAAGCAGAAGGTCTTCCCGAGCCTGTGCAAGGGCCGGTCGTTTCTTGGAATAGCGACAACCGAACCGGAGGTCGGCTCAGACTTGGCGAACATGAAGACCGTGGCAAAGCATGTCGGAGACGAGTATGTGATCAACGGTGAGAAGATGTACATTAGCGGGGTCACGGAGGTCATGGAGCAACTTGAGGATGGAGGAGGGTTCTTAACCTTGGTCAAGACTGCGCCGGAGAAGGGTACGAGGGGGATGAGCTTTCTCTACGTTCCTCTAAAAGGTACTCCTGGAGTCAGCCACACCGTCTTGGAAGAGATGGGAAGACGCGGTAT
>CAYQCQ010000211.1:0-1908 GCA_964416035.1 uncultured Candidatus Bathyarchaeia archaeon
TCTCTCTCTTCTTTCAGGCTGTCCAATACCCATGCGAACTTGAATGTGTCCCCTGCTCCTGTCTTCTCAGACTCCTTTGCGTAGTCGTCGATTGTTTTCTTGTCGATGTAGCCAGTCAAGTAGAGCAAGTGGCCTGTCATTGTACTCTTGCCGTGATCCACATGGCCAATCACGACCAGGTTCAAATGCGGTTTCTCGGATCCGCTCAAGCCAGTATACTTCCTCCGGATTTCAAGCGATTCTTAGTTTAAGGCAAGGCCGCCATATTTAACCTTTGACTCAATAATGAGACCGCAAAAAGAAGGAAAAAGAGAATTCGTCGCCCTTTAGCGAGACGACAAGGCGACTCGCTCTATTTCATCTCTCTTTCGGATAGAGAAGCTCTTACTGTCTCTTGCGGCCGCGGCAATTATTTCATCAGCTAGACATTCGTCAATGGTCTTGGGATTGCTGAATGACACCTGCCTTGCTCCGTCGCTAATGAAACGCAAGGCGAGATCGACTCTGCGCTGAGGTGCCATATCTACGGCTTGATGATAGACTATTCCGCCGTAGCTAACCCTAGTAGTTTCTTCGCATGGGGCAGAGTTCTCGATTGCCTTAAGGAGAACTTCTATCGGGTTCTTTCCAGTCTTCAGGTGAATGATTTCTAATGCATTTCTGACTATGCCAGTTGCCTTCGCCTTCTTGCCTCCTTCTCTACCATGCCTCATCATATTGTTGAGCAGTCTCTCCACGATATTAATCGAAGATTTCATGAACCGCTTGTGTTCGTGGCGTCCGCCTGTGTGAGGACTCAGAACCGGCCTGAGGCTAACGCATCGTTGCAATCCACGATCCACCACCTCAATGCCCTGCGTGCTCCACTTTCCAAAGAGCTTGATGTCAGGCGGTGCTTTCTTCGCTTCTCTACTCAACTATTTTGGCACCTGTCATTCCGAAATTTTGGCTTGCTATGTTGGTTCCGACCTTCAGATAAGCCTTTAGGGATAGAAAGTAGCGGTGGTGACATCCCTGCAAGATAGGCACTCCTCACGGTGCAGGTGTCTCAGCTGCCTCCTACACCTCGTGATCCCGCCAGCGCCGAGGTGTCTGCTTTACGACTGCTCTCTTCCGAGCCTGATCGGGTTCAGCAGCAAGCAGATAGCCTCTTTCCTTCGAAAGAAACTTCTGCTCCATTGGCCTGACAGGGCAAGATGTCATTGTCAGCAACCGAGGCCCACATCCGTTCGGTGGTACCACTCCCACAAGTTGGCGGATCCCTGCATGTAGCCGATTTCAGGTAACAGGGAACGGCTATCTCCCCGATCCCTCACCACCGCCAAGAATCAATTGAGCCGACGGCCTGATATTAAACCCTCTTTTGTCTTCACCTGAGAGACTTGTTGCTTGAAGAAGATCCGCAATGTTGCGAGAGATCCGGGCTACTCATTTAAGGTGATATTCCCCTATTGGGTTCGTGGCATATCTGTGGCCACAGGGGCTCTTCCTCCAGGCCATATCGTACCTAAGAGAACAGCTCTCGAAGCACCCGTAGCTGATGGAACATTTCCCGGCTTTCCTTCTGTCGTCTGGTTGCCAAGTATCGCAAATGCTATGGCTTCCTTCGCTTCAGAGGGAATTCCAAAATCTTCGTGGAAGAAAATAGGCAGGCCTAGCTTCTTCCTAAGCAAGCTGACAAGTGTAGGGTTCTTGGCTCCTCCTCCACTGAGCACCACCTCGTCTATGCGACATCGAGGATACACAAATCTCTGGTAATTGTAGGCGATGGATTCAGCTGTGAACGCTGTTGCAGTCGCCACTATGTCCTCTCTTCTCAATCCTCTCGATCTTGCCTTGTTCAAGTACGCCTCAGCGAACTCTTCACCGAACTCCTCTCTGCCAGTGGTCTTCGGAGGTTTCTTTCGG
>CAYQCQ010000212.1:0-1870 GCA_964416035.1 uncultured Candidatus Bathyarchaeia archaeon
AGGGCAGAGAGGAAATCTCAGGATTCTCAACAAAGTTCATCACCAACCAGTACGCTGTAACTATTGCAAACAATCCGGCAGCGAAGGCTACTGCTTGTCTCCCCATCCTCACCGCATGCGCCAGCTTGTCATGCTCTCTATGTTTTCTTCCGAAGCGGTCGGCGTCAAGTGCGATTTAAGAATATCGCGCCGGTTGTGTAGCTGGCAAGAGGATGAGAGGTTTGGCGCCCGGGATGGGATTTGAACCCATGCGGCCCGTAGGGCCAATGGCTAGCCAGTCTACGCCCATCTGAATTCAGATCTCGAGGCCTGCGAGAGGGTTCTTGCCCTCTCATCGCCTTAACCTGGCTTGGCTACCCGGGCGACTTGTCGATTTTCTCGATTCATCACTGAACCTTCGTTGCCAGCTATAAAAGTAGACCGATGACTGAGCTTCGGTAATGGTGTGCGCGTCATAGACCGTTTGAATGGCTTTTCCCACGTGATATGGAGATTAGGTATCTGTTCTTTGGAAGAGCCTTTTAATCCGTCAGATAGACAGGCCCAATGCACTTCAACGCCGTCATGGTTATAGTGATTCGATGATTCCGCTTGGAGACGATAACCCTACAAGAATAATGCCGATGATCACTTGGACCCTTATCATAGCCAATATCGGAGTCTTTCTCTGGCAGATCCTTATCGATCCTAGACTCTCTGACCAGATGATTAGGACATTCGGTTTCGTGCCGAACGCCATTGTCCGTCAAAGAACCTACTACATGTTCCTAACCTCTATGTTCCTCCATGGAGGAATCCTGCATCTTGCAGGGAACATGCTGTACCTGCACATTTTCGGAGACAACGTGGAGGATCTCTGTGGTCACGTTCCTTTCTTTGCCTTCTATTTAATCTGTGGATTTGCCGGCTCTCTCTTCCAGCTCGCCTTCGATTGGGGCTCGACAGTTCCTTCTATCGGCGCCTCTGGAGCAATATCGGGCGTACTCGGGGCATACATCTACCTTTTTCCCCACGTCAGGATTAGAACCGCAGTTCCATTCGGTATATTCATACGTCTGATTAGACTGCCGGCTTACTTCCTGATCGGGTTCTGGTTTCTCTACCAGCTGACCTTGGGACTGTTGGCAACTGACTCCTCAGTAGCCTATTGGGCGCATGTAGGAGGATTCATAGCCGGCCTTGGGCTTGCCGGAGTCCTTGCCCGAAGAAGAGAGGCCCATCCGCTCTTCAGACGATACTACGCTGTTACCTAGGAAATAGCACCCTGTCTCGATGGCAGGCTGCACAGTTTCCCTGTCGTACCAAATATGAGTACCCTAGCTGAGTCTTCCTCAATTTGATCAAGGTGCGTGCTCTCGGAATAGATCTCCGAAGAGACTGAGTTGGACGATTCTTCTCCAATCAACAACAGGTTGACTCAAGTAATGTTAATCTATTCGAACGACAAGTTTCCAGTTTACACGTTAGGAGAGATTGACCATGGAGCTGAAAGGGAGCAAAACCGAGAAGAACCTTCTAGGGTCGTTTGCCGGAGAATCTCAAGCAAGAACCAGATACACCTTCTTCGCCAGTGTAGCCCGAAAGGAGGGGTACGAGCAAATCTCAGCCATATTCACTGAAACTGCCGATAACGAAAAGGAGCATGCGCAACTCTTCTTCAAGTTACTTCGAGGAGGAGAGGTCGAGATTACCGCAAAGTATCCTGCTGGGATAATTGGAACTACCGTGCAAAACCTGAAGGCTGCGGCTGCAGGCGAAAAATTGGAATGGGGAACTCTGTATCCTAACTTCGCAGATGTTGCGGACAAAGAAGGGTTCAGAGAGGTAGCGGACACCTTCCGTCATGTCGCATCTGTCGAAGCGCATCATG
>CAYQCQ010000213.1:0-1832 GCA_964416035.1 uncultured Candidatus Bathyarchaeia archaeon
TTAGGCACGGAGCTTCAAGAGTGAACTGGACATCGACTCGAATAGTAGTGGGCTGGTCAATCATTCTTGCGTTGATCATGTTGACGTACAGGCTGTATTCCAAAAGGCCAATCTCGGTTTGAGTAAGGCAAGGGTTCTTCAACATCAAAGTTGTTGGCATCTCGGGCAGATGTAGCTTGAGGTACTTCCAGTTCTGATCTTTGCTATTGCTGTTCCACAGGTAGGGCATGGCTTGTTCTCCTTATACCCCACTAGGAAGTGCTCAGCCCCGTATCTTCCATGGCGGCCGTAGAGGTCTCTCTCATACCTCAAACCTCTAAGCCTGATGCTCTCATGAAGAACGTCAAGCATGGCCTGATGAAGCGCTTGAATCTCCGTGTTGGTTAGTGTTTCGATTTTGCGGAGAGGGTGAAGTCTCGCTTTGAACAAGGTATCTTGGATATAGACGTTGCCGATTCCGGCGATGTTCTTCTGATCAAGTAGAAAGGTTTTGATGGCTCCTCGCCTTCCTGATAGCATTGAGCTTAGCTTCTCGGCTGTGAACTCCTTTCCAATTGGAGAGATCCCTAACCTACAAGTCATCTTATGCTTGGGTAACTCTTTGTCTGAGATGAGGTGAATGTAGCCGAACCACCAGAAAGCAGCGGTCAGTTCGGTGCTGTCGGCGAACATCAGTCGAAGCTGATATTTCTCTGGGACGGTGCTGCGTTTTCTGTGGTAGCGGAGGTCTCCTCCCATTCCGAGGTTCAAGAGTAAATTGTCTGATGGGTTCAGCTTGGTGAACAGCCACTTTCCATGCGCACTCGTTTCCTTCATTGTCTTGCCGATTATCCTACGACGGAACTTCTTGGGTGGCATGTTGACGCATTTGGGTTGAGGCAACACGATGTCTCCAATTCGTTTTCCTTGGAGTTCCTTGGTCATCTGTCGAGCTAGGTTTACGATCTCTGGAAGTTCGGGCATTGGTCGTTCCTCTGTTCTTTTCCAGTTTGGGGTGGGCTATGAGGCTGATGCCGTATTTAGATGGGTGTTTCTTATTCTCTGACCACGTACCATGTTGCCACAGAAGGTCGGCGAGTGGTCTCATTTGAGATATGATGTTAGGATCATAAACGGTTTGATCTTTGATGGGCTGGGAAATCCACCAGTAAGATCGAATGTGTACATCTCCGGCGACAGGATCACATGCGTTTCCTCGGAGGCAGAATCGGCTGCTGACGAGACCATATCTGCGAAAGGGCTGGTTGTTGCTCCGGGATTCATCGACACTCACAGTCACTCAGATCTACTGCTCTTCTCTGATCCGCTCGCGAAACCGAAGATCACTCAGGGAGTCACGACTGAGATCGTTGGCCAAGATGGGTTCTCAGTGGCGCCTATTAGGAGGGAGATTCAGCCCAAACTGGCCAAGTATCTTTCCGGGCTTGCAGGTGAGCTCGATGATTGGAGGTGGGATACCCTTGACTCGTATCTCGGAGAGATATCGGAGCTGCATGCAGCGATCAATGTGGCTTCGCTTGTCGGTAACGGGACGCTGCGTGCGATAACCATTGGGTTTGATCGGAGGCCTTCGAGCGAGGAGGAGCTTGAGCAGATGAAGACGCTGGTAGGCGAAGCCATGACTCAGGGCGCGGTTGGCATATCTTCTGGCCTCATCTATCCAGTCAGTTCCTACGCTGACGAGAATGAACTGGTGGAGCTTTGCAAGGTGGCGGCAAGTCACGGAGGTGTCCATGTTACGCATATCAGAAACGAAGCGGATAGACTGATTGAATGTGTCGACGAAGCGATCCGAATCGCAAGAAGATCCCGGATACCTCTTCACATATCAC
>CAYQCQ010000214.1:0-523 GCA_964416035.1 uncultured Candidatus Bathyarchaeia archaeon
ATGTATTCGTGGTTGAGACGGCTCGGGGAGCACCAAGTGAAGGTTGCTGTCAATGAGGATCGGGCAACCCCCGAACTAGATTACCAGAACAATGAGCTAGTGAAGAGCTTCCTCGTTGACTACGGCTACATCCTAACAGTTCGACTTCCGTATCAGGGCCTCACTGTCATGATCGACGGTCGCCAGTATGTCAGCGACAACGCCGGAGAGGTGAAGGAGGGTTTACTGCAAGGAAGACATGCACTGGAAGTTCCGAAGCTAGCTTTTCCGTCGGATGGGATTGAGCTAACATTCCTCAGATTCGGCGACGGCTACAATGCCACATCTCGACCTTTCGACCTTGGCGACGATACGGTTTTTGAGGTAAGGTATAATGTGCGTTTCCTTTTAGAGGTGGAGTCAAAGTACGGGGTCGTGAGCGGAGCTGGATGGCTTCCCGAGGGGTCGATCGCCAACCTTTCTGTCGCGCCGTTCGTTGAGTTCGGTAATGGGACGAGAATGGCGTTTGTGAGGTGGATCATGC
>CAYQCQ010000214.1:533-1774 GCA_964416035.1 uncultured Candidatus Bathyarchaeia archaeon
AATAAGGTTCTCCGGGGGGTGGAGGCTGGTATGACCAAGGTTCGGTTGCCTCTTTCTGGGTGGACGAGGTTTGGGGTACAGTGATCGTGCATACGTTTCAAGAATGGGTGGGCGATGTAAGGACGACCGCGCCTAGGGCTTCTGTCCTGATGAACTTTCCGAAGGAGGTGAGGGCATTGTGGAGGACGGACTACACTAGGCTGTACATTATCTTGGCTTATGTCTTAGCTATGATTCTGTTTGCGGGATTCATTGCCCGTAGGGTACAGCGGCAAAGAGCGAGACTGCCTTCGCGACGGCTTCGCGCTGCTCCTGGCTAGGAGCCTTTGACACTGGCTCCACATCGATCGCAGTAGAGGGCGTTTGGAAGGAGGTCGCGGCCGCAATAGCAACAGTACCGTGGAAGAATCTGCGGCTCACTAGATGGAATCTCCCTCTCATCTAAGAGGACTCCAATTATCCGCGAAAGCTCCTTGCTAGTGTCGGTAAGCGTGACAAGTATCTCTTCCCTCAAACTTCTCTTGTCAGCTGGTGCCTCACCTTGTGCTTTTGCTTTCTCTACACTCGTTTTCTTATCGCTTTCCGGTTCCCGAGTTCTAGCCGACTGTGTCTCTGTCTTCGCCCTTTTCGCCTCGTTGATAAGCCGTTCGATCTTGTCAGTTGGAGTAGTCCTAGTCTGTGTTCCTTCTCTCGACAACTGGTACGGCACTATCCTTCCAATATGCTGAACGTCTGACGGATATTAATAGTTGACCGCCATGATCGTTGCTATGCAATCTCGAAGAACGGGCATCTCCATGTGTCGAATGAGCCGCATGAACAGTTTGCAGAATCACGTCTTTCCTGCCAAGTCTAGGCTATGAAGCGAGCGGCCTGTATCTCACGAAGTGCTATGGCGTCGACGGAATAGTTCAGTCCTAAGGTGATTCTGATATTTGTCGACCAGATCAGTATGCTGATCGGCGCACTGGCGTTCGGGCATGAAATGGTCCTGATCGGTGTCTCTGCCCTATTTTCCTGCTTTCTTGTCAGTTCTGAGCGTTTTTTCAGCTTCTTGCAGGCAATGTCGGAGTGTGTGCTCGTTCAGCGTGTGAGCATCAACGCCGGTTGCGGTGCATATGGATTGGATGATGAGTTCCTCTATGGTAGCCGCGCCTGCGCCGAAGACGGCGTGCAAAAACTCAATGAAGCGCTCAGGCTCCTTGAGGATGTCATGTCTCTTCAGTGAGTACATCTTATCC
>CAYQCQ010000215.1:0-1756 GCA_964416035.1 uncultured Candidatus Bathyarchaeia archaeon
CCCTCATCAAAGATGTAACCGCTATTCTCAACCGCGCTCAGAGTAAGAACCGCCGTCTTTACGCTGCAAGCATCCTCGAAGGTTACGGAAAATACGTCTTGAACCCGCTGAGAATCGAGTCCGTATGCTTCAGCAAGTTTCGAACCCTCATCGAGTTCTGGAAGAAGAGGATACCTATTCCAAAGACTGTCTACGTCCCGTGCGACTCCCATGATTTGACACGCGGAGATATTCAAATCCACAACGAAGAGACGATCGCTGATTTGATGCGGCGAGACCTGGGTAATGGAAGCATTGTTGTCAAACCGGACGCAGGCACCCACGGGAAGCAGGTTCGCCTAGCTCGAGATCGAGAGTCCTTGATCAAATTTCTCGATGAAACGGAGCCGTCAATATCTAATCCTGTCGGTTTTTTGGCGCAGGAGTATATTGAGAAATGGTTCTATGACCTTAGGATAATCGTTGTAAAGGAACATGGAACTTTGCCGTATTGCTACCCTTCCGCCCTCGCGCGCGCTGGCTTGAAAGATTTTCGCACCAATACGTTTCTTGGAAACATGGTCTTCGGGGTAAGTCTGCCGAGTGAAGTGCAGAAGACAGCAGTAAGAGCTGCGGAGGCTGTGGGGAAGGACGAGGCTTGGGTTCTTGCTCTGGATGCCATGGTTAATGTGGGGAAGGACAAATTCGCGGATGACGAATACATCAGATCGGAATTCGAGAGGCTCACCCCCTCTTTCGAGATTGTCACGAAAATCAAGCAGGATAATCAGGGCAAGAGCAGAGATTTTGGAGCATGGAACAGAAGACTGGAGGCAGCATATAGTGCATACATGAACGTGGAGTCATACAGGAATATCAGGAGCATAATACAGGAAAGCATCGAATTGGGCAAAGAGCAGGTTCTCTTCCATGAAGCTAACTCATGCCCAGAGTTTTGGGAACAAACTCGCCTCGTTGCGGGCATTAACCTAGCGGTCCCACTTCTAAAGTGTGCAAAGAGCGTCGAAGGCAGAGTTCTCTTGCCAGATCAACCTCGATTGGAGAAGGAGAATAACAGGTAGCTGAGGGGGGAATTCAGGATGCTAGTTGTTGTTAAGGCTGGAGGAAGGATCCTTGAAGGTGGTTTACGCCCTGAAATGGCCGCGGACATCAAGGCACTGGCAGAGAAGAACAAGGTGATCTTCGTTCATGGCGGAGGCGCTGAAGTCACAGACACAGCTCAGAAGCTAGGGAAAGAGCAGCGCTTTATTATCTCTCCTGACGGGTTCCGAAGCCGATACACGGATCGGGATACAGTAAATATCTACACTATGGTGATGGTTGGCAAACTGAACAAGCAGGTAGTCACAGCTCTGGAGGGCAGAGGTGTAAGAGCTGTAGGCCTTTCTGGCCTTGATGGTCAACTCATCAAGGCAGAGAGGAAGAAGCGTCTCGTAATCATTAACGAGCGGGGGCGAAGAATGGCTATTGATGGGGGCTACACTGGCAGAATAGAGAAGATCAACACGGATCTGCTCCGACTCCTCATGGACGCAGGATATCTTCCGGTTGTGTCGCCTGTGGCGATGAGCAGTGAGTATGAGCCCCTGAACGTCGATGGCGACCGAACCGCCGCTAGCATTGCTGGCGCGCTCAAGGCGGACATGCTTATTCTTCTAACAGATGTCGAAGGTTTGACGATAGGGGGGAAGCTTGTACCTAAGCTCAGACTGGCTGAGGCCAAGGAGATGCTTCCCAAGACCGGGCCTGGTATGAT
>CAYQCQ010000216.1:0-1747 GCA_964416035.1 uncultured Candidatus Bathyarchaeia archaeon
TCTGTTCTCTTCGCCGGTCCGACAGACAATGCTCCCACACGCATACGCGTGCAATCGGTCTGCCTAAATGACTTCCCTTGATTCCATTCCATGAGGAACTCCATGACGATCCTTTAAAGACCAAGATCCTTACTCCAAATAACTAGGAGAAGAACAGGATCTGAGAGTGAAAAGCTATGGTTCTAATCCTTTCCGCCAAGGATCTCAAAAGAGTACTCACGATGAGAGAAACTATAGTTGAGGTAGAGGAGGCATTCAAAGAGCTTGCTTGCGGGACCGCGGTAATGCCGACGCGAGTCGGGCTCACCGTGTTTGATGAGGCAGGTTGGATGGGGGCTATGCCAGCTTACCTGAGCCGGGCGCGGGCCTTGGCAACAAAGATTGTCACCTCGTATGATACCAATCCTTCAAAGCACGGCTTACCAACAGTCATGGCCCTCATAGTTCTAAACAACCCTGAGACAGGGAAACCAGAGGCTGTGCTGGAAGGATCCTTCATTACGGCGATGAGGACCGGGGCCGCGAGCGGAGTTGCCACGAAGTATCTGGCCAGATACGATGCAAGCATTGTAGGAATATTCGGTGCGGGAACCCAAGCAAAGACTCAGCTTGAGGCCATCAAGGAAGTCAGAAATATCCAGTCAACTCTCGTCTACGATATCGTTCAAGAGAGGGCTACTCGATTCGCCCAAGAAATGAGACAGAGACTTGGAATTGAAGTTCGCATAGAGGGCAATCCTAACCATATTGTAAGAGAATCCGACATAATCGTTACAGCCTCAACATCAAAAACGCCCGTCTTCAGAGGAGATATGTTGAGAAGCGGAACTCACATCAACGCAATCGGCTCCTTCAGACCAGACACACGTGAACTTGACGACCTCACAATCCGCAGATCAAAGCTTGTTGTGGACTCATTGGAGGCCTCGCTGCAAGAGGCAGGAGACATTGTCATCCCTCTGAAGTCCGGGTTGATACAGCGGGATCATATCTACGCAGAGCTAGGGCAGATCGTCGCTGGTCTAAAGGCTGCCAGAGAAAATGACAGCGAGATAACAGTTTTCAAGTCAGTTGGGATAGGGGTACAAGATGCAGCTGCGGCAAACTTAGCCTACAGGAAGGCTCGCGAAGCCAAGATCGGCACAAGCATAGAGTTGGACTGAGATCACACATGCCTAAAGAAACGGCAACGCAACTATAACGAGGAGCAAGGCCAGCAGAGCTGCAGCCATTGCTGTAGCTAAACCCGCGATGAAGGCTCTTCCACCCATCTTTCGTATCGCTGTCACATTGACCTTCATTCCCACTCCGGCGAAAGATGTCGCAAGCAGGAAAGGAACTACATACGAGGAAAGGACACTTTTCACTGCAGGCCATTCCTTGATTGCGGGCATTGAAAGACCTATTGCAGAGGCCCAGTCGAGCGCTGCGCACACAACCGTGTTGACGACAAATAGGATTGCGAACGTCGGTACCACCATTTTCGCTTTACCTGTTAGATTGGAACCAGTTCGTCTGTGAAAGTAGGATGCGACCATTACGACGGGGCCTATCATGAAGATTCGAACAGATTTCACAAGTAACGCGGCTTCTAGGGCTGCTTTTCCAATGCTCCCTGCTGCGGCAACAACTTGAGCTGTTTCATGTATGCCTGTGCCACACCATATCCCATACGCCACATCGCTTCGACCTAGCCAGGATGCGATGAACGTGCCCATGTAGAGCAGCGGGTATAAGAACATCGCCA
>CAYQCQ010000217.1:0-1733 GCA_964416035.1 uncultured Candidatus Bathyarchaeia archaeon
ATGAAAAGGAAGTCATAGCTGTTGAGGAGCAGTTTACGCCCAACATCTACGCGCGGAAGAACCTTGTCATTGAGCGAGGAAACGGTGCACTCGTATGGGATAAGAGCGGCAAGGAGTACATCGACTGTACGAGTGCCTACGGCGTTGCTATTCTCGGCCACTGCCACCCAAAAATCGTCGAAGCCATCAAAAATCAAGCCGAACTTCTCTGTTCCTGCCATAACTCGATCTATACAGAGGCCCGATCTAATTTCCTCAGAAAGCTCATGGCAATAACACCTCAAGGGTTGAAACGAGCAATCCTATCCAACAGTGGTACCGAGTCGGTTGAATCCGCCATCAAGATGGCTCGCAGGTTCACAGGAAAGACTGACATTATTGCCTTTGTTGAAGCGTTCCATGGAAAGACCATGGGCGCCCTCTCAGCGACATGGAATCCCCGATATCGAACTCCCTTCGAACCCCTAGTGCCCGGTTTCAAGCACGTTCCCTACGGGAAGACAGAAGCTGTAGCGGCGGCGATCACTGAGAAGACAGCCGCTGTCATTGTGGAACCGATTCAAGGGGAAGGGGGTGTTCGGATCCCGCCTATGACCTTCCTAAACGATCTTCGCGAACTCTGTGACAAGCGCGGTATACTCCTCATCTTTGACGAAGTCCAGACGGGCTTCGGAAGGACCGGAAAGCTCTTCGCCTGTGAACATTCAGGGGTCATACCTGACATCCTCTGCTTGGCAAAGTCTCTTGCAGGTGGCCTACCGCTTGGCGTGACGGTGGCCCGAGAAGATGTGATCAGCGCCTTGAAGCGTGGAGAACATTCCAGCACGTTTGGAGGCAACCCACTTGTCTGTGCCGCAGCTTCGGCTGCCATTGATGTCATGGTGAGTGAGAATCTTCCAGAGCGGGCAGCTAAGCTGGGGAGACACTTCATGGAGAAGCTTGAGGAGATGCACCGTAAATACAGGATTGTTCGGGAGGTCAGGGGAAAGGGACTGATGATCGGTGTCGAATGCCGCTTCGACATCTACAACATGCTAGTCGAAACTCAGAGCCGAGGTGCCCTAGCCCTCGACGCAGGCCGCAATATTCTGAGATTTCTTCCCCCTCTAGTGATCACCCAAGAACAACTTGACAAAGTAGCCGATATACTGGACACGGTTGTTGATGAAGAAGATGTCAAGCTCCGTCGACCCCCAAGTCAATCTTCTGCGTAAGATGGTTGAGCTCTACAGTCCTACAGGGCAAGAGAGCGAAATAGCTCAACTTCTCGTGGAAGAGATGCGTTCCTTCGGGCTACAATCCAGAATAGATGAAGCCGGTAACGCCATTGGAGAGTATGCAGGTGGCGACTCTACTGTTCTCTTATGCGGCCACATGGACACGGTTCCCGGAAGGATACCTGTGAGAATGAACGGAAAAAAGCTGTACGGCAGGGGCGCCGTGGACGCAAAGTCTGCTCTCGCAGCCATGATCTCAGCGGCAAGCCTACTCACGGTTGAAGATTTTCCAGGAAGGCTGATAGTCGTAGGGGCTGTGGACGAGGAGGGTAAGGGACGAGGGGTCAAAAATCTAATCGAAAATGGTGTTCGAGCGGACTACGCCATCTTCGGCGAGCCCAGCGGTGCCGAAAATATCACAATAGCCTACAAGGGTAGCTGTCACCTTAAGCTCACGTGCAGAACGAAGACAGGCCACTCCTCCGCACCATGGCTTTTCCACAACGCCATTGATGA
>CAYQCQ010000218.1:0-1720 GCA_964416035.1 uncultured Candidatus Bathyarchaeia archaeon
TGAGTGACCTTTAAGTACGCTCACAAGGTCTTGGAGCTTCAATCCGAGATGGCGAGATTCGGTAGAGGTCTGGCCGTTGAAAAGCGTCATGAAGAGAATTCTTGTAACAGGAGCGTTCGGTCAGATCGGCTCCGAACTTACGATGGAGCTCCGCAAGAGATATGGTAATGATAACGTGGTGGCTCTTGGGCACAAAACCAGGCCCAGCGAGAAGCTTCTAAACTCTGGTCCCTTCGGCTTCGCCGATGTGACCAAGAAAGAGGTCATTGAAGAGTTCGTGAGGAAGTATGACATTGACACAATCTGCCATCTGGCGGCTGTACTTTCAGTTGCAGGCGAGAAGAACCCGCAGCTCGCTTGGGAAGTTAACATGAATGGTCTCTATAACATTCTTGAGATCGCTAGGAAGAAGGGGCTTGTACGGGTTTTCTGGCCAAGCTCTATCGCAGTCTTCGGTCCGGAGACTCCTCGCAGGAATACCCCGCAGGAAACGGTGCTGCGGCCTAGAACAATATATGGAGTTACAAAGGCTGCCGGTGAGTTACTTTGCGACTATTACTTCAGGCGATTCAGTGTTGATGTCCGAGGCATTCGCTATCCAGGCATAATCAGCAGCGAGACTCCTCCAGGAGGTGGCACAACGGACTACGCTGTAGAAATATTCTACGAAGCGATCAAGCACCAGCGATATACATGTTTCGTAAGAGAGGACACGGTCCTTCCGATGATGTATATGCCCGACTGTATCAAGGCTACTATACAACTGATGGAAGCTGACCTATCTCAACTCAAGCATCATTCTGATTTCAACTTGGCAGGTATGAGTTTCTCAGCTGGACAGCTCGCCGGAGAGATTAGAAAGCACATTCCAGAATTCACATGTGAATACGAGCCTGATTTCAGGCAAGAAATCGCCGACTCCTGGCCCATGTCCATCGACGACAGTGCTGCCCGCAAAGAATGGGGATGGAAACCTAACTACGACTTGGCTACCATGACCAAAGATATGCTGGAGAAGCTGAACAAGCGGTACATGAAAGGACAGCTCAGGTAACACAAGGATTAGGCTGAACTAACCTAACTCCCAGCCACAGAACCCGAGGAAGATTTCTAGACAAATAGCTTTATGGCCAAGTCCGTTTCCGAATGCCTCTTAGGAGTCAAAGTGAGATGAGAGATCCCGTAGGCTTCCTGAAGCAAGAATACGAGCTATTGGTTAGGGATCAGTTAGACTGGAAACTCAGAATTTTGCAGAGCAGTAGCTCACCTAAGTCGATTGTCGATGGAAAAGAGGTTCTCATGCTCTGCTCAAACAACTACTTGGGCCTAAGCAACCATCCAAAATTGAAGAAGGCGGCCATCGAAGCCATTGAGAAGTACGGCGTGGGATCTGGGTCGGTTAGGCCAATCGCCGGAAACATGGACATACACATGAAGCTTGAAGAGAGGCTCGCCAAGTTCAAACACGCTGAGGCGTCGCTGACTTTCTCAGCTGGTTTCACGGCGAATCAGGGCCTCATCCCTCAATTGGCTGACGAAGGAGATTTGATAGTCAGCGACGAGTTGAATCACGGAAGCATCATTGACGGAGTTCGACTCTCAAAGGCTGACCGGGCAATCTACAAGCATTGCGACCCGGATGACTTGGCCCGAGTCTTGGACAAGGCAGAAGCGAAGAACTATCGCCGAATCCTGATAATAACTGACGGAGTCTTTAGCA
>CAYQCQ010000219.1:0-1716 GCA_964416035.1 uncultured Candidatus Bathyarchaeia archaeon
ACGCTACCTTCGCTGTTTCCTCTGGAGTCAACCCGACTTTTGGCTTGACTATGGTCCCGAGATGCGGCCTCCCGCTCTCCAAGGTTCCAGCTATCTTTCTCAGCTCTCTGATGCCGAACTTTGGTCCAGGAAAGAACTGAACTATACTTCTCGGCAACTCTACATCTATCAGTCGCACATTCTTCAGGCTTGACAGACCAAACAGGTTTCCCGCCACTATGCTCAAGATGTTCGGTATGCCCCCGTTCTCGGCGTCAAATAGTTCGTCGGGAAAAGCCACGGTCACAAATCCTCTTGACTTGCCTTTCCACTTGAAGACTTTCGCGGCAAGATGCCTCTGGATTCGCTCAGTCGTCGTGGTCAGTTCGGTCCAAGTTCCAATGGATTCCTCTGTCGCTATTTGCTCGCCAGCCTTCGCAACTGTGAGAGGGCTTTCCACGTAGTAATCTGCAATGACATATCTTTCGGGATCTATCTCCTCAGGCCTAGCATAGAAGATGCTTCCTCTAAGCGTCAAACTGGTCCTCCTCCCGCAACTCGTAGGTCTGAAACTCCTCAAGTTCCTCAGGGGTCGTAACTCCGAAGACCTCTTGGAGAAGGAAGATGGCGCCTTGAGGCGGTATTATCCCCCTCTCGGTTATGATCAGGTCGATGTACTCGGGTGGAGTCACGTCGAATGATGGATTTGCAACCGAGATGTTCTGATATTTCAACTCTGAAGGCTGAATTATCTCGGAGGC
Organism: uncultured Candidatus Bathyarchaeia archaeon; assembly: GCA_964416035.1. GTDB lineage: Archaea > Thermoproteota > Bathyarchaeia > 40CM-2-53-6 > JALHTG01 > JALHTG01. Next base: position 741 of record CAYQCQ010000219.1, read on the forward strand.
GTCCCGCTCCTCGATCTTGACCAGCTCTCCAAACATTGTCTCGGGGCTGAACTTGTAGCTTTCCGCTGCCACGAAGAAAAGTGTCCGAGATTCTCTGGCCGCCAAGGCTATGAGGCTGGTTCCTATCTTGTTCACGACAGCGCCGTTTGCGCTTACCGCGTCAGCCCCGACGATTACGCGATCAACCTCGTTCATGAAGTACCTAACGGCTGCGTCGGCAATCAGGGTAACTGGGATCCCCATTTGAGCAAGTTTCTCAGCAGTAATTCTTCCCTGAAACCTAGGCCTCGTTTCGGTTGCGTAGACCTTGATTCTCTTGCCCTGTCTCCACGCCGTTTCGATCACCTTGAGAACAGCCGAGCTATGGCAATGTGTCATTAGGATATCTCCGTCTCGAATCCTCCTAGCGCCGATTTCCCCGATCTTTTCGATCGCTGTCCTTGAATTCTCAATGAATTCACGACACGCTTTGACAGCAACTTGCTTGAGCGACTCCAGGCCAGCACCTGAGCGTTCTCCTTCTCGAACTCTGTGGATGACATAGCGGATACCATTCGGCAGAGAGACCGCCGTCGGTCTCGTCCTCACCATCAACTTCGCAGCCGACTCTATTTCTTCGACCAGTTCTCTTGGATTGCTCGCCGTAGAGTCTTGGGCCGTAAGCAGCAGCGCTTCCACAGCCGACCTCGCTATCTCGCCTGCACCTCTTATTCTCATAGCCTTGATGTCTTCTGCTATTGCGACTACTCTGTTGTATGCCGGATTCCTCATGTTACCCACTTCTGGCCACCATCAAGATCCATTGACTATTCTGATCCTACTTCGTACGAAATAAACGCGTGGCTGAGTTTCCCGTACGGGGATAGACCTTATCTCGGTCTAAGCCGGAGATGAATTCTGTTGGCAGAAGCCCTTGCATCCTCTGAAGAGCATTCTTAACAAGATCTTCTGGGACAAACGTGAAAGAGCAGATGAC
>CAYQCQ010000220.1:0-1664 GCA_964416035.1 uncultured Candidatus Bathyarchaeia archaeon
TTGAGACTTGCAGAGTTCACTTTGGATCAGGGTATAGGGCCTTGTGGGCTCTCGGTAATACTCATTGAGGTGGACGGAGCTCTCTCGGGATACGTTACTATTGACGGTAATAACATGAGAGTAGGCCTGCGAGAGGATATTCTCAAAGTGTTGAAGCGAGTGGGCATTAACGAGGCTGAGGTAATGACCACGGACACTCATATGGTCAGCGGAAGAGTTTCGACAAAGTTAGGTTACCACCCTGTCGGTGAAGCCATCGATAAGGACGTGCTTCTATTACATGTCGAATCGGCGGTTCGAGATGCTCTTGAAGATCTAGAGGATTCAGAGGCAGAGTGGAACTCTGAAAGCATTTCGGTTAAGACCCTGGGAAGAGAAACCTTCACCACCCTTACCAAGCTTATTCGAGAGATGTCAAAGTTGGTTGCATACTGGATGTTTGCAGTAGTGCTGATCCCGGTTCTGCTTGGAGTAGTTCTCCTTAGATGAAGCGAATGAGAACATGTTCCTCATGCCTTCGCCAAGAGCGTCAAGCAGTTGCCGCCGAGCAAGGGTTTTTGACCAAGCTTGGCAATAGTTGACCAACCGTCACGGGAAAATTTGGGAAACGCCAATGCTGGAGATGAGGGAAGCTAATCGCGAACTCAGTCAGATTCGAACAGTTGATGAGGTAGGCCTGTCGCCATGAGTTCAACTGATGAGATTGCTCCGGTAGTTCGGAGGGCGGCCCTACTCAACGCTGTCAAGCATGGTGGCAGAGCCGAAATGGGGGCGGTGATGGGAAGGGTCCTCGCGGAGAGACCAGACCTACGACCCGTGACCAAGGAACTTGCTGGACTGTGCAGTCAAACAGTTAAGGAAATCAATCAGCTATCGTTGTCGGGTCAAAGAAGAATCTTAGAAGAGACTTGGCCAGAGACACTGATCCAGGAAAAGCAAAGAGAGAGAAGAATTTTGCCTCCGCTTCCAAATGTGGAGAAATATGCTCAAGTAGTGACACGATTTCCTCCGAACCCGGATTGCGTTCTCCACATAGGTTCGACAAGGGCCGTAATCCTCTGCCACGAATACGCTCGCATGTATGATGGCAGGTTTGTGCTCCGCTTCGAGGACACTGACCCTCGCTTGAAGAGGCCGAAACTGGAGTTCTATGACATGATTGAGGAAGACATCCTATGGCTCGGCTGCAAGTGGGATGAGAAGGTCATCCAGAGCGACAGAATGCAGCTCTATTATGAATGGACAGAGAAACTTCTGGAAACAGGTGGGGCGTATGTGTGCACATGCAATACGGAGATCTTCAGGACACTGACATTGGCGTCGAAGCCATGCCCAGACAGAGACCTTGAGCCTTCGGAGCAATTAGCTCGATGGGAGAAGATGCTTAACGGATCATACAACGAGAAAGAAGCACTTGTGCGAGTCAAGACTGATCTCAACCATCCGAACCCAGCAGTAAGAGATTGGCCGGCTCTGAGAGTAATTGACACAGAGGAGGCCCCGCATCCAAGAGTCGGGAGCAAGTACAGAGTGTGGCCTCTCTACAATATGGCGTGTGGAGTAGATGACCACTTGCTGGGGATCTCCCACATAATCCGCGGTAAGGAGCACCTGACGAACGAGGTCCGTCAAAGATTCATGTACAAGAAACTGGGATGGATGTA
>CAYQCQ010000221.1:0-1578 GCA_964416035.1 uncultured Candidatus Bathyarchaeia archaeon
GGCTGGAAAGGTCTGGTTGATGGAAAGAATAGCGGTATCTACAGGGTCGGCCCCCTAGCCCGTTTCAATGTGGCCAACGGAATCCCAACCCCGCTGGCTCAAGCCGCCTATGAGAAGATGTTCGAGGTCCTGAAGAAGCCTGCTCACGAAACTCTGGCATATCATTGGGCTAGAGTCATCGAGACTCTCTATGCAAGTGAAAGATTGCTGGAGCTGGCTCAGGATCCTGACGTGAGAAGCAGCAAAGTAAGAATCATTCCAACGGCGAGCCCAAAGGAAGGCGTTGGGGCAGTCGAGGCACCTAGAGGAACGTTGATCCACCATTACAAAACAGATCCTGAGGGAATCATGCAAGCGGTCAACCTGATAGTGGCAACAACCCATAACCACGCCGGTATATGCATGTCTGTTAAGAAAGCGGCCCAGGGACTAATCAGAAAGGGAAAAGTTGATGGCGAAATTCTGAACATGGTCGAGATGGCATTCAGGGCGTACGATCCATGTCTGGCGTGTGCGACGCATACCCTGCCCGGACAGATGCCGCTTGAGATAGATATCTACAGCCCAGAGAAGAAACTCGTTAAGAGGATGAGACGCTTCTGAAAACCGTCGTTATCGGAGTCGGCAATCCTCTTCTCGGCGACGACGGTGTGGGAAACCACGTAGCCAAGCTAGTAAGAAAAGAACTGCCGCAAGGACTTAGCATCGACATCAAGGAAGTTAGCGCGGGCGGCATTGAACTCGTCGAGGAAATGATGGGATACGACAGGGCAATAATAATCGATGCAATAGCCACAAACAGTCGGATCGGCACGGTACGCAGGCTCAAGCCAGACCAACTCAAGAATACAGTGCATTTTACCGCTCCTCATCACTTCAACTTCGCCTCGGCCTACCAACTCGGAAGACGCTTCGGATCAAGAAGCATGCCGAAAACAGTAAAGATCTACGGAGTCGAGATAGAGCCAACAACAGATTTCGCTGAAGGCCTCAGCCGCAGAGTGTCAAAAGCAGCACGACGCATAGCTGCAGAGATCACAGAAAATCTCGTTCGAACCAACAGCAAGTAGCATCTACAACACCTCAATATAACTCGAACACGACATCTAGGCCATGGTGAATGATTTGATCGTCGGAACGATATCAGACACCCATGACAACCTACCCATGATCAGGAGGGCAGTAGATCAATTGAATCGGGCCAAGGTATCACTTGTTCTCCACGCAGGGGACATCATAAGCCCGTTTGTTCCCAGATCGTTCAGTGACCTGAAAGCGCCAATGATAGCAATCTACGGAAACAATGATGCTGAAAAAGAGATCTTGAGAAAGAGGTTTGCCGAGATCGGAAAAGAAGTTCGTCGAACCTTCGCAGAAGTTGAAGCAGACGGAATGAGAGTAGCCCTGACCCATGGAGATGAACTTGACCTACTCAACTCGCTGATTGGAAGCCAGTACTATCACCTAATTGTTTGCGGACATACTCATGAAGCAAGATCGTATGTCTCAGGCGGTACTCTCACTGTAAATCCAAGGGAGGTCTGCGGATACCTTAGTGGACAGTCTACAATCGCGATA
>CAYQCQ010000222.1:0-1539 GCA_964416035.1 uncultured Candidatus Bathyarchaeia archaeon
CTAAGCTGACAATGATTTGGCGAGAGTATCCAAGTTTGTCTGCGAGGAACCCGGCTGGTATTGTTGTGAGGGCTTCAAAGAGGATGGGGATCATGACCATTATTCCGACGAGCCCGAGGCTTAGGTTGAACTCCTTCATGAAGACTGGAATCAGGGCTAAATGTATCTGCACGTAGACGTGGTTAGCGAAATGTGTGAACGCCATTATCACCAGGTCTGAGGAACCATACGACAATTTCGTAAAGTCGACGGTGCTTTTCACCTGTCTCATCCCCAACGTAACCCTTGGTGTTGAAGCTGCTTCGTCTTTCCAGAGACAAATAAGTCTTGCAACATACTCTCAGTCGAGAGAAAAACGGATACAGAGAAGTGCGGCTCCACAGGTGTGACAGTGACAAGCAGGTAAACTGAGGAGCAAGGACCGGTGAACAGAATCCGGCTGCCCAGTTCTATGCCAATTTTCGGAGGGCTTGCAGGCGCTTCACTACGTTGGGATGCGTCGAGAACAACTCGAGCACTCTGTCCAGCGGAGTGACCTTTCTTGTAAGTATCTTCTCAACAAGCTGCTGATCTGTTCCAAACATTCTTGAGGCAGCGATCGCCACTTGATCCCTTTCAGCTCTGTCAGGGTCACTGATGAAGAGCGCCTTGAAACTGTTTGAACCCCTCAAGTTGACGTACCGGCTCTTGATTCTGCCTGTCGATGCGACAATTTTCGCAAGAGCCTCTGAGAGCTTGCGTGAGCCGTCTTCAACCGACACAGCACTCGTCCGATCTGCGTAGTATTCACGCATCCGACTCAATCCCAAGACGAAGAGTGTGAGAATCCAGTAGAGGATCATGGAAGCGATCCCGATCAGAGCGGCCAGTCCACCACCTCCTTCTCTTCGATCCCCGCGGCCATATGCCGAAGACATCATCATCGAATAGCCCAAGTAGAAGAAGATCGCAGGCAGCACCGACACCAGCATCATTACTTGAACGTCTCTGTGCTTCAAGTGGCCTAGCTCATGCCCGACCACAGCCTCAACCTCCTCGTCTTCCAGTTCCTTGAGCAATCCGTTTGTCACGGCGATCCTGTTTCCTGCGATGGGTGAACCGTAGGCGAAGGCGTTGGGAATCGGCATGTTGGCTAACATTAGTCTAGGGGTCTTTACTCCGATCTTTTGACTCAGGTTCTCAATCATGGCCGATAGCTTCGGGTTATCCGACTTCGAAACGCTTCGTGTTCCATACAAACCATCTATGAGGTAAGGTGCGACAAGCCATTGTGCTATGTTGAATACTACGACGAAGAACGCAAGAGCGACGAGACTCAACGCACCCATCAAACTCAGGATGGCAGTGAAGAAAAGCGTCGAGACAGCAATAACGAACGCTAGCGTACCGATGATGCCAAGGCGGAGTTTCACCAAGCTCATGGGCCTTTCCTCGGTTATTTTTCTGAGAATCACAACGAGCCATATTTAAGTCTAGTCTGATGGTCAAGGCCATTGGTGTTTGGTATCACCTCAAATAAGTGAGAAATGACTTAACAAT